>NZ_JAOQJY010000025.1:0-55574 GCF_025567525.1 Gallintestinimicrobium propionicum | reverse complement strand
CGTCAGGAAAATTTTCCTGACGCGGCTGCCATATTTTTTAAGCTTCCTGATAAAGTTCTTTTGACCGGTAAGTCAATACCTTTCCTATTTGTAATCTTTGTTTTTGAGCGACGTACCTACAAACGGTATCGTAGCAAATTCCTGCAGGTTACTTCTGATAATGTAATCGATATAATTTCCCACAATCAACGCGTATGCATAGTAGCCCATCGGGTTCGGATGAAAGCCCAACCCGAACGATTTACGCATTTCTGCATCGTATACGGGCGCATGCGCAGTCATATCCAGCAAGTAAGTAAACTCAAACATATCGCACAATTTGGCGAGTTCGCTTGCGATATAACGGATATCGTTATCACACGCTTCACCGCGCAGTTGAGGAGTTACAACAAAAATACGCGCGTTAGGCTCTATTGTTTTAAGTTTGGAAACGATTTTGCCCATATTACCGAAAAACGTATCGTCATTATCCTGCGGACAATCGACGTTGACGTCCTTGACACTTCCCAGAGGATGCCCGAACACAAACGAATCGTTGTTGCCTAACGCAATAATATACGCTTGATTCCATTGCCAAAATCCGTTTGCGTCCGCCCAACTTTGAACATACTCGCGCGCGGTCATCCCGCCGCGGGAATAATTGTTGTATTTTGTTCCAGTAATGCGCTCTAAAACGGCGGGCCACGAGTACTCGTACATATCGGTATAAACTATATTTCCGTTTTCATCATGACTTTCAAACTCGCCCGATGCCAAAGAATCCCCTATAACGCCTATTTGCTTAAAAACGCCCGCGAAACCGCACGTTTCCTTAATAATATCTAACGGCTGTTCGCTTGCGCCGATTTCAAATCGTTTGTTATTCATTTTATTCACCCTCCTGTTGTTCTTCTTTAACCTTTTTAGGCTTATCCCATTCCGTACCGGTTACAGTTTTAAGATCAAGTCCGCGAGTTTCGCCGACAAACAGCCACATTATTACAATTGCCCCTACAAGCCCTGGAACCGTCAAGCCCAAATACATATAACCGAACATGCTTTCGGGAATGATAGGCAGCAGTATCATAGTAATAACTGTTGCAAGTCCGCCCATAACTCCGTTAAGCAACGTATTGATTACCGTAACCGACGAACGCAGGTTTGTAGGAGACGATTCGGAAAACATAATTCCGCCGATGGTATCGCCTGCGCCCCAGTAACTGCCCATAAATCCGCCGATAGCAAAACCCGTCAAATACGGAGTCCACTTGAACATACCGCTAAAGATAAACAGCAAATAACACGTCAACGCCGAACAAGACATTGCGACTATAGTTACTTTACGTCCGAATTTATCCGACACAAAACCGGAAATCAATGTAAACAGCGCGTTGCCGACGGGATACAGAAACAAAGCACGAGTTATTTCTTCTTCCGTCATCAGCGCCGACTTTGCCATGACCGTACTGTACGTTGCCGTACCTAACGAAGCGAGATAAAAGCAGCAACAAGCAATAATCAAAAAGCGCAATTGTCTGTGTTTGAATGCGAATTTTACAGCGGTCAGAATTCCGCCTTGTGCGTTTTGTTCGCGTCCTTCCTTGCTGCGTTGTTCACGTTCTTCTATAGGCGTTTTTAAATACTCTATTCTTTTAATCAAAAATGCGTTTGTTTCCTTAGCAAAAAGCAGCGCGAATAACGACATTACAAAACCGACAATTGCCGGCACCAAATATACTACGTGCCAACGCTCGCTTACGTTTTGCATGAGTGTAGCCCTAAGCAACGGAACAAGTAACGTGCCCAGTATCGCCACCGCTTTTACGATTGCGTAGTTACGGGCGCGAGACTTTTTGTCGGAGCATTCCAGTATGTACACGCATTGCATATCGTGCGAGACCATAAAACCCATCAACGTGCCGCCTATCATGTAAACGTAGATATCTTTGGATAAATACACAAGGAACAGCCCTAAGCCCATACATAACGTGTTAATAACCAAAAACGGCTTACGCCCGAATTTGTCCGCAAGGGGACGATAGAAAATAATAAGCAGTGTTACCGGATAGGAAATAAAACCTATGGCGGAAAAGAGCGATAATCCCGCGCCGTATTCCATACCCATATTTTTTACGAAGAATTCTGTAACTATATTCGCCTGAAACTGAATGGATATAGTAGACGCGATTTCGTCCGTTATGTAGATGAGCGACAAAATCATAAACAAGTAAATCAAATAAAACTTGTTGCTTCTTGCGCCCAACTGCTTTTCGCGGCGGATAAGTTCCTTGGCTTCGCGCGCCTGTAATCGTTCAACGTTTTTTGCCATTTTGAGTTTTCTCCTTTTGAAAATTGTAAACAAGGAAATTCTTGGTCATCTCGTCGGTAATGCCGTAGCGCTCCGCCAAATTGTGTATGGCTTGCAGGAAATCCGCGCCGGAGCAGCCTTTAGACAACAGGTTTTCTTTTTCGATAAGTTTATTCCAAAAAACATTCAAAACAATTTCGTCGGTGGCAAGGGAAACAACCGAATGATTGCGCGTATGCACGTAAACGTTGCGATCGCCTTCTTCTCCGACTAAACACTCTCCGCCGTCGACTATAATTGTTGTTCTACGGTATGGAAACAGTGTTGAAACGTCGTCGATATTGTACGAATACACCGTTGCGCCCTCGACCAAAATGCTTTCGAAGGTGAAAATATACACCTTTATCCCGCGGGATATTGCATTTTCGATATTACTACGTAGCACTTCGAACAGCTCTCGCCAAATGGACAGCGAAATTTCCGCTTGCGCGCTGTCGATAAGTTCCTTTGCCTTAGCAACGTATTTTTCTTCGCCCACTATATTCATTACATAATCGACGTCGGCGTTTTCCGTTGCAAGTTGTTGTAGCTCGCGTTCGGCGCAGGCAATATTCTTTTCGTTTTCTTCCTTGATGCTACGTATAAGGTCTTGATACTCGATAGGCTTGTAAAAATTCGGCTCTCCGTCTATACGAATAACCGCGCCCTTTGCCACCAGGCGATTGATAACCTCGTACACCAACGAACGCGCAACGCCCGAAAGTTTTGCGATTTCGTAACCGTTTAACACTTTATGTTTAATTAGTGTTCCGTATACTTTTGCTTCGTTTGACGAAAATCCTAGTTTCTCTAAAAATTCATAATTGTTCATAGTAGTTATACCCCACACCACTATTATGCTACAAATCTCTGCGTTTTCAATACCCTTTTTGAAAAATATGGTATTAAATTTACTTTTTGCGTCAATACGGGCTGTCGTCAAAGTACAGTTCGTCGTACAAATCATCGTCTTGCCTATCGAAACCTTCTTGCTGCTGTCGGTTGGTATTCTTTATTAGAGAATAACTTTCGCCGCGTTTTGCTCCGTATTGTAACTTTGTACATCAACATTTTTAATCTGTTGTTTTTTATTCTTCACTAAGACCACTAACTGAAATAACTGCTTAATTCCAAGCAACAGAAAAGGACAGACGACCTTAAATCGTCTGTCCTCATCCGAGAAGCACGCATTATGCTCTAACATCCTTATGAGAAGGAGCGTAAAGAGCGTGCGTTCTATTTTTCCCGGTTCATCACAAGTTCCCAGACAACACACAGCGCGGCATAAATCACGCCGCCGACCACATAGACGATCCAGGTCTTATCCCATGTGTTCGTCGAAAAGCTCCAGGCGAGATAAATTGCAGTCAGGATAAGCCAGTAAACTACGGAAAACGCTCCCATTTTCCGGTTTTTGCGCTTCGCTTCCATCGTGTAATCGCCCTCTTTTAATAGTTTCTGCATGCTTGTCCAGGTGCTGCAGTTCACCACAAAAATACATGCGCCGATTCCGGCAAGCACCATCGTAACGGTCAGCAGCAGCGTTATCAGAAATTCCTGTTCCGAAAATGCGCCGACGAGCAGCGGAATCGGGGACGCCACACAGATACACGTTGCAATGATGTTCCAGAAAATGTACTGATTCCGATATTCTTTCTGTTTTTCCCGCACCATTCCGCTCACGCCATATTGCAACTCAAACGGCTCTTCCCTATCCAGATATTCATACTGCTCGTTCTGAAACCCGGAATAGATAAACAATGCAACCGCCGCGATTACAAAAAACAGCAACAGCATTATTCCAAGACAACCTGCCAGATTTTCCGAAATGTTCAGTTTTTCATACTCCGATGCCGCGCCTAATAAAAGTAACGGGATCGGGGATAACACGCACAGAAACGTCCCGACAGCAATCCGTTTTGCGGATTCCCTGCTCTGTACGAGATAGGTTCCCGCCTCTTCTATGGAAATCTGGCGCACGCCGCTGTCTATCGTTTCCGATGTAAACTCCTCCAGCTCCATGTCATCCTTTAAAAGGTAATCTGTCGTAACTCCAAACAACGCTCCAAGCTGCAAAATTTTTTCCAGCTCCGGGATGGTCTGCGCGCTTTCCCATTTTGAGACTGCCTGTCTCGATACATTCATCTTCTGCGCAAGCTCTTCTTGCGACCAGCCGTTTTTCTTTCTCAGCCGGACAATCTTATCTGCCAAAATCATACTTCCTGCCTCCATTTGTTTTTTGTTTCAGTATATGGATTTTGACAGTTTCCCGCCACCAAACGGCGGCTTGAAATTTGTCAACCGTTGGTTGCACCCCGCACAAAATAAGGGATTTCGCAGCTTCGTGCCGCCAGCCAGATGGATACGGCACGGATCGCGCGCATACAAATCCATGATCAGTGTTCGACTCCGGCACGTTCACATGCCGCGCTCAGATCTCTTTGATAAACTGCACGCCCTCCAGTCTGCCGAACTCTTCTATCACCTTCTCATGGGATACAGGTGTATCAAAATGAAGGGTCATTGTTGCACCAACCACCCTGTTTCCATCCACATCCTTGCTGCGTACAATCTCCAGCCCGTCCATTTTACAGCCATGTCCCCGTCCATATGCCAAAAAGGCACTCAGATCCTTGATACTTACAAACTCCACGTAAGCTCCAAAAACACGCGCCGTTTTTCCAAGCCTCTTATCTACTGTGCTCAGGATTTTCAGAGAACACCAGATGGCTGCAAAGCCGACAATTGCTCCGGAGTAAAAGCCAGAACCAAGTGCCAGTCCCAGGCAGGCATCCGCCCACAGCCCCGCTGCGGTGGTCAGCCCCTTTACCTGGTTCTGTCGGGTCACCAGGATCGTCCCGGCTCCCAGAAATCCGATCCCGCTGATCACCTGCGCAGCAATCCGGCTCGGGTCAGTGCTTCCAAGCTCCCGGCTCAGAAAAATTCCCGTCATCATCGCAATTTCCGAGCCGATACAGACAACCATATACGTCCGAAATCCTGCCGGACGCCCTTTCTTTTCCCTTTCATACCCTAAAATTCCACTGAAAACCATCGCAAGCACAGTTCTCAGCAGCACGGAAAAAATGGTCAGCTCCTTCAAAACGGCTATTTTTTCCAACACCATACCATGCTCCCTCTTTTATCCTTCTCCTGATTTCTGCAGGCGTTCCCGCGAAAATGCCTGCAGCCTTATTCTATATGCTGTTTACAGGTATCTTTCGTCATAAACCGCCCGAACCCCGCCGACAAATTTCCGCCGCGTCCGTGCGCATACCAGATGTGCCTCCCCGATCTGTCGAATGGACAGTCTGACCGGAACCGCAACATCCTTTAGATGCATCCCGATCAGCGTATCTCCGATATCCATTCCTGCATGTGCCGCAATATGCTCCACTGCCACAGGATCAGCAAATGCCTGCCATGCCGCTGTTGCAAAGGATCCGCCTGCTTTTGGCTGCGGCATAACATTGACCGGCTCATAGCCATACTTTTCTGCCGCTTCTGTCTCCAGAATCAGTGCACGGTTTAAATGCTCGCAGCACTGGGCCGCCAGATAAATGCCTTTTTCCTGCACAGCCTCATAAATTCCGCCAAAGACCTTTGCCGCCAGCTCCGGACTGGAATAGGTTCCGATTTTCTCACCGCCAACCTCACTGGTCGAACAGCCGACTACTAAAATCTGACCAGCTTTCATCCCGGCGGTCTCTATCAGCTCCGCTGCCGCCTGATAAGCGGTCTGGTAAACCTTTTCATATAATGTATTATCATAAGTATGAAAATCCATAGCTGCCATGATCTGTCCCCTTTTGCCTTAAAGTTTTTTCTGTTAAGTTCTTTTACTTTCAGTATACTCTATTTCTGACAACCTGTCAGTTGCAAAAGCTTGCAAAAGTTTTTCGTTTTTTCTAAATTTTCCAGTTGACTTTTTCAGAAAAATTCGTTATGATAATAAGGCTTGATGAAGCAATCGAAGCGTGGCTCAGTTTGGTAGAGCGCTGCGTTCGGGACGCAGAGGTCGCGTGTTCAAATCACGTCGCTTCGACTTTCAAAGACTGTTGAATTTCCAACAGTCTTTTTTGCTACAAAAATCACATAAAGCGCCCATAAGCGCCGTAAAACACCAAACCGATGGAGGATTTTATGGAACAGGATATGACCCAAGGCAAACCGTTATCCATCATACTCAAATTCACCCTGCCGTTGTTAGTCGGCAACATTTTCCAGCAGTTTTACAACATGGCCGATACGATCATCGTCGGCCGCTTCGTCGGCGCGAACGCACTGGCTGCCGTTGGCTCCACCGGCACAGTTATGTTTCTGATCATCGGCTTTGCACAGGGCATTACCGCCGGGTTTACGATCCTGACCTCACAGCGTTATGGAGCAAAGGATGAAAAAGCCGTCCGCGCCAGCGTGGCAAACGGTATCCTGCTCTCTGTCCTTGTCACAATCCTTATAACCGTGGTCGGTCTGAGCACCATGAAGCCTCTGCTTCTCCTTATGAATACACCGGAGGATATTTTTGCCGATGCGTATACCTACAGCATGTTGATCTGCAGCGGAGTCGTGGCCTGCATTTTTTATAACCTGTTTTCCTCACTCCTGCGGGCCATCGGTAACAGTAAGGTTCCGCTGTTTTTCCTTGTATTTTCCGCCTGTCTGAATGTGGTGCTCGATCTGCTCCTGATCCTCTGCTTCCATATGGGTGTAGCAGGTGCTGCAATTGCAACCAATATTTCTCAGGGCGTTTCTGCGGTACTGTGTCTGATCTATATTTATAAGAACGTTCCCGTGCTCTGCCCGGAGCGCACCCAGTGGCGACTTTCCGCATCAGACACGGCATATCAGATGAGAATGGGCATTCCAATGGCACTGCAGTTTTCCATTACTGCATCCGGAGCAATGGTGATGCAGGCTGCCATCAATCTGTTCGGCTCTGTAGCAGTCGCTGCCTTTACTGCTGCCAGCAAGGTGCAGAGCCTCGTAACACAGGGTATGATGTCGATGGGACAGACAATGGCAAGCTACGGCGGTCAGAACTACGGCAAGGGCGATTATCACCGTCTGGAAAAGGGCGTCCGTTCCGCTCTCCTGATCAGCGTCATCTACTCGCTGCTCGCTGCAGCTGCCGTCGGTCTGTTCCTGCGCCCGCTGCTTTCCCTGTTCTTCTCCGGAGACATCGATATAGCTTCCCTGATGCCCTGGGCAAAAACCTATATCTATATGTGTGCGGTCTTTTATATTCCGCTTTCCACGATTTTTATTTTCCGAAACATCATGCAGGGCTGCGGCTACAGCTTCCTGCCGATGATGGGCGGCGTAGCCGAGCTGTTTGCCCGCATGATCACAGCACTGATCGCCATGAAGCTTGTAAGCTTTCCCCTCGCCTGCTTCTGCGATCCTGCTGCATGGGTCGGTGCGGCGCTCTTTACCGGATTTTCCTGGTTATCCGTCAAGAAAAAGCTCCGTGCTTCCCTGCTGCCGGAGGATACCAGTTCTTCCAGCGAAGCAAAATGATACCCCATTTCCTCCCACTTTGTTAAAACCTCATCCAGAATTTCTCCGTTCGTCCGGGACGTATTGTGCAGCAGTACAATCGCTCCCGGATGAACTCTTTTTAACAGCTTTGACATCGCCTCTTCGCGGGTCGGCTGTTCCTCCTGCTTCCAGTCCACATAGGCAAGGCTCCAGAAAATCGTCCGATACCCAAGCTCCTTTGCCAGCTGCAGATTGTTGTCGCTGTATTTACCCTGAGGCGGGCGGTAAAACCTCGACATCTTTTCGCCGGTTGTCTGCTCGTACAGGTCTTCCAGCTGCGCCAGCTCCTTCTGAAACTCTTCTTTTCCCATCTGGCTCATATCCGGATGATGATAGCTGTGGTTCCCGATGATATGCCCCTCCGCCCGCATCCGTTTGACCAGGTCGGGATTTTTTTCCAGATAATTCCCCACAATAAAAAAAGCCGCCGGCACATGATGCTTTTTCAATGCGTCGAGAATCGCCGGCGTGTTTCCATTTTCGTATCCGCAGTCAAACGTCAGATACAAAACCTTTTCCGTCGTATTCTCCGCATAAAACGCATCATATTGCGCCAGCTGCTCCATGCTTTCGTCCGCCACAGGCGGTTTGTTGTCCTCCTGAAAGGAAAGTCCCCAGTCCTTCTGTGCAGGACGTGCCATCACCGCCTGATCCCGCACGCTCACCGTATGCCCCACAACGCTTCCAAGGCAGAACGCCACGCCGAAAATCAGACACAGGGAAAGCACCGCTTTTAATTGTTCCATTCTGTCCATGCCGTTGTCCGTCCGAGTCTTTTTATTATGTATATCGGAAAACGGCTTTTCCTATGCAGGGGAGTGAACCTCACATGACTAAAGTCACGTGCTTCTCAGTCGTTTTAAACGACAAGACCAAATATCGGCGGATACGCCAGTAACTTAGAATTCGTGCGGATACGCACTTTTTCTGCGCCGGATACGGCCAGTTTCCACATTACAGGTAGTCCGCTGTATATCTGCCTGTGTTTATGCTGCTTTTAATTCTGCATAAAGCTTTCTTAAATCCGCATAAACACATGAGGTTCTGCGCTTCACTGCAGGTACTTTTGCCTCCAGAGAAGACCTTTCCGTTTCCGGTAAGGGTTTTAAAAGTTCCCGTATAAAATATCTCGCTCCAATATTATAGGATGCTGACAGGTCGCAGTTATACTGTTTTCCTGTCTGAAAGGTACACAGGCTATGGTTCTCCGGATTTCTTACCACTGCTCCACTTCCATCACAGGCCAGCCTGCTGGTGTTTTGGGCGCTGACTCTGGATACACGGATCCCGTTCCGGTGAGCCTGATGCTCACACAGCTTCTGAATATCCCGCTTTCTCCATAAATGAAGTTTCTGTTTCTTTTTTCCGGATAGCTTCCCCTGCGTTTCCAGATATTCGAACACAATTACATCCGCCTGATATTCTATGGCACATTTCGTGATCGCCGCAGCTATTTTGCGGGACAGCTCCATATTCAGCCTTTTTGCATAATTCCACCGGCTTTGTACCTGTCTGGAGGAATGTTCTCTCTGAAAACGGCGGATTCTGCCAAGTACATGATACAAATGGTCTTTATCACTGGTAAAATTGATAAATTTCCGTCCCAGGATAGTGCCATCCACACGCATGATACTGCAGACCGCATCCGTATTGATCCCTAAATCAACACTGCATATCACCTGCTCTTTTACGGCTGTTTTCGATAAGCTTACTTCCTCTGTGTACGAAAATCGAAGGAAATATGTATGATGTTTCTTTTCCAAAGTTGGGGCAGATGCCTTTTTTCCGCTCCACTTTTTCCGAAGATATTCCATATCCGTATGGAGTAATTTTACCTGGAACCATTTCCACTCGTGTCCATCAAATAACTTTAAATAAGCAACATCTTCTCCATATTCTGCTTCCTTATACATGACATCCCGATAGAATACCGGCATTGCATGATTCTCACAGACCAGCTTTGGTTTCCCCTTTAACTCTCCCTTTTCCCACAAACCGAGACGTGTTTGATAGGAGGACACTGCTCCAAGTGCGTGTTGGATCGCCGCTCTTCTCAGGTAAGATGGCATTTTAGGAAAATGCCGATCAAACGCAAACCTGGCATGATTCTTTTTCGTTTCATGTACCAGATGCTCCGCTGCATTAAAGCGTTTTTGTGGATTCCGGATTTCTGAAAGTTCTTCCCAGGTCTCTGCATACACCGGAATCAGATAGGAAACTGCTTTCCGAAAAATATCCAGCGTAGCACGGAGCGGTATATTCTTTTTTTTCATTTCTACTCCATAGCTGGATACAATCTGCATAAAGTTCCCTACTTTCTTTTTCCCTTCTCTTTTTGTCCCTCGATATATGCCGTTACCTGATCCCGGCTTCGGTCACTTACGGTAACTGCGCAATGCGATGGATTCCACAAACAAGATGGTATTGTAAAGAATATACATATCCTCTACCATATGAAAGTTCACTTTTCTTAACAGCAAACATATCTTTTTTCATATTTGTATTATACAATACGTCTTTCTACATAGCAAACATTTGTTCTGTTTTTAATAAAAAATTTGGCACACCTAACTCATCACTAAAGTAACGAGAATGCGGTGTTCCGTTTTTCAACGGCTGATAATGTACTTGCAGATCGGATTGCCCTGTGCTGAAAACCGTTCCTCATACTCAGTCATGACGTTTCCCTCGTTTAAGCGCGCATCCGCGTGAAGGTCAAAGGTTTTTTCCTTCAAGGTCCATCCTGCTGCTTCCACCTCTTCCAGTGCAAAATCAAACAGGGCGCGGTTGTCCGTCTTAAACTCGATCGTTCCGTCTTTTTTCAGGATTTGATCGTATCTTGCCAAAAACTGTCTGGACTCCAGGCGTCGCTTCGCGTGGCGGTCCTTCGGCCACGGATCGGAAAAATTCAGGTAAATGCGATCCAGCTCTCCCTGCGCGAAGACATTTTCCAGATCTTCTGCATCCATGCGGATCAGGCGAACGTTAGGCAGCTCTTCCTCCTCCAGCTTCTGAACCGCACGCAGCAGCACGCTGGAATATTTTTCGATACCGATAAAGTTGATTTCCGGGTAAAGGCGCGCCATATCCATCAGGAAACGTCCCTTGCCCATGCCGATTTCCACATAAACCGGATGGTCATTGCCAAACGCTTCTCTCCACTTCCCTTTCATCATTTCCGGTTCGTGTACGACAAACTCGCTCTCCCCGATCATTTCCCGACAGCCTGTAATATTGCGCAATCTCATGAATTATCCTCACTGTTTTTCATTATTATTTTATTGGGCTTCCGTCTTTCTCCCACTTATGAGCAAGCTCATGTGGGCTCAGACCTTTTGGCCCTGGCTTTGATACCTACGGATTGTTCCGTGCTGCGCACTCCCACAATCCTGATATCAATTTATCTTACTATATTTCGGGATAAAAAGGAAGCTTTGCGTTTTGGGGATGCTGCCCGCGCCATTCGCAAAACCGCGTCTTCGACGCTTTCCGCTGCTTCGCAGCTCATTTTTGCTCATAAAGCGGCGCTCCCTTCGTGGCATCCCGTGGGCAAATTCTCATGCAAGCATGGAATTCTGCCCACGGGATGCCACGAGGGAACTGTAGTATAAATTTTAAAAAATTTTGAATTTTGCTGTTCTGCCCTTAAAATCTGCCTGGAAATAGTGTATGATGTTACTATCTTTCAATAAAGGACGGTACATTACATGAAATTTTTCCAGAAAAGATCCTTCTTTTCTTTTATGATAGCACTTGGAGTCGGCGCCAATCTGTTTTGTGGCGCTGTTTTAACGGCTCGCGCCGAGGTCATCGATTACCAGGCGCTGGCGGAGGCCAACCTTTCGATCCCGGTTGAGAGCAACGAAATCAAAAACTGGCCGGAGGGTCCGATCCTCAACGCTCGCTCCGCGATTTTGATGGATGCGGACAGCGGTGCAATCCTTTATGCCAAAAATATCCACGAAAAGCTCTATCCCGCCAGCACAACCAAGATTCTGACTGCCTATATCGCGCGTCAGAACAGCGAATTAAATGAGATGATCGAATATTCCGATACCGCGGTGCACAGCATCGACTGGCGAAGTGATTCCAACATCGGCATCAAAGCCGGTGAAGCGATCACGATGGAACAGTCCCTCTACGGTCTGCTGGTGGGCTCCGGCAGTGAATGCGGCAATGCCATCGGCGAACATATCAGCGGCAGTATGGAAGCGTTTGTAGATTTAATGAACCAAACCGCAAAGGAGCTTGGCTGCACGGATTCCCATTTCGTCAATACCAATGGCAAGCATGATGACAATCACTATACCTCCACCCATGACCTCGCTCTGATCGGGCAAAAGTTTTTCTCCGATGATGTGCTTTGCCGCATGTCCGACACGGTAAGCTACAAAATCCCGGCGAGCGCAACGCTGTCACAGGATCTGATTCCGAACAGCAAAAACAAGTTGCTGCCCGGTAAAACCTACGCTTACGAATATCTCGTCGGCAGTAAGACCGGCTACACCGCAAACGCTCGCTCTAACCTCGTTTCCTGCGCCCAGAAAGACGGGCTGAAGCTGATCTGCGTCGTTATGATGGAGGAGTCCCCGCAGCAGTTCAAGGATACGATAAGCTTATTTGATTACGGTTTCAGCAACTTTTCTTCTGTTACAGCATCCAAAGAAGACACCACCTATCAGGTAAAAAACGGCGACCTGTTCGCAAATACGTTCAATCAGTCCGACATCCTTTCTATCGACCCGGATGCGAAAGTTCTCCTTCCGGATACGCTCACCTTTGCCGATCTGGATTCCGAGCTGAGCTATGATAACCTGAAGGATGGACAGGCCGCTGTCATCCACTACTCCTACGAAGGTCAGGATCTCGGCAGCGCGCCGATCCTCTTTTCCAGCATAACGCCCTTTGATTTCAATGCAGAACCGGTTTCTGAAACGGAAAGTGCAGCCATCGCAACAGCGGATGGCTCTTCCAAGGCAGATGCGAACAGCGTACAAAGCAGCGCTTCTAATGCGCAAAGCAGCACAGACAGCTCCGGCACGGATGGCAATGCGAATGTTTCCAGTGCAAACGGTTCCTCCGGCACACAGGACGCCACGAGCGCGCAGGCTGGCACTACAGCGTCTGAATCCGTCGCTTCCACAACTTCTCCGACCGCAGTTTCCACACCGGGGGGAAATGTTATTTTCTTAAACGTCCGTAAAATTTTGCTTGCAGTCAGCATTGTCGCGGTTATCCTGATCGTCATTCTGGTGATCCGTTCCATTCTGATCGGACACAGCCGCAATCGCAAGCGCCGCGATATCATGAAACGACATCGCAGCCGCAAAGATGAAATCATCGACTTCGACCGTTACACCGATCCCTTCGCGTAAGACACAGGACGGGATGCACAAAAATGCCGCAGACCATTTCTTTTGAAACCGGTCTGCGGCGTTTTTTTCGTATTATTTTAATATATGGACTCCCCGGCGTATCTCCGATGCCAGCGTCCCGCCTCACCGTTTCCCGAGCTTTTCCTGCGCTTCGCGGTGTCTGTGCTCCTTACGCAGCTGGCGGATGTGATCTTTTCTCTCCATCAGGGCGGCAACCTCTTTCTCTCCGACCAGCTTCGTCGTCTTGACGGCGTAAACCATGTCATCATCCGCTTTTTTCACGCGGATTTTTCCTTTCATCCAACCGTGCTTATCGCACCACGACAGGCTGTAATAGTGCTTGCCGTTTGGCGAGAACCAGCGGACTTTTTTGCGAAGGTTATGATGGCACAGATAACATCTGGTGGAAAGAACCTCTTTATCCGCCATCAACGCCTCCTTATCCGGAAACGGTCGGGAAATATATTTTGCATAATTATCGAATACGACATGCACCTCGCTGCGGTGATTTTCCGGCAGCTGGAACGTGTCGAAGGAAACCCGCTGCAATGCAATCGGGTCTTTGATCATCTGAAATACCCGTGCGGTATACACCGCGTCGCTGATCGCCCGGTGAAACGGAATATCCTTTGGAATCTGCAGATAATCTACCGCATATTCCAGACTCCTGCGCACCTTCTGATCTTCGTAGGCGATGGAAAACAGCTTCTGAATATCATAGAACCGGACAGGTCCTTTTCCAAGGGGCTCCATACCGAAAAACCGCATATTTTTCTGAAGCTCCGTCAGATCCTGCGGTCCCCAGGTACCGAACATGAAATCCTCGCCACACCACGCCAGAAAGTCCTTCATCACGACATCAAATGTCCGACATCCGGAGAGGTCTTTCATATGGATGCCGATCAGCTTTTCCGTAATATGGTGCATGGTATCATAAACCTGCGGACGGATCAGCTCCTCAAAGGTATCCACAATTTCCATCCGGCTGTTTAATTTTACCGCACCGATCTCAATAATTTCAAACGTAAGCAGTCTGTTGCGGGCATCGCGGCTATCAGATGCCTGATTCCATTCCAGATCCAGAACCACATAATCCATTGATCGTTCCTCCGCCCACTACAACATCGCCATCATAAAGTACAACCGACTGTCCGCAGGTAATTGCCCTCTGGGGCTCGTCAAAGACCAGATGAATGCTGTCCGGTCCGGTGATCTCTGCGTTCGCCCACTGCTCCTGGTGACGGTAACGGATTTTCGCTTTGATGCGCTGCGTGCTCGTCGGCACCTCACCGCTGATCCAGTGGAAATCTTTCGCCGTCAGCTCTTTTGACCACAGATCCCGGTCGCGTCCAAGGACTACCGTATTGGTCTTTGGATCGATCCTGCACACATACATCGGCTCATGCAGGGCTAGTCCCAGCCCTTTGCGCTGTCCGATCGTATAGCAGATAATTCCCTTATGCTGCCCCAGCACATGTCCTTCCTGATCTACGAAATTGCCCGGCTCAAAGCTTTTGCCGGTGTATCGTTCAATAAATCCGGCATAATCTCCGTCCGGTACAAAGCAGATATCCTGGCTGTCATGCTTGCGCGCATTGATCAGTCCCTGTTCTTCCGCCATTTCCCGGATCTGCGGCTTCGTCATGCCGCCCAGGGGGAACAGCGTATGTGCAAGCTGCTCCTGCGTCAGGCTGTAGAGCACATAGCTCTGGTCTTTCTTTTCATCGATGGCTTTTTTCAGGAGGAACTTTCCGTCCTGTTCTTCGATTCGGGCATAGTGTCCGGTTACAACGTAATCGTAATCCAGCTCCTTTGCCCGCTTCATCAGCTTCTCGAACTTCATATAACGGTTACAGTCGATACACGGATTCGGGGTGAATCCGTTTTCATAGGCGCAGACAAAGCGGTCCATGATCTGTGTGCCGAAATCTTCCGTAAAATTGAACACGAAATACGGAATGCCCAGCTGACGTGCAACGCTTCTTGCGTCCTCCACGTCATCTAACGAACAGCAGGTATGCCCTTTTCGTTCGCAGCTGTCCTCTCCGGCAAACAGGCGCATCGTAACGCCCATACAATCATATCCGTCCCGCTTCATCAGCCATGCCGCAACGCTCGAATCTACGCCGCCGCTCATGGCAATCATCGCCTTTTTCATTCTCTGTCTCCGTTCTTTTATTCCTGCCCTGCCTCTCCCGGAACTTTCCAGCTCATGCTTCTCAGGCTCAGGGCCAGTGTTGTAGTATTATGCAGCAGCGCGGATGTCGTAGGCTGAATCAGCCCGGTCACACCGGCTGCAATTAAACTGCCGTTGATGCCAAGGATTGCACGGTAGTTGACATGAATCCGACGCATCATTTCTTTGCTTAAACGGCGCAGGTAAACCAGCTCCTGCAGGCTGTCCGCACCGACTGTAATATCCGCAATTTCCCGCGCAAGCTCCGAACCGTCGCTGATCGCGATGCCGACATCCGCCGCAGAAAGCGCCGGGGAGTCGTTGATTCCGTCGCCGACCATGACTACCCTGCGTCCGGCTTCTTTTTCCTGCTGGACAAAGTTCGCCTTGTCCTCCGGCAGAACTTCCGCATGGTATTCGTCCACGCCGATCTGTTTTGCGATCGCCGCTGCTGTTCGCTCGCTGTCGCCAGTCATCATGACGATTTTTGTAAAGCCTTCCCGTTTCAGCTCGCGGATAACCTGTTTTGCCTCTTCACGCACCGGATCCTCAATACAGAGCACTGCTTCCAGCACGTTGTCAATTGCCAGATACAGATGGGAATACTGCAGCGGCAGTTCATCGAAGCACTGCTGGTATTCCGGACGGATCCGGCACTTCTCATCTTCAAATACAAAGTGGGCGCTGCCGATCACCACACGCTTTTCCCCAACATAAGAGGCAATGCCATGTGCAACGATATATTCCACCTTGGAATGTACTTCCTCATGTTCCAGATTACGCTCTGCCGCTGCGCGCACAACCGCCTTTGCCATCGAATGAGGAAAATGCTCCTCCAGACATGCTGCCAGACACAAAAGATCGTCTTCCTTTTCCTCACCGAATGCGATAACAGAATGCAGTGTAGGCTGCGCTTTGGTCAGCGTACCGGTCTTATCGAATACGATGGTGGAAGCCTCCGAAAACGCTTCCAGATATTTTCCGCCCTTTACGGTGATCTTCGCTGCGTTTGCTTCCCGGATCGCTGTCAGGACAGTCAGTGGCATCGCAAGCTTTAATGCGCAGGAAAAATCAACCATCAGTACGGATAACGTTCTGGTAACATTTCTTGTAAGCAGCCATGTAAGACCGGTTCCAAGGAAGGTATAGGGAACCAGCCTGTCCGCCAGATGCTCCGCACGTCCTTCTACTGCGGACTTGAGCTTCTCGGAATCCTCGATCATCGTAACGATCTTTTCGTAGCGGGTCGAGCCGGAAACCGCCTTGACCTCAATCGTCAGCTCGCCCTCTTCCACAACGGTTCCGGCATAAACGAATCCCCCCTTTTCCTTGCGGACAGGCTCGGATTCACCGGTCATGGAAGCCTGGTTGATCATCGCTTCGCCGTCTGCCACTACGCCGTCAAACGGAATGACGTTGCCGACATGGATCACGATATGGTCGCCCGGCACAACGGATGCAGAATCCACAAGGATTTCCTGATCCCGGGTCTTTATCCACACTTTACCGACATTTAACGACATGCTGCGCGCCAGATCGCCGACAGACTTTTTATGTGTCCACTCCTCAAGGATTTCACCCAGACCAAGCAGGAACATAACCGATCCTGCCGTCGAGCAGTCCCGCCGCAGAATCGATACGGTAATCGCTGTCGCATCCAGAACCGGAACTTCCAGTTTTCCTTTGGAAAGGCATAGGACGCCTTCTTTTACATAACGGAAAGCTTTCCATATAGTATACACATTTCTGATCGGTAAGGGAAGCATGTATTTTGTAAATAACCGTTTTGCCACATGCCCGATCAGTTTTTCTTTATACTCTACATTCAACGCACGTCCCGAACTGGAACGGACGGAATCCGGCAGCTGAACGTCTTCATAATGAAAGCTTTTCAGCGCCTCCATCAGTTCTTTTAATTCGCCGTCATACTCGATCACCGCATCCTGCGTCTGCTCGTATACGGTCGCTTTTGTCACACCTGGCTGTGCTTCCAGAAAATACTGCAGGGTGTCCGCCTGGTCAAAGCTCATTCTGGACTGCCCCATATGCACCCGGATTCGCCCGGGAATTTTGTGTTTGATTTTAAAGTTCATTTTTTCCGCTCATTTCTGCGCACGCTTTTTGCGCATGTCGAGTTTGTGTCAAGTGCGCGCAGACACAAATCTCGCGATTGAAAATTTTATTTTTCAATCTTATCTCCACTCCGCTGATACGCTTCGCGCTTTTTCAGAAAACGGGACTCCGTCAAAAAGGACGGCGCCGTCTCCGGCTCCGTCCCCCACTGCCCTGAATCAGGCTTCTTCTTTTACTTCAGCTTCCGCTTCTTCTGCAACTCTGTCTTCGTTGATCTGCTTTGCTTCTGCCAGAACATCTCCAGCGTTTTCCTGAACTGTTGTTACGGTCTTCATAACGCTGTCCTTTGCACGAAGCGCTGCTGCGGTACACTGTACGTATGCTTTCTTCGCGTCTTTGCTGGAAAGGATCTTGATTCCGGCTGTTCCGAACAATACGCCTCCTAAAAATAAACCGATTTTCTTTGCATCAGATGCTTTCATCATGTTCGTTTCCTCCTTCGACCGGCGCAGGATACGTCTATACTACCTGTCGTACGGCATAGCTTTCTTTTGTTAGTCATCATTGACTGCAAACATGGTAGCACGCTTTTT
Source organism: Gallintestinimicrobium propionicum (assembly GCF_025567525.1). Lineage (NCBI taxonomy): Bacteria > Bacillati > Bacillota > Clostridia > Lachnospirales > Lachnospiraceae > Gallintestinimicrobium > Gallintestinimicrobium propionicum. Next base: position 37,490 of record NZ_JAOQJY010000025.1, on the reverse strand, counting down.
TTCCTGTGTCAATTCGTGTCTTACAGTTCACTCGAATTTTCCTGCAAGCAGATTTTCATGCTCGCATGGAAAATTGCTTGCAGGAAGGTTCGAAGAGAGCGCCATTCCATGAGCAAAAACGAGCTGCGAAGCAGCGGAAAGCATCGAAGATGCGATTTTGCGAATGGCGCGGGTGAACTGTTCACTCCTGCTTTCCGAACACAATCCGTTTCCCGATAAAAATGATCAGAAGTGCTGCAACGCCCACCAAAACGATTGTGCCGCCCGGCTTTAAGCCCAGATAAAACGCCGCAAACAGCCCGATAATCATGAACAGCACGTTCAAACCGACAGCGTACCATACAGTCTGTTTAAAGTTCTTTCCCAGCTGCATCGCACAAGCTACCGGAACGACCATCATCGACGATACCATCAACGCGCCTACTGTCCGTGCTGCAACCGAAACCGTCACTGCAATCATAATCGTGAAGATAAAATTGACGATGCCGACCGGCACACCCGCCAACCGCGCGCTTCTTTCATCCAATGAAATATAAAACAGCTCTTTATATAGAAGCAAAAATAACACAAGCACCACAACAGACACCACGATGACTGAAATCATCTCAGCATCACTGATCGCCACAATGCTGCCGAACAGAAAGCTATTGAAGTTTGCCGAATTTTTCACAAAACCGGACAGCACACCCGCCAGACCGATTCCTGCTGACATGATAATGGATATCGACATTTCCGAATAGCGCGGAAGCTTTCTACGGATCGCCTCAATGCCAAAGGACGCTGCCACACAGGCTGCTGCTGCGCCCGCCACCGGATTGACACCCAACAAAAGTCCTGCTGCGACGCCGGCGAGCGACGTATGGGAAAGTGCATCGCCGATCATGGAAAGACGTTTGCAGACAACGACCATTCCGACGCAGGGCACAACCGCCGCCAGCAAAATTCCGACAACAAACGCCCGCTGCATAAACAGATACTCAAAAATTCTCATGCCTGCCCGTCTCCTTTCCCAGCTTCCTGTTTTACCTTTCCGTCCTCCAGCACCCAGATATCATCTGCATAGGACGATGCACGTTTGAGGTCATGCGTCACCATCAGGACGGTGATCCTTTTCTCCGCATTGATTTTTTTGAGCAGTCGGTAAAAGTGTGACGCATTTTTTTCATCCAATGCCGACGTCGGCTCATCCAGAATCAGAAGCTTTGGCTCGTTGACCAGGGCGCGTGCCAGGAGCACTCTCTGCTGCTGCCCGCCAGAAAGTCTGCCGATCAAACGGTTCTGGTATTCCTCCATGCCCACCTGCGCCAGCGCAGCTCTTACCTGCTGCCGCTCTTTTTTCCCCGCAAACCGGAACAATCCGATCTGCTTATATAAGTTTGCGCGCACGATTTCTTCCACGGATGCCGGAAAATCCTTCCAGCCACCCATCCCGTTCTGCGGCACATAGCTGATGCTCGACCAGTCCTTAAACTGTCGGATGTCTTGCCCTAAAATCTCAATGCTGCCGTCGCTGCTGCCTTCTTCTTGATCCCCTTTGTGGCTTTCCCCGATCGGGAGCTCTCCTAATAAAAGCCTTAAAAGCGTCGATTTTCCTGCCCCGTTTTCTCCTGCGAGAATCGCCAGCCGCCCTTCTTTCAGGCAAAGGCTGACGCCGTCCAGCACATTTTCCTTTCCATAGGAAAAGTGCAGATTTTTGATTTCTATCGCATTCATATGTCTGCTCCTTACCGCAAAGCTTCTGTCAGCTGCTGCAGATTTTCTTCCATGACGGAAAAATAATCTCCGCCGGTTTCTTCCTGTCTGTCGCTTAGGCCTTCCAGCGGGCTGAGGGTCAAAAGCTTCACGCCGGTTTCCGCCGCTACCGTTTCCGCCGTCCTCGAGCCGGACAGCTCTTCAAAGAAAATCGCACGGACGTTGTTTGCCCGGACAAAATCGATAATATCTGCCATCCGTCCCGGATCGGGTTCGGAATCCGGCGACATGCCCTCGATGCTCACCTGCGTCAGGTTATAACGCCTGCACAGATATCCATACGCCTCATGCGCCACAACGATGTTTCGCTCCGACAGATTTTCCAGTGTCGTCTGATAGGTTTTGTCCAGCTCGTCGAACTGTTTTGCCCATTTCTCATAATTTGCCTGATAGTCTGCGCGATGCTCCGGATCCGCCTCAGAAAACGCTTCGCAGATATTTTGCATTTCCTGTTTTGCGTTCATCGGGTCCAGCCAGACGTGCGGGTCATACTCGCCGTGCTCGTGGGCGTCATGACCGTCCTCTTCGTCCTCATCGGCATGCACAGCCTCGTGGTCATGGCTCTCCTCTTCCTCTGCACTGCGCAGCAGGCTCACTCCCTGCGACGCTTCCACAGAAATCAATTTTTTATTGGAAAGCCCCGCCAGAACGTCTGAAACCCAGTGCTCCATCCCAGCACCGTTATAGATAAAAACGTCCGTCTGCTCCATCCGGGTAATATCCTTTGTGGACGGCTCCCAGTCGTGGGGCTCTGTACCGGACGGCACCATGCAGGTCACCTGGACGTGCTCGCCGCCAATTTTCTGTGCGAAATCGTACATCGTATAAAAACTCGCCATCACCTGCAGCTTGTTGGGATCCACCGGTTCGTCAGAAGCTTCCGTGCCGCAGCCGCCAAACACTGTGGTAAACAGTAAGCACGCGCAGAGCGCCAACGCCACACGACGCAGGATGCCGCTTTCCGATACCCGTGTGCAGCGCAGCTGCGGCATTCTGATGCCGGAAATCACAGCATGCTTCCCGCATTTCTTTTTTCTATTCATCCTCATTTCTGTCCTGCAGTCCTTCCTGTGTTTCCCTGAATTTGCGGCACTCCCGACAGCAGCCGTAAAAGATCAGATGCGAGGAATCCAGCGCAAAGTCATGCTCTTTCAGGATATGTTCGGAAAATCCATGGAGCTTGTTGCATTCCAGAGGAATGATCTTCCCGCACTGCAGGCAAACAAGCCGCCCCGGGCTGCCCGGCCTCAATTCTCCGATATAGCGGTACTGCGCGCCTGCGCCGTCCACTGCCGGAATTTTGATCACGGCGTTCTCCTCTGTGAGACGGTCGAGAGCCCGATAAACCGTCGTCTGTCCAACGTGAATTCCTTCGGCTTTGAGACAGTCCATACACTGTTCCGCCGTCACAAACCGGTCGCTGTGTTTTTCCAGACAATCTCGGATCAGCTCCTGTTGCTTCGTTCTGTATCTGACACGTTCTGCCATTTTTCTCCCCCTGTGAACCACTGCGGCATCCGCGCATACTCCCGCACGGCGATATCCAAAACCGCCGCGGTTCATTTTGAAATTAAAAATCATTTTCAATTTATTATATCGACTTTTTCCATCGTGTCAAGGGAAAAAACTGGGAAATGTCACGAGTAAACCAAACCGTTGTCTGATTTCACTGGTTTTTTTGAGAAAATAACGGCTATTATTCTTTTGAGACTTATAGTATCATTTAATTAGAATGAAACATTGGGCAAAAGGACTAAAACTCTGATACACGGCACACCTTTCGCCCTACATCCAAACAGAACAATTCCAAGGAGACTTTGCCTATGAAAAAGAAAAGAATTTCCGCCTTTTTTCTGACGATCGCTCTTCTTTCCGGCTCTCTTTCATCGACCGCCTATGCTGCCACCTGGTATATGGAAGACGGTGACGTCATCGTGAGCGCTTCTGAGAGCGGGCAGACCGTTTCCCAGAACAACAATACCATAGGAGATAACGATCCGACCTTTACCAATCGGGATTCCGATGTTGCTTCCGACAGCACCATTACGATCACAACCTCCGATGACGCGACAGCGAACATCACGATTGAGGACATCAACCTGAAGCATTCCCAGGAATCTGCCATTGATGTCAAAGGCGACTCCAAGGCAGACATCACGGTTCGCGGTACGAATACGATTAACCGCAAAGACGAATCCTCCCCGTCCATGATCCATGTCAGCGATGGTGATCTCACCCTGCGCGGCGACGGTTCCCTCACGCTATCCGGCTGGACCGATGGCGCTAAAATCGGCTCCAATGGATACAGCAGCGACACCGGACAGGGAGAAGAAGATTTTACCGGTTCTATCCACATCACCGATGATGTAACAATCTCCGCAACAAGAGAATACTATAATCCTTCCGATACCGGCTCTGCAGCTATCGGTTCCGGCGAAAAAGGCAATTTTACCGGCACGATTACCATTGATGGAAATGCAAAAGTCAACGCAGATGCCACCTGGTGTGGTCCCGGCATCGGCTGCGGAGAAAAAGGAGATTATAACGGGGATATTATCATCGGCGGCAATGCTGAGGTTACTGCCTCCGGAGGTTCCGCATCCGCCGGAATCGGCAGTGGATGGGACAGCACCTTTTCCGGCGGAACAATCACAATAAAGGATAATTCCAAAGTTACCGCAATCGGCTCCAACGGTTTTTCCCAGAACACGTCCTGCAGCAATCCTGCCATCGGTGCTTCTGAAAAAGCCAATCCGGATTATAACCCTGCCAAAGCCCCGATGAACGGAACCATTACCATAACAGATAACGCCCAGGTAAAAATCGGCAGTGACACCAAATTCGGCACTTCCAGAACTCCCCTGATCGGTGAAGCTTCTTCTGAACCGACCGGAACCGGTAAAATCGAAATTTCCGGCAACGCGGCTGTCTCCAATATCGACGGTTCTTCCGATATCGCCATTGGCGGCGGTACAGCTTCCAGCACAATCGATATTTCTATTGGAGCAAATACAAATATCAACGGAACAAAAGGCTCGGATATTCTCGATGGCAAAAGCAGTAATGTAAAGCTCAATACGGTAAAAACGCCGACCCTTGTGCCGGAATCTGCTCCGGCAGTTGAGCCTGTTGCTTCTGTTTCCAACGGTTTCAGACAGACCGAAAGCTCTGCTGTCTCTACAGAAAGCTTTTGTCATTCGGTTACCCTCTCTCTTCCGTCCGCAGGATTGTCGAACTTCTCTTTCTGCCCGGCATGCGGTAAAAAAGACGGCAAAGATTTCCTGTCGCCGGTTTCCGATGTTTCCGCACAGGCTGTAACCGGAACGCTTCCTGCCGGATCGCCGGTTCTCTGCATCGGCACGCTTGACAACGGTGTAGGCATTATGTCCGCAGCAGTGATCAAACATCACCGGGCAGTACAGCCGACCGGCATCGTGCGCTTTACCGTTCCGGCTTCCCTGCTTGCAGGACACCGTCTGGTTGCGCTTCACACTGACGGCACGCAGTCAGAGATTGTAATGACGCCCGACAATGCGCAGACTTTGAGTTTCGAAGTCAATTATGCTGCAAACGGCAGCGACAGCGCCTTCCCGGTTCGCATGATTCTCCTGCTGTCGGAAGCTTCTTAATCTGCCAATACCTTTTGGACAGTCGGGCGCTGGCTCCCCCACCTTTTCCAGCGCCCGTTTTTCCCCTCATATCGCAGAGGCGAAGCATTTTTCATCAAGATGCTTCGTCTCCCATAACAAACATACCGCCCGGCAACGCTTCTTACAAAAGCTGCCGGGCGGTATGTTCTTATTCATGACAATAGAATGCTCGCAGAGCGTGCATTCTATTGTTTCATCAATACACAAATCGTCTTGATTTCAAATGGCTTAAATTCCAGTGCAATTTCCTTTTCATCCGGAAGCGTTTCGATTTCCTCTTCCAGCAGATTCGTCAGCATGATTTTTTTGCCGGTTTCCGTCAGATGAAGCTTTGTCCGCACGGAGGTTCCTTCTGCTTCATAGAGACGCAGCCCATAGCCGTTTCCATCCTCCATCGGCTTGATCGCCTCCACGATAACATTCGGTGCATCCACGACCACAAAGGATCCCTGTTCTTTTCTGCCGGTCATAACAACCGGAGCAATGTTCAGCTCGTAAGCGGGCTGTACGACTGCTTCTGCGCCAAAGCCGCCGTTATGCGGAAGCAAGGCATAAGTGCATTCATGAATTCCTTTATCGCCTCTGTAGTCCGGACGGCAGCCGCCTTTGTGCAGCGACAGCCAGATACGCCCATTTTCCACGCTGACGCCATATTTGCAATCGTTCAAAACTGCAATGCCGTATCCAGGTTCAGAAAGGTCTGTATATTTATGATTGGAAACCTCGAACTTCGCCTTTTCCCAGGACGTGTTGCGGTAAGTTGCACGCTCGATATACCCAAACTGAACTTCATGTTTCGCAAAACGACTCTGAACCGAGGTATCGAACGCTGTCTTTAAGAAGCGGTGGTCGTCCTGCCAGTTCATCACCGTCTCAAAAACGATCCTTCTATCCTTACTGTAAAATACCATATCCTGCTGCAGGCTGCTGTTTTTCGTCAGCTGATATTCGCTCCGGATCCGCAGTTCAACCGCTCCGCAGGAAATGACCTCACGGTTCAAAAGCTTCGCACAATCTCTCCACTTGTCTGCAATGTCCGCGTCCAGATCCCAGTTATCCCAGGAATCCGGCACATCCTCTGCCACAAGGAACGTATTGAGTGCATAGCCCTCTCCCTTTAGCTGTCTGCCGTTTTCACGGTCGATCAGGGATGAAATGTAACCTCTTTCATCAAAGATCACATCGTAGTAAGGCGTCTGCAGATGATCGCCGTCCAGGACAAACGCAGCTGCCGCCTCACAGCCAGCGTTTTCAACAGGCGCTCCACCCACCAGCGCTACGCTGCGGCTGCCAAATGCCGGAACGTTCAGTCCATCTACCGCGAGGTAGTCCTGCCCATCCAGCCTTTCAACGATCTGCTGTCCGTATGTGCTGTCGATGTGGCTGTCTTTTTCAATCGGCAGATAAACCGTGTCTTTCCGGTCGAAGGAAAGGGTATTGTAAATCGTCCGAAATGCATGATCTGCGCCATCTGCCGCGCTGTTTTCCTCTGCCATGTCTGCAAGCAGTTCTTTTGTCTGCTTTATCGCTTCCTCGATCACATGCCCAGTCTGTGCCAGCGATTCATCGTGCACACGCGGAATACAGGTTCCGGGCAGGATGTCATGGAACTGGTTCAGCAAAAGAAGCTCGGTCAGAGGTGCAATCGCTTCCCCGCTGATCGTTTTGCCCGACTGCAATGCAGAAAGGACGGTCATATATTCCAGATTTCGAAGGGCAATCTCCGCTTTCCGGTTATTTCTCTTGATCTGGTGCTGATTGGTCAGCGTGCCGCGGTGCAGCTCGAGATACAACTCCCCTGCATAAACGGAAGGACGGAAGCTCTCTTTTTCCAGCTTCTGCATGAAATCACCGACACGGATATGCTCCGTTCTGGGCAGCCCCTCTACATCCTTTAATCGATTTGCAATTTCCACCATTTCAAATTCCGGACCGCCTCCGCCATCTCCGAAGCCATAGGAAAGCAGTCTGCTGTCTGTCACAGTTTTATCCTTGATGCCATAGCCCCTGCAGCCATTGACGCATTCCAGAAGCTGCTGTGCATCCGGCCAGATGTGGGTACGGTTCGTATGGGTAAACACCCTCGTACCGTCAATTCCCTCCCAATAAAATGTATCATACGAAAACTCGTTCGTATCGCCCCATGCCATCTTTGTTGTCAGGAAATAATCCACGCCGCTGCCCTTCATGATCTGCGGCAGGGCTGCGCTGTAGCCGAAGGTATCCGGCAGCCAGAAGCAGTTGGAACGATAGCCGAATCTGCTCATCGTATAGCGCTGTCCCCATAAGAACTGGCGCACCATAAATTCACCGCCGGGAATATTGCAGTCGCACTCTACCCAAACACCGCCGTTGGGCTCGTATCTTCCCTCTGCGATCCTTTTTTTCATCCCCTCAAAAATTGCCGGATAATACTGTTCCATCCAGGAAGTGTGCACCGCAGAGCTCTGGATAAATTTGTAATCCGGGTACTGATCCATTAAAGCCAGCTGATTTGCATAGGTTCTCGCGCACTTTTCCACCGTTTCATCCAGATGCCATAACCAGGCGGTATCCATATGGGAATGACCGATCAGACCTGCAAAGCCTGCATGCGGTCCGTTGTGATCGGAAAGAACCTCCTGTAAAACAGCGTCCGCTTTCTGGGCTTTTTCGTGCCATTCGACAGGATCTGCCAGATCGATATCGTAGTCAATCATTTCGTGTACCTTTAACAGTGCGCGGACTGCGTCCCCTCTGCGGAACTGCTCTTTGGAAAGGAATTCTGCCATCTGGTTTACGATGTGGAGATCGTAGAAAAGGTTACAGATAATCTCGTCCTTCACACAGATGTCCACCTGATCGTACGCAATCTCAAACACATTCTCGCTTTCCTCAAACGGCTGCGTCCCCCGCACGTAATGATGCGAATAATATTCCAGCGCGATTTCCAGCCGCTCCCCTGCCACCTTTCCCTTTGTCAGCAGGTCGCAGTAATGATATCCGTAGCTGTTCTGAATTACCTTAGCAGTGAAGTTCCCATAGGGCTTTTTGTCAACCCAGAGCATTCCCTCATAGCCCTTGATCTTCGGAAAAATAAAAAGTGTCTGTCCTGCCAGCTTTTCCGGTATGGTGTAATCGCCCAGAAACCAGCAATACAATCCCTCCTCCAGCCACTTTCGTCCCCTTTCACACGGACCAAACAGCGCCCGATCCGGCACCTCATGCACCGGCTTCTTCGTTGTCCAGACGCTCATTTCCACCTGGTCCACCGGAATAAACATCCGATCATGCAGCATTTTTTCCAGACGTTTTAATTTCCGGAAGGTTTTCTCCATTTGTGTCTCTTCATACATACCTTTTACTCTCCCCTTTAAAATTTATGATGTTGTTTTTTGTTCCCTCTCTCATTACTCCTTTTCTTGCTTCTCTGCGGCGAAGCGATTGCACTGTTTTTTCAAATTTTATATAATGAATTATGCAACGAAAAAGAAGTCCGATTCAAGGTTTACAGCATTTCCCCTTTTAAAGAGCTGTCAACCGACACTCGTGAACGATACGAATGGAGCTTTCCCCTTTATGAAACAGGAACTTACAAAACCTTCATCCCTCCGCGCCATTTCCATGCTGGCGGTTTTTACATTTCTCTTTTTGAGCACAGAATATTTCTATGTCAACCAGATCGCTCAGAACGCCTCCAGCGCCCGGACGGTAAACGTCCAGAATTATGCGCTCGGTATCAGCGCGGTCGGCTTTTGCCTCTATCCGCTGCTGTTTCGGTTTTTTCGCGATCGTCTGCGCAGCGCTGTGTTTTTCACGCTTACAATGCTGGCAATCGTCTGCTTTGTAATCCTTGGCAGTCCTGTTCCGCCCGGTCTTCTGACTGCCGTCGGAATGCTTCTGTTTCTGGTTCTCGGCATCCTCGGCAGTGCAGTGCATTACCATTTTCTTTGTGAAATTTCTGACAAAAAATATTTCGCACGCATGGTTGGCATTTCCTATGGGTTTGCTATCCTGCTGCAATTTCTAAACAACAGTCTGATTTCTTCTGCCCTGGCAGAACAGCTGCTGCTTTGCGCCGCGTTACTTTTTATCGTATTTTTCCTGTTCCGGTTTCAGCACCGGGAGGCAAGCCGCAGCTCCCAGATGCCGGACACTGCAAATTCCAGCCCTCAGGTGTCCGATGTGACAAATCCCTGTCCACATATGTCAGACACGTCAGCTTGCGTCTCTTCCGGCAGCACCGACCCACAGCATAAGCTCCCTGCTCCATCTGCCTCCGGTGCCCTGCCGCAGCTCGTTTTGCTGATCTTTCTCGTCATTTTTATGACCTGTATTTTCAGTACACTGGACAACACCGTTACACTGGGACACGCAGACGGAACCATGGATATCGGTCAGTGGCCTCGTATCCTGCTCGCCTGCAGCGGACTTGCTGCCGGATTTTTGTTTGACCTCCATAACAGACGTTTCATGAATCTCATCATGTACTGCATTATGATGCTTTCCACGCTCAGCGTCGCAATCCTGCAGCTTGGCGGTTCTTTCCTGATCGGACTGATCGTCTTTTACCTGTCCTCCGGATTTTTCGTCGTATTCTTTACGACCTCTTTTCTGGCGCTGTCCGAAGATACCCGCTGCCCGCGCCTCTGGGCAGGAATGGGGCGTGCTGTCAACAATGCGGGCGCTGCCCTGGTCTCAAACCTGTCTCTCTCCCTGATCGCATCGAACAGCAGCATCACGCTGATTATCACGGCTCTTGTCCTGTTCGCAACGGTAAGCATTTTGATCGCAGCCTATAGCATGTTAAATGCGCCGGGCGTACAGACTGAGACAGGCGGCACTATGACTCACAAAATGCAGGCAACTTGCGAAGCGAACGCGATCCATAACACAAAGGCCGCCCTCGGCAACGATTCGTCCGCCTCTACGGTTTCGGACATTTCCTCCGATCCGGATTATCCACAGAACACTCCCAATGCAGACCCGTTTTCCACATTTTCCACGGCATTTTCTCTGACTGACCGGGAACAGTCTGTTTTTGACCAACTCGTCAACACAGAAAAGAGCATCCAGGAAATCGCCGACAGCCTTTTCATCTCCCGAAGAACCTGTCAGCGCTATATCACATCCATTTATGAAAAGGTCGGTGCAAAATCCCGGATGGGACTGTACCAGTCCTACATCGAATGGCAGCGCAAAAACCTGTAACCGGAGCTGAAATTATATTTCCCTAAGTCTCAGGAACCAGCTCTTTTAAAATATCCGAATACGTCACAAGCCGGACATTGCCAAGATGTTCGGCTTTTTCTATGCAGCCCTGGGTGAAACCGGTCTTGGCAAACAGATAAAGGAAGGTCTGATCATAATGAAACAAATGGCTACGCTCAACAAGCGTATCCAACACACCAACATCCACTTTTTCATTCGTCCATTTGCATTCTCCAAACAAAGCTGCCTGCCGATCCTGCTCTGCCATAATGTCGATCTCCGTCTGGCTTCTGGTACGCGGATCTGTTCCCCACCAACGTCCCAGCTCCGAAAAATCAACCGGGCTTTTTCCTTTCAGCAGCAATGCCCAGAGATACTGCGAACAGATATCCTCAAAAATATGTCCCATATAATCTGACAAGTGCGGCTCAATCCGCCTGTAAGCCAGTTCCACCGCGCCACGGGCGATGATCGAATTATTTTCCGGAACAAAACGATACCAGAACCGAAACATATTATCCTCGATCGAATAAATTGTTTTGCGCGTCGTTTTTTCTCCATAAGGAACTTCCTTACGAATAATACCAAGTGCAATCAGATTTTTCACATAGGTCGAACAAACATTGGAATCTTCCCCTACTTTCGTCGAAATCTCAGCCATCCGGGATGCCCCTGTTGCTATCGCTGTAATAATTGCATTGTAAATAGCAGGTTCCCGTACCTCCTGCTTCAGCAGACTGGAGGGTTCTTCATAAATTGCGGAGTTCGGATTTAAAAAGGTATTTTTAATATTTTCCTCCACACTCTGATGATCATTCATCTGTAAAAGGTACTGTGGCGTACCTCCTGCAACTCCATACATCAAGGCTTTTTCTTCCGGGCTGAAATACTGGCAATAACGACAGGTTTCCGCAAAATCAAACGGCTGTATTTTCATCTGGGCAGTGCGCCGTCCGTACAGGGGGGCTTTATATGCCAAAACCTGATCCTCCATATAGGACATCGAGGATCCGCAGAGAATCAACATCAGTTTTGAAGCTTCTTTATATTTATCAATCAACAACTGTAATGTGGAAGCAAGGCTTTTGGAAGCGCGCGCCACATACGGATATTCATCGATTGCCAGAATGACCCGTTTCTTTTCTGCCAGTCGGAACACGTATTCCAGTGCCGCCTGAAAAGAAAGAAAAGACGTCTCAGCCTCTATCCCGCTGCTGTATTCCATAATACTTTTGCTCAAGTTTTCAAGATTTTGTTTTTCACTGCTTTCAACACCCATAAAATAAATCGCATCTTTATCCTGAATAAAACGACTGATCAAAGCAGTTTTTCCCACACGCCGTCTGCCGTAAATAACAGCGAACTCAAAATGATCCGAATAAAACAGCCGCTCCAGCGTCTGCAGCTCTCTTTCCCGTCCGATAAACATTCTGCCGTACCTCCTGTTTCTTTCATCATAGTATCGAATTACGGTTTAGTCAATTACGATTTACTAAAGTATGATTCGATAAATTGCATTTTTCTCAAATTACCGACTCAAATCGATTCCTAATCCACACTTCTCCCTATTTTCCCCCTGGCGCACCAGCGCCAACCCGCATTTTTCGCCGTTTTGGCGCGCATACGGCATACCCGGACAACCGTCCGATGCGTAGACTGAAGGTAACGAAAGAAACTGCAAAACGGAAAATGCCCGCCTGACGCAAACCGCAGCGCAGCGTTCCATGCAGTCGCATTTTCCTTCAGAAAACAAGGAGGACTCTATGAAGCAGTGTGATAATGGTCATTTCTATGATGAAGCAAGATTTGAGAGCTGTCCGTATTGCAAGGAGAATACAGGGATCGGAAAGACGATGGCTGCAACGGATATCGGCAAGACAGTGGCTGCCTTTCCGGGCAATCCTGCAGCAGCTGCTGCGACAGCCTTCGACAGCGGCAAAACAGTCGCTGTGATGAAAAAGAAAATCGGTATTGATCCGGCAGTCGGCTTTTTGATCTGCATCGAAGGTCCACACCGCGGAACGGATTTCCGTCTCGTTTCAGGAAGAAACTTTATCGGCCGGGCTGCCGCGATGGATGTTTCCCTGCCAGACGATGATACCGTATCCCGTGAAAGCCATGCACTGGTCACTTACGATGCCAAACACAATGCCTTTTCCCTTTCGCCCGGGCAGGGACGCGGCATTACCTACTGCAACGATGAACAGGTCGAAATGGTTCATCCACTCAAAGCATACGACATCATCGAGGTCGGGAAAAGCCGACTGCTTTTCCTGCCTCTTTGCAGCCAACAGTTTCAGTGGAGCGAGGAATAGCCCATGTTCTTTTTTAAAAGGCGAAAAAAAGTACAGACTCAGCAGCAGCCATCCGAACCAGCACCGGAGTCGCTTTGCGTTACCACCGTTCTGACCCCGGAAAAAACTTCCATTCTGGAAATTGCAAACCTGCAGGGGCTCGGACAGCGTGAACAGCAGCAGGATGCCTTCGGAATCTCTCCGGCAGACCGCTATGAAACAGACGGGATTTTAGCCGTTCTCTGTGACGGCATGGGCGGAATGGCGGAAGGACAACGGATCGCCTGCCAGACGATCGCCTGTCTCCTGAATGCTTTTCCATTTCCGGAACCAGCCGTCACGAGCGTGCCAAAGCTGATTTCCGCATGTACCCAAACTATCTATCAGCAGTTTTACGGCCACGGCGGCTGCACCCTTGTCGCTGCCTGGATTTTGGGAAATCAACTGCACTTCTGGAGCGTCGGAGACAGCGACCTTTTTCTGCTCCGGGAGCATCAGCTCTATGCATTAAACACCCGACAGGAATTTCAAAAGGACCTGCTGCTGCGTTCCTTTCACGGTGCATTTCCCATCGAGGAAGCTTTTTCTGACCCTCAGGCAGGCGCACTTTCCCAATATATCGGGAAGGATGAGGTCACGCTGGACCGCACCCACATTCCACTTTCCCTTTTTCCGGGCGATACCCTGCTGTTATGCTCCGACGGAATCAGTGATCCACTGACCCTGAAACAAATCCGCGAGGCGATGGAGCTTCCGGTTCAGGACTGCTGCAGCGCGCTCGAAACAGCAATCCGAAAAGCCGCACTTCCCACACAGGATAACTATACCGCAATCGTTTTACATTATTACGGGGAAAAGGAGAATACTGAATGAAAACCAAACAACTCTCTTCTAAACAGCTGATCGCCCTTGTGCTAATCCTGATCGGCGCTGTCTCATCCATTTTCGGCATCACAGGGCTGACCAAAAGCTCCTCTGAGGATCCCTATGAATCCAGAAACGGTATCGTCATGGTCTATGCGACAGTCTATGACAACGAAGGAAACAGCGAAGCCGGAATGGGAACCGGCTGGGCCATCGGCACGCCCGGACAGCCGATTCAGTACATCGTGACAAACGGGCATGTCGTCAATAAAGCCTATACCTATCCCCGCTATGATTCCAGTCTTTACGGAGGGGAAATTGATGTCTTTTTTTCCGCAGCGGAAAACGACTATGTAAAAGCCAAGGTCGTCTACTTTTCCCCTCAGGAGGAAAAGGATATCGCCATCCTGCAGCTGCCCTCCCCGACGGATAAACGGACTGCCCTGACGCTGCGCGACTCCGGCGACATCAAGATCGGCGACACCGCCTACGCGCTCGGCTATCCCGGCAATTCCTCCCAGCGTCAGGATTTTGTCACCTACGATATAGACGATATTACAATCACCCGAGGCATCATCAGCAAACGTACAACCACCTCTTTTTCCACCTATGAGGCATTTCAAATGGACGTTTCCATCGCTCCCGGCAACTCCGGCGGTCCTCTGGTCGATGAAAAAGGAAACGTAATCGGTATCAACGTTGCAGGCGCCATTGATCCCAATACCGGGCTGAGCCTTGGCATGAACTATGCCATCATCATCAACGAGCTGACGAAAATCCTGGATGTTGAACGCATTCCCTACACGTTTTCGGGCTCCGGTTTTTCCCTGTTCCACGGTCCCGGCAGTGCTGTGCTGCTCCTACTCGGCATTCTGTTGATCGCAGCGGGCACTTTTTTCTTCTGGAAGGAAAGAAAGGCTGCAGCCAGCGTTACAAATAGCCGCAGCGGCCTGGGCGACGGTCTGGCGAATGGCTCAGCAAGCGGCTTAAACGGTAATCCTGTACACTCCGGTGCGGCAGGCAGCTCCAGTGCTCATGCGATCCTGCGTGGAATGACCGGCAACTACGCAGGGCAGAGCTTCGATCTGCTCAAGGGAAAGGTTACCATCGGCAGAGATCCTGCGTTCTGCAACATCGTTTATGAAAAGAGCACGCCCGGCATCAGCAGCCGCCACTGCCAGCTTTCCTACAATCCGGGGGAAGGCTGCTTCGTCCTGACCGACCTCGGTTCCTCCTATGAAACCTTTCTTGGAAATGGGAAAAAGCTCGCCCCGAACGTCCCCGAAAAGCTCTATGCCGGAGATACGTTCTTCCTCTGCGATCCCTCAAACCGTTTTCTCGTTGCAAAGGAATAAACGAGATTTGTGTCTGCGCGCACTTGACACAAACCCGGCATGCACAAAAAACGTGCGCAGAAATGAGAGAACCTATGACTGCATCTGATACGATTTCTGCCAGAACAGGTCTTTCCTGTGCGGCTCTCCTTGAAACACGGCTGGTCGAGCTCTCCCCCGATACGCTTTCTTTTCCCGAAGCTGCCGTCTTTTACCATCTGATGGCAGATGGTCGGCTGCAAAAAGAGACTTCCCTCCCGGTGCTTTTGCCGGGGGAGGGCAGCCTTGTCTGCTGCGGAGATTTTTATATTGAACCTTTGGAAATCCAGATTGAATTTTCAAAAGCCAACAACGCGACAGACTGGCTCGTAGGGCTGCTGTTTCGCCATACGGAACGCATCCGCAGCATCGATGGGACGCTTTTCGTCCTGACCTGCATCAGCCGTCCCGATGCGATCTCGCCAGCCTTTTCCTAATACACCGGAACATTTTACAACTGTCTATCATCAAAAGCCGCTTTTGCGGCGGAATGTGAGGAATTATGAATCCCGAACGTATCTGTTATGGCTGCTTTTCCGAAAAAGACCCCGGCACGGTCTGCCCCGTCTGCGGGTTCGATGAAACAAAGCAGCAGCCCTATCTCGCCCTTCCCCTGGGCACAATTGTAAACGGCCGCTACCTGATCGGCAAAGTCCTCGGCATCGGCGGCTTCGGCATTACCTACCTCGGCTTTGACCTGACCCTCGAAATCAAAGTCGCCATCAAAGAATATATGCCCTCCGCCATGGCTACCCGGAATACCGACCGCTATACTGTCGTTCTGACCAGTCATCAGGAAAAGGATTATCAATCCGGAATGGAACGTTTTCTGGAGGAAGCACGCATTCTGGCAAAGCTCCAGAACACACCGAATATCGTTTCCGTCCAGAACTATTTCCGGGAAAACAACACCGCATACTTCGTCATGGAATACGTAAACGGCACCAGTCTAAAAGCCTATCTTGCTGCGCGCGGGGAAAAAATTTCCTGCGAAGAAGCATTGAAAATCCTGCTGCCTGTTATGAACGCACTCGTTTCTGTCCACTCCATGCAGCTTTTACACCGGGATATCAGCCCGGACAACATTTACCTGACCGCCGACGGTGACAGCAGGCTTCTGGACTTCGGCGCAGCGCGCTTTGCTTCCGGTGATGGGAAAAGCGTTTCCGTTATTCTAAAGCATGGCTATGCCCCGGAGGAGCAATACTCTTCCCATGGAAATCAGGGACCCTGGACAGACGTTTATGCCATGGGTGCAACGCTTTACCGCTGCATCACCGGAGTTCTTCCGCCGGATTCCATCGAACGGATTCACGGCGATACGCTCAAACGCCCCTCCGAGCTTGGCATCTCCATTTCCCCTGCCATCGAACAGGCGATTCTGAAGGCGCTCAGCATCCGTACGGAAGACCGCTTCATGAGCATGGAAGCCTTTATCTGCGCGCTGAACGGGGATGTCGCAACTGCATCGGCACAATCGCCATCCCCCGGATCAACGGCAAACGCACCGCAGCCATATTCCGGCGCGGTGTCTTCCCGACCTGCCACATTTTTTGCTGTCCTGTCGGCACATCTGAAACAAAATCCGCTTCTGGCAGTCGCTCTTGGCGGCGCTTTGGTCGCGGTAGTCGCCCTCGTCCTCTTTTTGCCCCTTTCCGGAAAGTCCGGAAAAAATACCAGCTATACAAACTCTGCTTCGTCCATGAATCCTTCTTCTGCATCTGCACCTCCCGGTTCGGATACGCCGACGCCCTCTCAAACCCCGCCCGGGCAGGATTCAGACGCACCGGACGATCCTTCTTCCGGCGATTCAAACGACAGCACCGGTACAGAAGTTGTCACCTATGATCTCGGAATTTTAAATGCTACCATCGACGTTCCGGCAGAGTATAGCGTTTCAGATGATGGTTTTACTTTTACCAACAATGCCAGAAACTGCCGGATCGAAACCAGCTTCAACTGGGCTACAATTATTCCGATCTATTCCCTTGCCGACATCGAAAACTACCGGGAGGATATTGTTTCCTCCTACGCAGAGGGCTACGGTCTTACCGACGCCATGATTCTGACCGCAGGACCGGACGATTTCGGCGGACAGTCCGCTTACCAGATTTTCTTCCAGGGAACAGATTCCAGCCAGACCACCCTGCAGCATGTACTGCTTGCAGTAGAAGGAAGGAATGACTTTGGCGCATATCTGCTCGTCGGCTCCTATCCAAAGGATTCCGAAACAGACCACACACAGATTTACAACAGTCTGACATCCTTTCGTATAAATGGTCCTGTGGATATTACCTACGAGCGCTATTGCGACACCGCTGCAGGCATCCAATGCATCACGGATTCCACTCAGATCAGCAGCACAAGACGCAGCAGCTTTACGCTTCCAAACGGCAACAGCGGAACCGCCCTCCTTCTTTTCCTTTCCTCCAACGAAGAGGAATATATTGAGGTGGAGCAGGGACTTTCTGCCGGAAAAAACGCAGACGAATGTATTGCTTACCTTTCCGGCATCTGGGAAGATGTCTCCGACGCTTCCCTTTCGGAGATCATGACAGAAAGCCGCGAAGACGATATTGTCTGGCAATTTCGGATCGTTTCTCACGATTCTGATATTTCTATCTTCGCTGCAGCTGATATCGACGGTGTCCCCTATATCGTCGGTGCAAGCACATCCGAAGAAAATATTGATAACTGCAGCAATGTGCTTGCCGAAATCATGGGCACACTGCGGCCGCTGTAAGCCTGCAGCATTTGCAGCATTGAAAAAATCAAAAAACGCCAGTTTTCATTGGAAAATGTAATAGGAGGGTTCTCTCATGTTCACGCTCAAACAGGATCTAAGCTGTCCGCGGCGTATGACCGTCTATGCGATTTTTGATATTCTGGATCGCCTGAAAAGCTCCTATGACCAGGTTATGACCGGTGATATTCAAGCGCAGGTTTTCGTATTTGGCAAAGAATGTCTCTGTGCCTTTGCAGTTACGGAAAGCTCTCTGGATACCTCAATTCTCCACATCACTCTCCTGCAGCCGATTTCCGACATGACAAAGGAGGACGAGCAACTCGTCCTCCTCTATCTCATGGAACATATTCTTCTTCATATTGATGAAGTTCTGGTACACTGAAAATCATTTTTGTCCAGCTTTCGATAATACCACATGTTTAACAGTGCCGCAAATATCCACGCCAGCGGATAGGCCATTGCCAGTCCCGGGAAGCCCCAGATACGGCTTAAGCAAAGTGCTGCAAAAACACGCATGAGAAGCTCCAAAAATCCGCCCATCATCGGGATCTTCGTATTTCCGGTTCCCTGCACCGCACCCCGGTAGGTGAACAACAGTGCCGCACACCATAAGCAGCTGGCTTCAATACTGTTGTAAATTCTGGACAGCCGGATCACCTCTACTGCACCGCTTCCAACGAAAATCGAAACGAGCGGCTTACAGAACATAATGATCAATCCGCCTACCACAACACTGAAAAAGAGACAGCTCAAAAGGGAAACCTTCATTCCTTTTCGAATTCTCTGATATTGCTTCGCACCAAAATTCTGTGCTGTAAACGTTACCATGGCAACTGCGATCGAATACATCGGCATCACGACAAAGGTTTCCAACTTATTACATGCAGTGTATGCCGCAATCGCATCTGCACCCATCCCGTTTAGCGCACTCTGAAATACCATCATTCCGACGCCCGTAATGGAGTCCTGAATCGAAAGCGGCAGCCCTACCCGGAGATGATCCGCTAAAAAAGCAATCGATATTTTAAAATCTTCTTTTCTGACACGCAGCTGCGGATATTTCCGAAAGCTGTAGATCAGACAGCCGACCCCGGAAAGGCTTTGGGCCAGAATCGTCGCTGCAGCTGCTCCGATCACATCCATATGAAACACCAGAATAAACACAAAATCCAATATAATGTTCAACACAGAGGAAATGATCAGAAAAATAAGCGGTACTTTACTGTTTCCAATCGCCCTCAAAAGGCTTGATTCCACGTTGTATAAAAGCTGTCCTCCAAGTCCGATAAAGCAGACCAGCTGATAAGCATACGCACGCTGAAACAGATTTTCCGGCATATTCAAAATATGCAAAAGCCCTGGCAGGCAAACAATACCTACCACGGTACAAAGCAGGGAAACCACCGCCCAGATCATATAGATCACTGCTGTGGAACGTCTCGCATTTTCCATTTTCCCAGCGCCAATAAACTGAGATGTCACAACTGTCACACCGCCCGCAAGACCAGAGCAAAATCCAAACACCAGAAACTGCAGGCTCCCGATGCTTCCTACTGACGCCAACGCGTCAGAACCAAGGGTACGTCCCACGATGATCGTATCCACAGCAGAATACAGCTGTTGAAATACATTTCCTGCCAGGATCGGCAGCATAAACATCAAGATCGTCTGGAAAACATCTCCCTTTGTCAAATCGTATTTTCTTTCCAATTTCTTCTTCCAAACCTTTCCTTCAAAATAGTCTCTGTCTTTTTCCCTTTACACTGACATCGGGCAGCTTCTTCTTTCTTCCCGATCCATGTCTCCTCTCTCGTATCTGGCATTGAATTCCATGTTGATGTCACGGATTTCTTTTTTGCCGTCGATGTAATCCTGATACATATCCGCAAGTCCTGCCATACAGCCGTCGCAGCTGGCGGACAGATTACCCAGTGCCTCCTCCACGATCTGTTTGCGTTCCTCGCAAGTGGTTTCTTTAATCAGATATCCTGCCATTTTTCAATCCTTTCTACCCGGATCTTCCGGGCATTCTTTGTTTTTCCTTTTATCTGGTGCTTTCGCTTGTCAGAATCTCCTGCAGACGCTTCTCCATCTTCTCCACCTGATCTGCATAATCCCAGGCGATGTTGTTCTGCTGCCCGATATCGTAATCCATATTGTAAAGCTGCGGATCCTTTGATAAACCGGTTTCAATTCTGGTAAAGGGCATATATGGAGCTCCTTCGCTGGGAGATAAGTAAACCCAGCTGCCGCAGCGCAGCATTTTCCCGCAGGTTAAGTCCTCTGTCATCAGTTCTGATCTGCCTGCAGGGTCCTCTCCGATCAGCGCCGCGTACCTGTCCTGGCTGTCTACCGCACTGTCCTCTCCTGTTTCGATGCCAAGCATGTGTGCAAAGGAAGCATACAGATCTACCTGGCTGATCAGCGCCTCGGAAACGCCCCGGTGTGTCAGCGCAGAACTGTATACAATAAACGGAATCCTTGTACCACCATCAAACTTGCTGTATTTTCCGCCTCTCAGCGGTCCTGCTGCCCGATGCGTTCCGTTTAATTCATATGCCCTGTCCAGATAACCGTCATCCAGTACCGGTCCGTTATCACTGGAAAAAATAATCATGGTGTTATCCAGAATCCCTTCTTTTTCCAGCGCAGCCATCACTTCCCCAACGCACCAGTCAAGCTCTGCGATCACATCCCCTCTGGGTCCCAGTCCGGTCGCGCCCTCAAAGCGTGCAGAGGGCACGCGGGGTACATGGGGCTGATGAAGTGCATAATACAAAAAGAATGGTTTTTCTGCCCTGCAGCTGTCTGAAATAAACTGCTTTGCCCGATTTAAAAAGGTTTCCGCCAGCTCTTCATCCTTCCAGACCGCTTTGCTTCCGCCGCGCATATAGCCAATCCTTCCGATGCCGTTTACAATGCTCTTATCGTGTCCGTGAGAAGAGCGCACGCGCAGAAGCTCCGGATTTTTATAATACGTTGGAATATCCTCAAAAGGAGATTCTGCTTCGTAGGAAACCTCGATCGGATCTTTTGAATCCAGGTTTACCACCGAGCGTCCCTCTAAGAATACACAGGGTACACGGTCTGCCGTTGCCGGAAAAATAAACGATTCCTCAAAACCAAGGTCTATCGGTGTCAGATTGATCTCCTGATTCCAGTCGATCGGTTTGCTGCCATCTCCCAGCCCCAGGTGCCATTTTCCAACAATTCCGGTATGATACCCCGCTCTCTGAAACAGCTTTGGAACGGTATCAAGCTCTCTTTTAATAATACAGCCTGCATCTCCCGGCAGAATATGTGCCTGATCATTCCGGAACGGATAACGCCCTGTCAGAATGCTGAAACGTGCAGGCGTACAAACCGCAGAGGTTGAATATGCGTTGGTAAATTTCAATCCTTCTGCACATAGCCTGTCCAGATTCGGGGTGTCGATCTTCCTGCTCCCATAGCATCCAAGATCCCCAAAACCAAGATCATCGGCATAAATGATTACAACATTTTGCTGTGCCGATTTTTTCACAGCCTGTTTTCCTTGTCTGAACATAATAAGCAATCCTCCTTTTCACCCTGGGCATCCTATAGATGATAGTATATCAGATTTCTGAAAGACTGTTCAAAAAAAATAGGGAACCAAACAATAGAATACACGCGCTGTGAGCATTCTATTGTCATGAAGAAAAAGATTTCCTTTGCAAAACGAACATCAGTTCGTGTATAATATAAAAAAGCCGCTGCAATGTTGTAAAAAAGAATGTGCCTTGGCACATTCTCGCGCCGAGGCGCGGTTGCCTCGGCAACCATCTACCCTTGCGCCGAGTGCGCATCCTCGCGGAGCGTTTTTATTTCATAGGACGCATTTTCCTATGAAATAAAGAAAGGAGACCCACATTTCATGGAAGACCGCATCTATATTGCCATCGACTTAAAATCCTTTTACGCTTCCGTAGAATGTCGGGAGCGCGGCCTTGACCCCCTTGATACCAACCTTGTCGTGGCAGACATCAGCCGTACAGACAAAACCATCTGTCTTGCTGTCACACCATCTCTGAAAAGCTTTGGCATGTCCGGACGAAGTCGTCTTTTTGAAGTAAAGCAGCGAGTCCGGGAAGTCAATATCGAACGAAAACAGCATGCGCCCGGACAGATACTTTCCGGTACATCCTATTTTTTCTCGGAGCTTTCTCAGAATCCGGCGCTCGCCGTTGATTTTCTGATCGCGCCGCCCCAGATGGCACATTATATGGAATGCAGCACCAGAATTTATTCTATCTATATGAAATACGTCGCACCGGAGGATATCGTAGTTTATTCCATCGACGAGGTTTTTATGGACATTACGGATTATCTGCCCGCCAGCGGGATGACTGCCCGCGAATTTGCCCGTAAAATTATTCTCGATGTCATGGATACGACAGGAATCACCGCTACTGCCGGCATCGGGACGAATCTTTTTCTCTGCAAGGTTGCAATGGATATCGTAGCAAAGCACCTCCCGGCAGATGAATACGGCGTGCGCATCGCCTTTCTCGATGAAATGACATTCCGACAAAAGCTCTGGGCACATCAGCCGCTCACTGACTTCTGGCGCATCGGACACGGCTATGCCAGAAAGCTTGCCGAAAATGGATTGTTCACGATGGGGGATATCGCACGCTGCTCTGTCAAAAATGAAGACCTGCTCTATCGGCTTTTCGGAAAAAATGCAGAGCTTCTGATCGACCACGCCTGGGGCTTTGAACCCTGCACCGTCCCGGAAATCAAAGCCTACAAACCGGAAACCAACAGCATCAGCTCCGGGCAGGTTCTGCATTGTCCGTACGAGACAGACAAAGCAAAGCTCGTTTTGAAAGAAATGGCAGACCAGCTCGCCCTCGATCTTGTAAATAAAAAAATCGTAACCGACCAGATTGTCCTCACCGTCGGCTACGATATCGAAAACCTGTCTGATCCCTCCCGCAGATCCGCCTACCACGGTTCCATCGAAACAGACCGCTACGGCCGCTCGATTCCAAAGCAGGCACATGGAACCCAAAATCTGGACGACTATACCTCCTCTTCCCACAGGATCATGAACGCCGCCGTCGATCTTTTCGATCGTCTTATCGATTCGACGCTCCTGATCCGCCGGCTGTATATTGTCGCCAACCACATTATCCCGGAGGACACTGCTCTGCAAAAGAAAGACCGCTTTACCCAGCTCGATCTTTTCACAGATTATGCAGCAGAAGAACAAAAACAGAAAGCCGACGCTGCTGACCTGGCGCGTGAGCGAAAGCTGCAGGAGGCGATGCTTTCCATCCGAAAAAAATTCGGTAAAAACGCAGTGCTCAAAGCGATGAACCTGGAAGAGGGCGCAACCGCCAAAGACCGCAACAACCAGATCGGAGGGCATAAGGCATGAAACCAGACTACAGCGATATCATCCATCTTCCGCACCACGTTTCCAAAACGCATCCTCAGATGTCCATGCATGACCGCGCGGCCCAGTTTTCTCCCTTTGCCGCTCTCACAGGCTATGATTCCGCCATTTTGGAAACAGCGCGCCTGACGGAAGAAAAGATCACACTCAACGAAGATATGCAAGAGCTTCTCGACTTAAAATTTCGGCGGCTTCTCGAACATCTCTCCGAAAAGCCGCTGATTTCTATTACTTTTTTTTGCCCTGACAAACGCAAACAGGGCGGTTCCTATGTCTCTATATCCGGCACAGTCAAAAAGCTCAACCTTTTCCAGCGCATCCTCACACTGGAGGATGGAATGCAGATTTTTCTGGACGATATTCTGTCCATCGAAGCTCATACCTCCACTACCCTGTAGAGATACGCATTTCCTTTTTTCCCGTCCCGCTCGATCACGCCGAGGTCGTGGAGGATATTGCACACAATGCCAGCCTGCTCCTTTCGGATATGCACAGCTTTGCCGAGCTGCGCGGACGTAAACGGCTCCGGCAGATCGTATGGGATCAGCTGGACATAATCCTGTGCGCAGGTAAATTCCATTTCCCTCTCAATGGAAACAGGAATTCTGTCATAACGGCTGGAGCCACGTTTTTTGTCCCGGCTCCAGCCATTTAACAGCTTATATTCTTCCATATTCAGAAACGTGAGCCGGATCGTCAGGTTCGGGTCTTGCAGATAAGCTTTGATCCGGTACAGCTCCTTAAATGCCAGATAAGGACTTCCCTTTAATGGAGATTTCCGTCCGCCGGAGATCTCCCCGGTTTCCTCATCGATCCAGTAGACGTGCTTACAGTATGGGATCGGGTACACGATCGTCACCGGATACAGCGGCAGGAATCGTTCCAGCTTCGGGCGCATCCGGTCAAAGCTTCGGGTCTGGATTTCGATAATCTCTTTCCCATTAAAGATATCTGCCACGCAGCCCTCCACCGGGATTTCATGCTGCGATTCGTCCGGCGCATAATAATGTTTCAGCACCGCATGCACCGTCTTTTCCGAAAGGGTGCCGATACCATTGCGTTCCCGGTTTTTACCGATGATCCGCTCCTTTGCTGCCGTAAAGCGCGCAGTTTCTTCCGATGTCACAGCCTCTCACAGCCTCCGCAGTTTTGATGAAATTCCCGATTTGCGCAGGTACGGATCTCTTCAATCGAATACAGCGAGCCGGTTGCACAGATCACATCCTCCTTTTCGGCATTTTCGATCATACTGCGCACCCCGTCTTCGATCGAATCAAATGCTGTCGTCCTTACCGCACATTCCCGGCTGATCTGCTGCGCCATTCTTTCATTATCCATCGCTTTTTCGGACGGCGGCATAATTACGCCGATTTCCTCTGCCAGAGGTTCAATCAGCTGCAGCATTGTGCTGACATCCTTTGTAGAAAGAATCCCCAGCAGGAAACGGATTTTCCGATCCGGAAAATAACTGCGCAGGCTTTCCAGCAGTGCCCGGATGCCGTCCGGGTTATGGGAGCCATCCACGAGAAAGGTCGGCTGCTCATGCAGGCGCTCAAAGCGTCCCGGCCAGTATACCTCTGAAAGCCCCTTGCGCAGAGCAGCTTCGTCGATCCTATACCCTTTTTGTTCCAGCACACGGACGGTTTCGATGACCACCGCCGCGTTATTCATCTGATAGACACCTGTCAAAGAAAGAGGAAGCTCTTTCAGATCCTTATAATCAAATACCTCGCCCGACGGACTTAACACAACATTTCGAATCTGTTCCGGCGCGCTTGTAACAAGGGATGCGTCTGTTTCCTGACAGATTTTTTCAAATACCGGCATAACTGCTGTATTGCTTCCGTCCACAATGACAGTGCCGCCTGTTTTTATGATGCCGCCCTTTTCTCCCGCGATTTTTTCCAGTGTATCGCCCAGCTCCTTTGTATGATCCAGTCCGATGGAGGTGATAACAGCAGCCTCCGGCGTTCGGATCACATTGGTGGAATCCAGCCTGCCGCCCATGCCGACTTCCAACATTACAAGATCACACTGTTTTTCTGCAAAATACAGCATCCCCATTGCCGTCATGATCTCAAACACCGTCGGCGCATCCTCCATGGTTTCTGCCTGTGTTCGGATCCATGACGCCAACCTCGCAAAATCCTCGTCTCCGATCTCTGTCCCGTTAAAATAAATCCTGTCGTTAAAACGTTTTAAATGGGGAGAAACAAACAGTCCGACCCGATAACCGGCTGCCGTCAGAATTTTCGACAGGCACGCGCAGACCGAACCTTTGCCATTCGTACCCGCCACATGTACAAATTTCAGCTTGTCCTGCGGATTTCCAAGCCGTTCCAAAAGCTCCTGCGACCGCACGATTCCTTTTCCCGTGCCGCTCCAGTGTCTTGAATCCATCCATTCAATCGCTTCGTTATAGGTCATCTCATTCCTCGTTTCTTCCCGTCTGATCCGCACAACCAAACTATATTACTTTATTGCTGCCAAACAGCTATCTCGGCTGCTGTTCAGTGGTTTCCCCATGCATCGACAGATTCCACTTTATAGAATCCGGGCGCTGCGTCAGGATCCGTAAAGGACGTTGCGATGGTGGAGGCGATCTGATTTTCCTTTGTCGGAACAAAGTCTGCAGAATCGCCCTTGTATACACGATAATAGCGATGCTCTGTCTCTGTAGAGGCTTCCCAGGTAACTGTCCCGTCTTCTGCACAAATACCTGTAATTGCTGCCGGCTTATGATCGGTGTAATCCGTTGTCAGCAGAACGATGGAGCTTGCCGGAACGGTCACATGCACGCTGTTGCCGGCACATGCAATCAGTTCATCGTAATCCTGCAGGTCTGCAAATTTGCTGCGGGGCACATTGGCAGAATCATACAGATATCTGCGCAGAGCCTTGTCTGATTTCAGATTTTCCAGAGAAATATCGATCTCAACAGGCTCTTTGTGACGATTGACGATCGCAACAGAGAAGGAACCGTCATCGTTTACAACGCCGCCGCTGCGCAGCAGATAGTCCTCAGAGGAAATCGTAAGCGGTTTGGAATTTTTCCGGAAATAGCGAACCAGCAGACCATAAGCATACAGCCAGTCCCGTGCACCATAATCCGTATCGTCCCAGCGCAGCAGTCCCCATTTGTTCAGACGATACTGCAGGTCGCGGGGATTGGGCACATCCACAAAGGTCCAGAGAGCCATTGCATACACGCCCGCGTTGACTGCTGCCAGTGCCATTTCACAGATCTGCAGCGCAGAGTAGGATTCCTTTCCGTTATAGAAGGCATCACATACGTCCATCTTTACGCCATTGATATTGTTCTGTCCCTGTTTGAACGCCTGCGCCAGGCCGAACTCGCCCAGAATAAAACGGCGCTCGTAAGGCTTTAACATATTGACAACATCGGAGCAATGACGCTTGAAAATCTTATAAAAATCCAGATCCTCCGCTTCGAAGTCATTTACATAATGATGTCCGCCGAACACGTTGGAAATCGGAACCATGCCGTTTGCAATCGCCCATTCCACCGTCTCCCAGCGCTCCATCGGGGAAGCATCAGTCGCCAGCAGGTAGACCGGCAGATGTCTGTGCGCAAACTCGTTATACAGATAGGTATGATATTTTTTGAACGTAGCCATTTCAAATGCCAAGTCTCCCCAGTCATCCAGACTCAGTTCATTGGACATACAATAAATCTTAACGTTGCTCAGACCCTTTTCATAGATCAGATACTCCAGACGGTCTGCAACATTCGATGCATACGCAGTCAGCTCCTCGTCCGTCTCATACCGCACGCAATGCCCGGTCAGATAGATTGTTGCACCAACCTTACACTGCATTTTTTCACAATATTCTGCAAACGCGTCCATCTCTTCCTTCGTCCATTCCGGAAAGCCTCCCCACATTCTGGAAAAACCGGGCGAAAGCTCCCGATAAACCTTGCCGACGTACTGGTTGAACTGGACGTCATCCATCTCCCGCCAGACGTTTGCTTCGCTGTTATGGAACCCCATTCCCCCAAATCGGGCCATAATCGCTTCCTTTTTGACAGTCATTTTGCTGCTCATAGAAACCCCCTCCTTTTGTGTGCTTTTAAAAGCTTGCGCTCATTATAGCATACTTCCGAAAGGATAGATACCGGTTTTGAATCCTTTCAAGTCCCTTGCTCAACAAATTCAACAGCTGCTCTCCGGCTGCTTTTTCCATACTGCTGCTGTACCGCCAGTGCGGAGTTGAGCGCCACGATCGCGAAAAATACTGCCATGGAAATTCCGGTTTCCATCGTAATCGCCTTATACAGCCAGAGGATCGTTCCTCCGATTCCGGAACCAAGGTTTACGATGTACGCGTTTTTGTAGCAGGCTGCCAGGCCGATGCAGGCCGTTACGCTGCAGACAAAGAAAAATGTGTCAAACAATACATTTGCGTTGAACGCACCGTTTATTGCGGACAGAATGCCTGTCATAATCACGAATAACACAATCGCGCCAACGACCATTGAGGTCAGTTCTCTGCGGTCCATTTTCTTCATAATCGCTTCGGTCTCTTTTTTCTTGCCATGCCATTTCCGCAAGCTGTAAAGAGCCATCGGCGCCTGCATAAAGATCATGAATACAAATGTTGCGTAAACGTTCGTCTGCCATGCCAGAATGCCATTACATACCGCATACACGAATCCGAATAAAAATCCGGACGCGATATTCATGGATACCAGGAAATTAAATGTAATGCCAATCAGCGCCGTAATCAGGGCAAATGTTGTATCTCCCCCGAATACTCCGGATACGGCAATTGCTGCGATCTGTAAAAACAACAGAATATAGTTTTTCTTTTCCATTTTACTCCTCATTCCACAGCCATTAAATCCCATTAACCGCAGATAAAGGTTACAACGCCCTTATCGTTATCAGACAGACGCTCCATGCCTTCTTTTACGGAACCGTTGTCTACGATCTCCACGCCGTAACGGAATTCGCTGAAGCCGGACAGATCCATCTTGAAGTTTGTCTCCCAGGTATTGTTCATAATCCAGCTGTAAACCGGACGCTTGTTGTTTTCTTCCCTGTTATCGCACAGAAGAATCGGATGGGATTCCATTGCTCCCATATACAGCAGAGGGGTATCAAATGTATTTACCAGAATCGTCTGATCCTTGGTACGGTAGATCAGGCCTTCATCTGCCAGATAGTACTCCATATTCGTGCCGGGCAGCTGGTCGATACCAGAACGCATGGCTACGCCGCCATTCTGGATGGAAACCTCTGCATCAGGCAGGTTCAGTGCCAGAGGCATAAATACGCTCTCGATATCCTCGCTCAGTGTCTTTGCGATATGATAAGAAAACTCAATCTTTGGCAGCTTGTTATACATCTTGATGATAACGCTGCTGTAGTACGTTCCTTCCAGATCAAATACCAGTTCCACCTTAGTAAATACCGGACCGTGATCGAGAATCCTTACATCCTTTAAGTCGCCCTGATACTGTTCCGCGTGCAGGCCTCTGATATTTCTGCCGATCAGACGGCGCTCTTCATAAACACCCTTGCGGATTTTGGTACACTCATAGACAGGAGTAAAGAAAGTCTCCAATCCGGGCTTGCACATTTCCACCTCTGCTTTTTTATTATAGAAAGAAGTAATTCCTTCGCCGACCTTCCAGCTGATTTTGAAGGAATCGTTTTCCATACCGTAAGGCAGCTTGTAGCTTTCGGTATCATAAGTATTGATAATATCGCGCACGCGCTCTGCGCCGACCCATGCGGTTCTGGTAAACAGGGTCTGTGCCGGTGCAGGCTGTTCTTCATAAGTGAAGGTCTTTTCTTCCATCGGCTCAAATTCAGCCAGGAAGCTTACCAGAACACCGCGGGGATGTGTAGACAGCTGAACCTCCATCACTTCGTTTGTCTTGTCATCGGTTACTTTTACAGCCGGAAGGCTCATGGTTTCCACATAGAACTCAACCGGAAATACTCTCTTTTCATGGCTGGTGGATACTGCTTTTACCTTACCGGACAGATTGTAGTAACGCAGGATATCGCCGAGCAGATGGCACTGCTCGTTTTTGCGCATTGCAGCTGCCTCATGTGCTTTGGATGCATAGCTGTTTTTACGCATATCCAGGTTTGTTACCATGGTATCGTAAGGGTTGGTTACGGTTGCGGAATGACCCCAGGTGTGTTCCGCATACAGCAGGGAGTTATCGCCGTAAGCTTTTACCAGCTCTGCGTTATGAACGCCGGTCTTTTCTTCCAGACGGTCGCAGATACGGTTTAAACGAACTGCCTCTTTATAATGCTTTACTGCATAAGGCGTGCTGCCAACACCGTTGCCCCACCAGTCGTTGATCGCACCGCGGTAAACGGGAGCATCCGCTACCTTATTGCGGATCAGATCATACAGCTCCTGTAGGGTTACCATGCGCAGGGTAACTTCTTCGCCGTACTTTTCGTTGAACAACGCTACCGTGTCTGCAATTGCGGGATTGATGGGCGCGTTGTCGGAGTATACACCGGAAACGCTTGTGATATAGAAATCATAAGGATAACCGTTTTCTTCATATTCCTCCATGCTTGCGATCAGGTTGGAGTGCAGCTTCTCCAGCGGCCCTGCAACATCTCCCTGTGCTTTGCCGAAGTAATTCTCTGTCATGAAGTTGACGTTTTTGTTGAATACGATGCCGAGCGCATTGCCCAGGTTGTAA
Organism: Gallintestinimicrobium propionicum; assembly: GCF_025567525.1. Taxonomy (NCBI): domain Bacteria; kingdom Bacillati; phylum Bacillota; class Clostridia; order Lachnospirales; family Lachnospiraceae; genus Gallintestinimicrobium; species Gallintestinimicrobium propionicum. Next base: position 7,499 of record NZ_JAOQJY010000025.1, on the reverse strand, counting down.
TGCTCGCCGCTCCATACCAGCAGACGCTTGCCATCTTCATTTTCCCAGAAATAAGGCTTCTGGTTCTGATACAACGGATACATGCCGTGATGGGTGTGGATATTTGTATATAAGAACTCAACGCCGTTTGCGAGCATAGCGTCTCTCTGTCCCATGGAAATACCGTTGATATCTGCAAACATCGCAGTCTTTAAGGTAATGCCTTCCTTCGCGCATACCTCCTGCATATCATGGATTTTCTCGGTCAGATATTCGCAGTCAGCCAGGTCATTAAAGTTTAAGTAGTTTGCAGAAAGACCGATGCTGTTTTTCTTTACCAGATCGAAGAACGTCTTTTTTTCTTCCTTCGTTGCAGCCTTTAAAAACTGCTCTACGCAGTACCAGGTCTCACAATTCCATTTCAGATCCTTCTGATTGGTTCCTTTTTCCAGGCCCTCCTCAATCAGCTCTACTGCCCGGCGGATGTTATTCGTCTGGTTGTAAATAACCTGTTCCTGCAGGTCTGTGTAACCAACGTCTGTGTGAGAATGATGTACAATGTAAACTTCTCTGATCTTGTGTGCCATTTGCAAAATCTCCTTTTTGTATGATAGAATAATGATTATAATTTCCAGCGGGCTGTAGATGCGCAATGCACAAAACAATCCGCGAAATCATGCTTAACCACTGCAACAGGACAGACAACCTATGAACGAAACAAATCTGATTATCCAAAACCGCCTGCGCGAAGCGACTATCAGTCTGGAACGCGCCAACCTCATCATCTGTGACGAGACGTGGAAATGTGATTCCTCGGTTCCGCCCTTTTCCAGCATTCAGCTCGTCCTGCAGGGGGAGGGAACCGTCTGCATCGATGAGACAACCATCCATCCAACAAGCGGACAGCTGTATCTGCTTCCCGCCTACACGAACCAGGCGTTTTTTACCGATATCCATAATCCATACCGCACCTACTATTGCCATTTCGAGATCACCTGCCAGCAGACCGACCTGTTCGAACTCATTCATCTGCCGCTCTGCATCGACGCGAAAGACCCGAAAAAGGCCGAACAGCTTTTCCTCGATCTCGTCCACAGCGTCCGACAGGATGATATCTTTTCTGCGCTGAAAGCCAAACAGGCTGTTTTAAACCTGCTCTGTTTGCTTATGTGTGATAAAGAAGTAATAGAAGTGTAAAAAATTTTGCCGTTCCTATCCGGCACATGAGGTATGTCGGATAGGTCGGGCGGTTAGGTGTCGGGCAGTTCTACCTTGCCGACAAAAGAATAATAGATTTCGATTTCCTGTCTGCGTAACTTGCCCCGGCGTTTCCCGTCAAGGGCAACGCTTTCATGGACAACGATTTTCTCCACAAACTCCCGCAGCAGAGTAGGGGTAAGTTCTTCAATGGTAGTGTGCCTGCGTACCACATTCATAAACTTTTCAGCGTTTGCGGTGGCTTCCTGCGCTTTGGAAAGTTCTTCCCGCAGTCTGGCGGCACGTTCTTTCAGTTCTTTCTGCTCGGCTTCATAGTCTGCCGACAGCTCTGTGAAACGCTCGTCCGATATGCGCCCGGTTACGCTGTCCTCATACAGCCGCTTGAAGATAGCAGATAACTCGGCTATGCGTTTCTCGGCGGCTTCCAGCTCCTTTTTCTTGGCGGCGTTCCTGCGTCTGTCCCCGTCCTCATTCTGCTCGATTAAAAGCTTCATAAACCGGGCTTCATGCTTTGCCGCATAGCTGGTAACTTTCCGCAGATTGGAGAGTACGCCAGCGGTCAAGAGGTCAGTGCGGATAAAGTGCGCTGTGCAGTCGGCGGTGCGTTTCTTGTAGCTTCCGCAGATATAACAGTCCTGCTTGCGCTTGTCCGTCTGGTATCGCTGCTGGTACATGACGCTGCCGCAGTCGGCACAAAAGAGTATGCCGGAGAACAAGCCCACTTCGTCATAACGGTTGGGGCGTTTGCGCTGCTTGCGTAACTCCTGCACCCGTTCCCACGTTTCCCGGTCAATGATAGGCTCATGGTGGTTCTCAAAAACCGCCTGCTTTTCCGGGGGATTTTCTATGCTGTGTTTCAGCTTGTAGGACGGCTTCTCGGTCTTAAAGTTTACCAGACAGCCCGTATATTCCCGGTTTTCCAGCAGATGAACCACGGTATTGGTCGCCCACTTGCACTCATAGCCGGGGTGGTAGCGGCGGGTGCTGCCCGTCCTGCGGTATTCCAGCGTCCCCGGCGTGGGGATTTGCTGCTCGGTCAGCATACGGGCTATCTTGGTCGGACCGTTCCCGGCAAGGCAAAGGCTGTAAATCTGCCGTACCACCGGGGCGGCTTCCTCGTCAATGATAAAGTTTTCGTCCTCGTCCATGAGGTAGCCATAGACGGGCTTGCTTGTGATGGGCTTTCCGCTCATGCCCTTAGAGCGTTTTACTGCCTTGATTTTCTTGCTCGTATCTCTCACCAGCCATTCGTTAAAAATGTTCCGCAGCGGGGCAAAATCATTTTCCCCCTGTGCGCTGTCCACTCCGTCATTGATAGCGATGAAGCGGACACCTTTCTGTGGGAAAATCATTTCTGTGTACATTCCCACCTGTAAGTAGTTTCGCCCTAACCTCGACATATCCTTGACGATAACTGTCCCGACTTTCCCTGCTTCAATGTCTGCAAGCATGGCTTGAAATCCGGGTCTTTGAAAGTTCGCACCGGAATAACCGTCGTCGGTGTACCAGCGCAGATTAGAAAATCCATTCTGTTTGGCATAGGTTTCCAAAATCCTCTTTTGGTTGGAAATGGAATTGCTCTCGCCTTGCAGCTCGTCCTCATGGGACAGTCTTGGGTAAAGGGCGGTAATGAGTTGCTGGGTGGTCTGTCTTAACATAAATTCCTCCGTTTCCGACAGCCAGCCCCACTATTCCGTACCTTGATTGTACCACATGGGGCGGCTGTCTGTATAGCGGCAAAAGCGTCAAATCTGCTTCTTTACGGTCGGTAAAAATGACGGTTTTTCAATCAGGCTTATCACAGGTCAAATATCCGGCGGCGGCTTCTGCTTCCAGCACTTTCATCATCTTGTCAGCGGCGGTGTCGGTCGCCCCCTCCTTGAAAAAGCCAGACACCACAAGGATTGTGTTGCCTATCCTCGTTTCGGTCACGCAGTCCGGGCGGCGGGCAGGGCGTTTGTTTCTCTGGGTGTCGGTCATAGGCAAATCTCCTTTCCGGCAAGCAGCCGTTTCAGCTGTTCCATTTTTCCCTGTGCGGCGGCTTTCCTCAAATTCTCCCCGGTAAAGCAGAGAGGGGAACACATTTCAAGCAGGCGGTCATAAATCCGGGCGTGGGCGGTGTCCTCCGGGTGCTGCAATTCCTCCAGCGTGAGGTTGGTCGTCACAATCAGCGGCTTCCTGCTCCGGTAGCGGCTGTCAATCACATTGTAGACCTGTTCCAGACCGTATTCTGTGCCACGCTCCATTCCAAAATCGTCAATGATGAGCAGGGGGAAGCTGCAAAGGCGGGAAATATATTCGTTCCTGCCCGCAAAGCTGGCGGCAAGGTCGTTTAATATTGCTGCAAAGTTTGTCATGCACACCGGGACTTCCTGCTCCATGAGGGCGTTTGCAATACACCCGGCAAAATAGCTTTTCCCAGTGCCTACCCTGCCCCACAAGAGCAGCCCGTAGTTCCCGTCCTTTATCTGTTCCCAGCGTGCCACATATCCGGCGGCGTTCTTCATCTGCGGGCAGCTGCCGTTATCGTTGGCAAATGTCCAGTCCTGCATGGTCTTGTCTGTAAAGCCCTGCCGTTTCAGCCGTTCCACCGTTTCAAGGTGGCTGCGCCGCTTCTCGGCGGCTTCCCGTTCCTTACGGGCTGCCCGCTGGCAGTCGCACTCTGACGGGTGGCGGTCACGCCCGAAAAAGGTCTTGCCCTCCGGGAAATAGGCTTCTTTGGGTTTCCGGCATTTGCCGCAGTATAAAAGCCCGTCCTCCCCGGTGTAATCCTCCGGCTCGGCTGTGGTGTCGGTCATAGGCAGTATGGTGTTGTGGATTGTATCGGTCATAGGCTTTCTCCCTCCTTGAATGAATAGTCCGGTATGCCTTTCTTTGGCTTCTCTTTGGCAGCGTCCTCCTGCGCCCACTTGTAAATGGTGGCTGCATGGCTCTGGTACTGCTTCCCGGTGGAAGCGATGTGGCAGGAAAGGCGGTCAAGGTAATACTCCCACTTGCCGGGGAAGTCCTGTTCCAGCTCCAAAAGTTCTGTGTCAGAAAGAAATACATTTTTATATCTGCCATAAGCGGCGGGGGGCTGCCCCTCACTCGCTCCTTTTGTTTGGCTCTCTATTAGGTTGTTTATATTAGTTTGGTTAGGGGACGGTTTTCCGACCGTCATAAGGTCAGTTTTCCGGCTGTCAGTTGGTCGGTTTCCCGCCCTTATGAGGGGCGGTTTTCCGTCCGTCAGTTGGTCGGAAAACTGTACCACTGGGATAGGCGGCACTTTCACATACAGACGGTTGGCGGCAGAAAAGCCCGTCCGTCTGCGTTCCAGCAGCCCGGCAGCGTCCAGTTCGTTCAGTGCGCCCTTTATGGTGGTGCAGCCTTTATCCAGCATTTCCGCTATCTCTGCTATGGGGTAGACAATGTATGTCCGTCCCTCGCTGTCCTGCCAGCCGTTCTTCTGCGAAAGGGTGGAACGGTCTAACAGCAGCGCATATAACTCTCTTGCGGTGTGGGATAGGTCTGTTTCCAGCAGGAAACGGGGGTAAGGCAGGTAAGCGGGCAGCTCCGTTCCTGCGGTCATATAATCAGCGATAGGGTTCACCTCCTTGTGGTGTCTGTCTGTGGGTTCTGTTACGCTTTTAGGGGGCGTTTTTAAGGGAAAAGGATAAATGTATCACGCACCCTTTGACACCCTCCAAAAAAGCCTTGATTTATGCGGGTTTGAAATGCCCTAAAGCGTGACATTTCTCCCTTTGTTTCCGCTTCCGTTTGGCGGCGTTTATCCGCTTCATGCGTCCGGCGCAGTCCGGGCAGTATTTCCCCCGGTTGGATTTTGGGAAGAAGAACGCCCCGCAGACAGCGCAGCGTTTCCGGCTTCCCCGGCGCAAGAGGGCGGCTTCCAGTGCTTCATCAAGGGGCAGGACAGCGGCGGTAAACCAGCGGCAGAGCAGCGAATAGCTGATACTCTGTACACACACGCAAGGCTCGCCGTCCTCCAACAGCAGGCAGTTCCCGCTGTCATAGTTGCAGCACTCATGCACAAGGCGGCGGGCTGCCCGGTACTGGCGGTAGTCCATGCGGGGGATATTACCGTTCATGGCTCTGCTCCTTTCTGCGCTGCGGCTCGCTCCGGCGTAAAATCTGGTCGATATTGCCCTTGACAGTCTGCAAGCGGCGGTACTCCTCCCGTTTTGCCCGGTAATCGTTGTAGCCGCTGTTTTTCTCTTTGATAAGGCTTTCAATCTCTGCTTGCAGGGATTTATAGCTCGGCAGCTTGGAAATGCCGTTCTCCCTGAAATAGCGGGCGGCTGCGTCTGCTATGATAAAGTCACTTTCATGCTTCTGACGGTAGGCTGCTTTTGCTTTGGCGTTTTTCTGCTGTTTCAGCCCGTCCCGGACAGGGCGGGTCTTGGAATAGGCAAGCACCTGCCGTTGCAGCTCCTTTTTCCCGTTCAGCGTCTTTTCCACCTGCTTCAACCACGCAAGGCTTTCCTGCATGGCGGCATAGGCGGCAGAACAGGCTTCGTCCAGTTCCTCCGGGGAGGAAAAGCCGTACTGCTGATAGGCGGTAACGGTAGCTGCCATTTGCTTTAGGTTGTGCTTTGCCGCCCAGCGGTCATAGCCCACGCCCTTGCCCTCGGCTCGCTTGGCTTCCCGGTCAACCATGCGCTGCAAGGTGTTGTCTGCCGGGGTGGTTTTTGCAGCTTTTTCCCCTTGTAACGGCTTTTTAACTGCGGCAGGGTATTCGGGTATGGCTTTGGTCTGTTCGGCAGCTCTGTGGGCGTTCTGCGTGAGCAGGGCAAGGACAGCAGCCTTGTCAAAATCGTCCCCCAGCTTTCGGGCTGTGATAGGCTTTGTCCTGTCCGGCGTGAGGTAGGAAAGCCGCCCCCGGCTCTCCTTGACGGTCACACCCTCCCGCAGCAAAAGGGAAGAAAACTCGTCAAAGCTGCCAGCTTGGGAAAGTGCCTGCCGTATCGTCCGGCGCAGCTTCGCCTTGTCCGTTTCAAACTTGGTGGGCTTGGTCGGCTGTCCGGCGGCTTCTCTGGCGGCGTTCTCTTTGTCAAGGGCAAGCTGCCCTTTCTTTGCCGCCCAGTATTCCCGTTCGGTTATCCGTTCCTTGCTGCCGTTCAAGAGGTCGATTTGGTAAAGCCCCTCCCGGTGGCACATTTCCATGACTTCGCTCTTGAAATATTCCATAGCGGCGTTGGTGCAGCGGTGCTTGCAGCCCTCCAGCGTGTCGGCTGGTCTGTCCATGTAGGGCAGAAGCGGGACTTCGTAAATCCGCAGGGAGTTGATGACGATATGCACATGGATATTCCCGCTGTGGTTATGCCCGTCCGGGTGGGTGCAGATTAGGGCTTGGTGTCCGGGGAAATGCTCCTTGCAGAACTGCTCGCCCAGCTCCTGCGCCCGGTCTACGGTCAAGCCGTTGTCTGTCCCGTCCCGTGGGTCAAAGCTGATGATATAGTGGTGGCTTTTCACATCTTCCCGTTTTTGGTTTTTCTCATAGCGGAGATTGGCCCGCATACAGGCAACAGCGAAATCCTCGCCCCCGCAGTTGAGGGAAGAAATGCGGTAATCCTCCCTCGGTATCAGCCGCCCGTTTTCATCAAGGGTGGCTTTCATGGTAAACTCGTCATGCTCAAATGTGAGATAGGCTTCCGCTGCGCCATAGTCGGCGTTTTTAGAGCTGATATGTTTGAATGTTGCCAACAGCGTCACCCACTTTCTGCAAGACTTCAAACTTTAGGGCAGCAAGGTCGGAAACCGCCGCCCGTACCTCCCCGGCAAGCTGCGGATAGGGACTGTGCCACTCGTTCAGCGTCCGGGCTATCTGGTTTAAGTTGCCGCCGATCCTCCCGTATTCGGCGGTCAGCTTCCCGACAGCGGCAAGCAGCTCGTCATTGATGGGGGAAACGGTTATGATGGGGCGTATGGCTGCCCCGGTTATGGCTTGCCGGATAAACTCGGCTTGGCTCATGTGGTAAGCAGAAAGCCGCTGGGCAAACTCGGCGTATTCTTCCTCGGTCATGCGTGTTTTGACTACCCGGCTGCGGTGCGGCGTGTTGTATCGTTTCATAGGTGGTTGACCTCCTTTCTGTGCGTGGTGTCCTCTCACTAATAGGAGAAAAACAGGGTGTGAAGCGGAACTGTTTTTGAAAAATCCGAAAAATATTTTGAGGGGTTTTTCAGCGGCGCAAGCCGCATAAGCAGGGTTTGGGGAAGGCACTCCCCAACAAGATTCCCGCAGGGGCAAAATGAGCGATAAGCGAATTTTGGCACCTCGGTAGAATCTTGCTCTAAGAAACTGCCGG
>NZ_JAOQJY010000024.1:0-59882 GCF_025567525.1 Gallintestinimicrobium propionicum | reverse complement strand
CAGCGCCTATGGCATCCACGCCCTCCTTACAGATCTTTGCAAGACCACGGGTGGTGTAATTCCAGTCCTCTGGCAAAGATAACATCATGGAAAGCAGTCCCTTGGCTTTTAACGACAGGTTTGCATTTCGTAAATGATGATTGCTCATCACAGTATAATCACGGGTCCGTTCAATGCGAAAAACGGCCATCGACCTCACTCCTTCCGAATTTTGGGTACAAAAAAACCGCAATCCTCATTCCAAAGAATTGCGGTGTTCAACACTTTTCAAATTTTCTTGCATAGAACCAAAACAGCGGCTTTCGAGGACGCGCCTCTGTAAATGGCTCCTCCTGGGCGAAAGGAAGTGTTTGCATCACTCGGTCAATATCCGTTGATTCCATGTCATGCTGAGATTTGCAATCTTCCCGGATTGCTTCTTGAATTTCCTTTACCGTACACATAGTCATTCCTTTCCTTTCGTTGTATGGGTTTATGAGCGGCGGCGTTTTCCCGGTTTGAAATCGAGGATATGTCCCTCAATCACACGAGCGTAACGCTTGATCTTAATCTCCCGACGCTGCTGGCTTTGCAGGGCAGCCTGATACCCGTCCTCGGTCAAAAACAGCCGCATTTCCTCTCCGGGGCTGCCGTAAGCTGTGCTGGGACGCAGGACGGAAAACTCAATCATCCAGCGTGTGTTATCCCAAAACCTCTCCACGGCGAGAATGTTGTGTCCTTTCAGCTCACGGGCTGAAATATCCATCATAGGCGGCTCCTTTCATCGTTCCTGGTCTCTCTGACGCTTTTTCTGCCATGCCTCCAGCAGCTTGATGATGGTTTCCTGCATCCGCTGGGGCGTATAGCTTTTAGGAAAATACTTCCGCAAGGTGTCAGAGGTAAATGTCACTCGGTCCAGATCGCTTTTCTTTTCCTCACCCATGATGACACGCATCATATCGAGGGTCAGATGCCCCTCCTGACTGTATTTTTTGAGCCGCTGGGCTTGAGAAAGAGAAGGGGTAGCCTGTTCGCTGTCCATTGCATCCAGCAAATCTCTCTGTTCCTCTTTTTTGAGGAAGGACAGCTCATAAGCAGGATTTAAGGCAATTTTCTTTTCATCCACCATGTCCATCAATTCAGGAATCAGCTCTGTCAGACGGATATAGCGCTGAATTTGATTTCGACTTTGCCCCACCTGTTCAGCAAGCAACTGGTCTGATCGCTTTTGTGTCCCAACTTGGGACACATTTTCTTTACTCGGTCTGCCAGCCTGTCTTTTCATGGCATCCAGTTTCATCTTGTAAGCAAAGGCTCTTTCACTTGGGAGGAGACTTTCGCGTTGCAGATTGCTGTCAACCATAATGATCGTGGCGGCATCATCATCTAAATCCCGAATAATGACCGGCATGGTCTCCTTTTCTGCCAGCTCACTGGCTCTGTGCCGCCTGTGTCCGGCTACCAGTTCATAACCACCCTCCGGGTCAGGGCGGGCAATCGCAGGAACCAGCACACCATACTGTTTGATACTGTCTGCGGTTTCCATCATTGCTTCGTCATCCTTGACTTTGAATGGGTGGTTCTTAAAGGGATGCAGTTCAGACAGCGGAATCTCCTGAATCTTTTCCAGCTTTGCATCCTGACGGCCTTCTTCGGTGGAGAACAGATCATCTACCGAGGCCAGCTCTATTTTTTTCGCGCTGCTTTTCAAGTTTCAACACCTCCTTCGTCAGATTTCGATACCCCTCTGCCACCTTGCCGCCAGGGTCATGGGCGAAAATACTTTTTCCCTCTGCGCTGATTTCCTTTGCACGGACAGAATGGGGGATCTCTGTGCCGAATACTTTGATCTTGCTGCCATAGGTCTCCCGCAGGAGCGCGGAAATCTCTTTGGCAAAGTTGGTTCGGCTGTCCACCATCGTCAGCAGGATACCGTCAATCTGGAGCTTGGGGTTGATTTGCCTCTTTACCTTGTTTACCGTGGAGAGCAGCTGTTCCAGCCCTTTAGCGGGCAGATACTCTGCCTGAACGGGAATGATGATCCTATTCGCAGCCGCCAGCGCATTGACCGTAAGCATCCCCAACGAAGGCTGACAGTCAATCAGGATATGGGAATATTGTCCCTTCAGTGTGTCCAGGTATTGCCGTAAAATCGTTTCACGGCTCATGGCGTTTACCAGAGAAACCTCCATACCGGAAAGCTGAATATCCGCAGGCATCAGGTCAACGCCTTCTGCATGATGCAGAATACCTTCTCCGGGGCGTATAGGCTGATCCATCAGAATTTTGCCCATTGCATCCGACAGTGTAAATGGCAGCTTGTCCGGTTGCGGATTTCCCAAGCTGATTGTCAGGCTTCCTTGTGGGTCCCCGTCTATCAGAAGCACTTTCTTTCCGGCCTGTGCCAGACCTATTCCCAAGTTCGCACAGGTTGTTGTTTTGCCAACGCCGCCTTTCTGGTTGGCGATGGCGATGATTTGCGTGTTCATTGACTTCACCTCATTTCTAATTATTGCTGTTGCTTCTGGAAATAGAAAAAGCCGCCACTTCAAAATTAACAGTGAAGTGACGGCTCTTTCTATCGCCGGAATACGAGTTCCTGAAATGAAAAAAGCACCCAGCATTTATACTGTGTGCTACATCAAATTCATATTCAATTATTCAAATTAGCTCAAACTATGCCAAACTGCCACAGTCAAAAAACGAGGGGAAGGAGGGCTGAAAAGCACCCCAAAAATCGGCTCTCGGTTAACCACTTTGGGAACCACTTCCCCCTCTTTTTGCCCTCTTTTTGGCCAGTTAACCACTTGCGGACCACTAAAAATTGGATGAAATCGGCTCTCGTTTTGCCAAATTTGGTCAAACCATATCAGCCCGTTTAGATATAGCAAAAGCCCGGAAAACCTTGATTTTCCGGGCTTTTTGAACCATTTTGATATAATCTGAGCAATCGATTATCGCTTGCTGAACTGCGGTGCACGACGTGCAGCCTTCAGGCCGTACTCACCTGACCTTGATCCAAAAAGACCAGTATTCATGCGGTTTTTCGGGCTTTCCTCTCTCAGTAAACCCATAGGTAAACCCACGAAATCGCGAAATTTTTGGTGCAGTTTAACGCAGCCCGAATGCAGCATTCACAACGCTGCTTAATTCCTCAGGTTTATTATATTTGACTTTCGCATAGATGTCCATAGTCGTTTTGCTGTTCTCATGGCCTGCCAGATACTGCACCGTCTTAGGATCAACACCTTTGTAAATCAGATTGGTGATGTAGGTGTGCCGCAGCATGTGCGGAGTCACCTTGAAGTCCATCGTATACACCAGTTTGGGATTATTCGGCTGATGCTCACCAAGCCTTGGCTTTATTCTATGCTTGATGGACTGTCCATTTACATAAGTGTAATAACAGCGTTCTGCAGTAGAACGGACTGTTATGTACTTCCAGACTCTCACAAACTGTGTTTCCGTCAAAACAGTTCCCTTCGAATTCGAGATCACATATTCCGATTCTGATTTTTCCCTTTCTTCCTTGAGACAGGCTACCAGGCATTTTGGAATCGGAACATCTCGTTTTGCTGCCGGTGTCTTCAATAGCGTGTTGACTACCGGCTCACCGCCTTCCACATGCCATGCACGCCTTACCGAAATGTACGGCGTTTTTTCATCCAGGAATACGCAGTCCCATTTTAATCCAAGGATCTCTTCTCTACGCAATCCCGCGTACAAACCGATCATCACGAAGACATACGGTGGAAGCTCACGAATGCTATCCAGCAAAATGGCAGTCTGTTCATCCGTCAAAGCCTCGCGCCGTTTCGCTGGCTTTCCGCCTCTTGCGCAAATCGTTTTGGATGGATTCTCTTTAATCACCTTGCTCTCTTCTGCTGAATTAAAAATGTTCTTAATCAGCATATTGAGCTGACCATACATTCCGGAAGAACCTTTTGATAACGGAACCATCAGCAGCCGCAGGTCATCTGTGGTCACCTCGTCCATATACATCTGTCCAATCGGACCCACGATGTACCGATTCACCATCCGTGCGTATCCTTCCAACGTATTAGTTCTTACCGTTCCAGACCGCATCAGCAACCATTTTTCACAGTACTCTTCCACGGTCGGATTCTCTCTATGGAAAACCACTTCCGCGATTTTCTTCTGGGCATCTTCCACCCGGTCATACAATTCTTCGCGTGTCAGCCCGTAAATCGCCACTCTCTTTCCGTCTGCATCTGTAATCCGGGTGCGGTAATACTGTACCCCTTTCATCATCACTGTTCCGTATTCCGGAAGTTCAGCAGGACGCTTTTTCCCTTTAGCCATGTGTTCTCCTCCTATCTATCTTCATACATTGCGTGTTGTCACTTTTATTATCATGGCGTACAGCACTTCCTTCAAGGATGTCGAATGTATGTAAAAAGGCAGGAATTTTTGACCATCCCTGCCCTAATTTCTTTCTGATTTACTCTTAATCCCACGATGCAAAAGCATCTTCCAGCACTCCTGCGAGCTGCTCTGGGCGATTATATTTCACCTTGGCGTAAATATCCATGGTGATCTTGCTGCTTTCATGACCGGCAAGATACTGAACCGTCTTCGGATCAACCGAAGCATGAATCAGATTCGTAATGTAGGTGTGCCGCAGCTGATGCGGAGTCACCTCAAAGTCCAGACTGTAAACCACATTTCCATTGTGTGCTGCCTTTTGCCCCAGAACCGGCTTCACCGTATGCTTCACCCTCTTGCCATCTTCATAGCGGTAATAGCAGCGTTCCTTGGTGGTACGGGTTACGATATACTGCCATAATCTCTTGAACTGCGTATAGGACAACGGGTCTCCATCCCGGTTTGCAACCACAAAATCCGATGTCGATGTCTTCTTCGCCTCTTTCAGACATTCCAGAAGATTGTCCGGCAGAGGGACATTCCGATGCGCTGCCTTTGTTTTCAGCTCTGTCAGAATCACCGGACGATTATGCTCCGTATGCCAGGCTCTCCGAACGGTAAGGTACGGAGCCTCGCAATCAAGATACACCGAATCCCATTGAAGTCCGAGGATTTCTTCTCTCCGCAATCCTGCGTACAGCCCCAGCATCACGAACACATACGGCGGTAAGCCGTAAATGGCATCCAGCAGCTTATCCACCTGCTCATCCGTAAGCGGGAGGCGGTCCTTCTGGGGAATCCCGCCCACATTCTTCTTCAGATAGATGGTCGGATTCTCATCAATGATCTTACTCTCCATTGCTGCCGTGAAAATACACTTATATAGAACGTTCACTGATTTGTACACGGATGCCGACTTTTTCGATGCCGCCAACAGTGCCAGGCGAATGTCATCTGCTGTTACATCTCCCATATGCATATCGCCCAATGGCTTGATGATGTAGTTCTTCACTTTCGATGTATAGTCAATCAGCGTTGTCATCCTGATCTGTGCCGACTGCATCAGCAGCCATTTCTCGCAATACTCCTCCACTGTAGGTGTACTGCGGCGATACGTCTTGTTCTCAATCTGCTGGATCGCTTCCTGTTCCTTCTGGTACAGTTCCTCTCTCGTTCTTGCATATAAGGAAACCCGCCGTCCCTGCTGATCTGTTACACGGGTTCGATAATATTGCGTTCCCTTCATACTCACCGTACCATAATCGGGAAGCATCATTCTTCTTGCCGCCATATCATTACCTCCAATCCTGTTGATGCTTTCATTATTGCGGATTCATCGTCCATACTCAACGATGTCGATTTTCACCGCCGAAAGCTTCGAGGTTTGCGATATGTCGCAGCACGTTCCATCGGTTTTGCACGGTGCGTACATTTTGCAATGTACTCCTGAATCCCCACTTCCGTGAAATAAACGCAGCCGTTTTCCACATACTGAACATAGGAGATCAAACCGTCTGTTCTTGCAGCATCCAGTGTTTTTACGCTGATTCCCAGTATACTGGCTGCTTCTTTCCTTGTAATCAGTTTATCCATCGCCTTCTTCGCCATCCTTTCGGCATTTGCCCTGTCTTTTTTTCTCTGCTTGTTCCGGAATGTAATATCCAAGTTGAATCCTTACAGCTTCATCAATCCCACGCATCTGCCCCTTACTTACCCGCCCAAGATAGCGAATCACGCATATCTTGTCGCAGGTGTCGAGCTGTTCTGCCAATACCATAGACGGTTTTGCCAGTCCCTTTGCTTTACGGAGAAAGAAATGCGTTGGCTGTTTTCGCTTCTTCTCAATTTTCGATGTCAGCGGAGCAATCGTGATCGTCGGCGCATAATAATTGCCGACATCATTCTGAAGAACCACAACAGGACGAACACCGCCCTGCTTTGATCCGACCGGAACACCGAGATTGGCGAGATATAAATCACCTCGCCGATAAACCCAGTTTTCTTTCATATGCTGTTGTCTCCAATCTCCATACACTGATATGGATAAAGCCTGCCAGGTATCATGCTGATACAGCACCCGGCAGCGCTTTCTGAAAATATGGTTTCTCTGTACTTTTTCTTATCACCCCAGAGATGTAGGATTTCTCACAGGCGGCAGTGTGCTTCACTGCTCCATTGGAATTTAACCATCCCGCCTTCCTTATGGCCGGACCGCGAATTACGGAAGTATCATTGTCCCTGTCCGGCTTTAACACCGCCGCCGGTTGCAATCCGGCATTTGCTTCTGCGAAACCGCTATCGCCCCGATGGGCTTCATGGCGTGCAGTCGAAGGCTCGACCAAACAGGAATGTACCTGAAGAATGAGTATTCAGTTTTCAAGGGACATCCGGACTTTCGTCCTTACAAAGTAAGTTTAACAAGAATTCTCCGGTTTCGCGTTGGCCTCGTAGGCGCACTTTGGTTGTCCTTGCAGGACTACATACGGTTCGTTTTGACTTTTTCAGTGTTCTATACGGCCGGATTGAGGCAAAAAAATACCCCGTTGGTTTCCCAACGAGGCATCAAAGACGATTCTATTCTATTTTCTATAAACTGGTACCCGTTTATCTCCTGGTGACCATTTGAGTCACGGCCAATGTATCAAAAAAGCAACGCTCATCTCAGCAAATCAGACAAGCTGTATTCTCCTTTGGGGATATTTGCTGTTCTGCGATACTCTTTTATGGCTTTCACCAAGAGCTGAGGATTACTGAAATACTGCTTCACAAAATCATACGACTTCACATCATGCATCCGAAGATTTATTTTACAAAATTCGCTTGGTTTTTTTCCAGAACGCTTAAACTGATCATATGCTCCTTCCGCATGAATAATCAGCATTTCAATTTCTGGAGCAGTAATGACATTTACCACGTCAATTTTCTGCTCATATGCTTTACTCAATCGAAATTCCTCTCTGCGAGAATCCAAAATCCGTATCACAGAAATCTGCTCATCGAATCCTTTCCGTAAGTATCGCTCCTCGAATCGTTTAGCACTTCTGCAACGGATGACACGTTCTTCCAACATTTCTTCTCTGTTGAAAATCAGAAGATCATTATCAACCAGTATGTCGATAATAGCTTCTTCGGCAGAGCCTTCACATATACACGC
Source organism: Gallintestinimicrobium propionicum (assembly GCF_025567525.1). NCBI lineage: Bacteria > Bacillati > Bacillota > Clostridia > Lachnospirales > Lachnospiraceae > Gallintestinimicrobium > Gallintestinimicrobium propionicum. The sequence continues at coordinate 52,363 of NZ_JAOQJY010000024.1, read as the reverse complement.
CTTGTATTTTGCTAATTCCATTCTGCCGCCTCCTTAATTGATTGAAGCAGCCAAGCTTTTCTTCAAGCGCATATACGCTTCATATGCTGGCGTTGTTCCCTCAAGGAAGCCGCTCTGGTAAGCATCACTCTTTTTAATATCATTACGTTTCAATATATAGCTCAGATTTTCTGCTGTAATGCCATTACGGTTTCTAACGATACAAATTCCGTCATTTCGGTCATATTCGTCCAGCAGTTCCGGATAATGCGTAGTGAAAATAAGCGTTCCGCCATTTTTGTTCAGTCGGCTGTCCATAAAGAAGCGCACTAAGGTCGTTACAATTTCCTTGTTGAAATGATTCTCTATTTCATCTACCAGAAGATAACCACCTGAATGAAGAACTTCCTTTACCATCGAGAATGTAATAATACCCTTAATCGTACCAGAGGACAGATACTGCTCAAGGTCTGCCGCATTATTCAGGATAATCTCTTCTTCATCCTTAAACTTCAAGTGGATAAATGTTTTTCCCTCTGTCTGCTCAAAACACAATTTCTCAATGGTCGGATCGAGAAATGCAATTACCTCCAATGGAATATCTTCGGTAAATGGAAGCACATTCACATTCGTATAGGAAAGCAGGCTGAATATTTCCACTGTATCATTCGCTTTTTTATTATGTGCAATGACAAAGCTGACATCATCAGAAAGGTATACTTCATCGCTATTGCGCTGCTCTACAGGCTTCATTCCTGTAAAATCTGTCAGATACTTTTTCGACTTAACGGTTGCAATCGGTTTTTCCCAAAGGCTTTCAGACAGAATCGAATACACATATTCCCCTGTTTTCGACTTCTTTGCCGCAATTACAGTTTCCAAGCAGCAGACATAGCTACGCTTATCATAAAAATATGTGCGGATTGTAACATTCTTCGCTCCGCCAAGAATGCTTTTTGCCTCCACATGATTGATGGGCTCATTTTTCACAATATTTAAGGCCAAGCTAATGACCTTTAATACCGAGGTCTTGCCAGATGCGTTAATTCCAATGAAAGCACAGGCAGAGTGGAGATAGTAGTTATCCGTCAAACGGTAAAGACTATCTTTGTCCTCTTCGCAAACACGTTGCTGCGTATAAAAGCAAATATCCAAGTCTTTTTTGAATAATGGGAGTCCTTGTGCGGTGATGCGGAGTATTTTCATAGGTAGCCCTCCTCTAAAAACAGTTTTTTCGTTTTTATTTTCTTATAATCTTATTATACGCCGCAAATCAGAAAATATCAACGGATTTTCCGTTTTTATTTTCTGATTTGTTTTTGACACTAAAAAGTATCCGTTCAATATGGCAAGCCCTATGATTGCTGACCCGTTCCACCGCATGAAATACATGGAGCGTCATGGAAGCGGCCTACGCAAAATCGTCAGGGAAACCGAAAAGCCGCCTGGATATACAGCGGCATATAATCCGAAAATTTTCTCAACGGCAACAGATTTCAGAGTCATCTTGAAAAATGTAAATTACCAACTTAGTCAGAAAAACTTAGTCAATGACCAAGTTAGTGAGCAAGATAAATCGCCGGACATCCCACACACAGTTTTGAATCTTTGTATCCACCTTATTGCCCACGGCAGTGAGGGTGCTCAAATCACTCATGCTCACTCTATCATGGGTACAGCCAATGATAAGTCCTATGACGCAACCCATGATACCTTAGAGGATGACACCCATCAAGGTATCCACCAAGATAGCCACCATGATTCTACGCCGTCAGCAGTTATATTGCGCCTAATGCTTTTTAGATTTTCTTCGCAATCGTAGACAGCTCCGAAATAATACTAAGAAGATCATTTTTGACTTCCTCTTTGCTTGGCTCGCTGCCCATCAGAAGATAATCCGTGCTGACATGGAGGATGCAGGACAGTTCAATCAGCAAGTCAATAGAGCAGCTGCGTTCACCGTTCTCCATGCGGCTGACATGCTGCTTGCTTGCCAGGCCCAGGCGAACCGCCAGTTCCTCCTGCGTAATGCCACGGGAAGTGCGAACATCGTGAAGTCTCTTACCAAACTCTTTTGCGTCAAAATACATACGTTTCTCCTTCCGCACAGCCGGTACAGAACCGGATCGACGGAAGGTCAAAAAAAGAGCCGCATGACGGTGAAGAAAAATCCTGTGCCGATAAAACAGAACATGGGTATCCCATAATTCTGTCTCATGCGGCATTCGGAAGACTTCGCCTATCAGCGGCTCCACAGCACAGCTATGACTTATAAAATTGTGTTAATAGGGTTATTTATTGTCATCTCAACCATTCAAAGACGAATAGTAGAGCTGCAATCTTCGTAATCTTCTCATCTCCAAAACATTGAAGACGGTCTCGCGTCCGCAGGCCTTACATTTGGTCTGCACATGTCCTCTGGTATCCTCAAAGACGATGATTGAATTGTGTCGGCAATAAGGGCACCTGACAATCCTGGGCTTTTGCGAAGCAATCGCATCCTTTGCCCGGATGATTTTAATCTGCATTTCCGCAGATGGTTCCGATACTCTGATATTCCTGCTCATGGCCACACCTCCAATGGATCACGATATTCATAATCCTTTTTCCGGTTCAGATAGCCCAGTTGTTCCAAGCGGATAGCAGCTGCCGATCTCGAAACGCCAAAGACACCACAGAAAGTATCTATCTTCACCTGGTCTTTGTTATAAAAACGCCATCCATAACATGTCAGAGGCTTTCTGCTGTTGATGAACCACATCGCCCGATCCACTTCTGACTGGGGCATCAGGATGGCAGCTCCCAGCGAATTGGCCTGCCACTCGTTCCAATCTTCCTGCGTTCTCAGAACGCGGGAACCTTTTTTCCTCACTTCCGGTCTCTTATGGCAGGCTATCTTTCGGTCATCGGCATCCAGCTGAAACAATATCTGGTGAGCGCACTCATGTGCCAGCGTAAATCTGCGTTTTCCGCAGAGTTTCCGAATATTCTCTGGTTCAATGAAACTCTTGTCCAGAACCACATCATTAGTTTTCAGGAAGATGCTCCTCTGACTTCCATCAACCTCTATCTGATATTCTGTATCCACATACGCGGTCAGACCATAGATGCTTCCGTCCGAGGACAACTTTTGAAATGACACCTTCAGGTTCAGATAATCGGATGCAAACTGGTCAATGGGTGTCGGAAGCGCAAATCTTGCCGGATCATCTGCTTCGCTGCCGAAAAAGGACTTTTGAAAATCTCTTATCACTGCAACAGCGATTTCTTCTATTTTTTTCTGTGAAAGGATCATAGGCACTGCTCCTTTGCCTCAACGAACCATTTTTCATCTTCGTTGAACAGAAAACTCTCATGCCCACCGATCATGACCGTATAACGAATTCCGCAGCCGCCCACTTTCGTGGAAGAAGCTCGGCACTTATGCTTCAATCGGTCGATCTCATACACCCGTCCGTCAATCCATCGAATTAGGCGCGGGCGAATATTTCCCTCTGCATCCACATCTAAGTTCACAGGTACATATACTTTTCTACATTTCTGTTCCGCCATATTCTACGCTCCTCCTCTGCAAACCGGCGAATGTGTTGACTTCTTTTAGCAAAGAACTCACCAGATTCTACCGGTGCTGTATTAACCAATCATTCCTGTCGGCATAACCAAATCCACTTTTCGCTCTGTCGGCATCTTGCTTTTCTGAAAAAGTACCCCATTTTTAATCGCATCTTTCCCGAATCGGAATCGAATCTGCTCAATCGCTGCGTCCAGCCGTTCCTGGCGATCCAGTGATTTCACGTCGGTGAATAGGTCGTATTGTATCGGACAATCCTCTTCAAACAGGTTGATTGCCCGAACCGTCACTGAACGAATCGGATGCTCCCACTGATAGTTCTTTGCAAACAGTGCAAATGCGGTTTTCGCCAGATAGGTAGGGCTTTGTGTCGGAATACCAATCCGGCACTGCCACTCTTTCGTGTAAAGCTCGTTGTTGCGGATGGAAATCGCTATTCCGCCAGCTTTCTTTTTATGTGCTCGCAGCTTGGTTCCGATCTCCTGCACCAGTTCCAGCATGACACACCAGACTTCGGCGTTATTCTCCAAATCCTGCATGGTCGTTATTCCGTGCCCAATGCTCTTTACTGGGGAGACATAATCGGAACGCATAACCGGCGAATCATCCAGTCCATTGGCATATTTCTTAATCGCCAGTCCATTCTTTCCAAGGCGGCACTTCAAGAAATCATCCGATGTTGCAGCAAGCTCTCCAATGGTATGAATCCCATAACCGGACAGAACCTTCTCGGTCGCTCTGCCGACTCCAAGCAAGTCAGAGGCGGGAAGACACCAAATCTTCTCCTGGAACGAATCTGCTTCGATGCAGGTAATCGCATCCGGCTTTTTCATATCCGACCCAAGCTTGGCAAAAATCTTATTGAAGCTCACTCCTGCGGAAATCGTAAGTCCCAATTCAAACTTAACCGTTCTGCGAATCTCATCTGCGATTTCAAATCCGGTTCCCATGCAGCCGCTTCCGGTCACATCCAGCCAGCATTCGTCCATCCCATACGGCTCGATCTGATCGGTATAGCGACCGTATATCCCACGAGCCAGCTTTGAAAACTTCATATATTGCTCATAGTGCGGCTCCACGATCACAAGATCCTGGCACTTCTGCTTTGCTTGCCAGATTGCCTCTCCCGTGGAAACGCCAAACGCCTTTGCTGCGTAGTTCTTCGCAAGTACGATACCATGCCGTTCCTCCACAGAACCACACACTGCCACCGGCTTGTTCTTCAGTTCCGGATTCAGCATACACTCGACAGAGGCATAGAAATTATTCATATCACAGTGAAGAATCACTCTTTGCATCCTGTATTCCTCCTCTCCGTTCGTGAAAGCACGAACAACTTTTCACGAACGCATTGACACACAGCATTTCTTGTGATACTATAATTACACGAATTGTATTTCGTGTTTTCATCGTCATTATAGCAAGCACAGTTTTTCGTGTCAATAGGTTTTTATGAAAAAGTGTTCGTGTTCGTTATCAAAAAAGAAAGAGGTATTTCTATGGTCTTCAAAGAAAGGTTGAAAGAAAAAAGAACAGAAGCCAATTTAACTCAGGTAGAACTTGCAGAGAAGGCCGGTGTAACCGCCCGCACAATTCAGAATTATGAGCTTGGCAGCCGCAAACCATCCAATATGGTTACGATCCAGAAGATTGCGGATGCGCTGAATACTACTACTGAGTACCTGCTGGGAAGCAGCGGCACCTATGTCGTAGAAGCTCATGAAAAAGGCGGCGCAAAAGCAGCGAAAGATATTGAAGAACTGGTCAGCGAAGTGACCGGTATGTTCGCTGGCGGCGAATTAAGCGAAGATGCCATCGAAGGAGCTTATAAAGCTCTGACCGATGCCTACTGGATTGCCAAAGAGAACAATAAAAAATACGCCCCGAAAACGAGGCGTAAAAAATCCGATCAGTGATATTTATCGTACACACTTTTCGCTATACTGTAAACTGGAGGTGGTATGATGAATGCGGAACAGCTTTCACGGGTCGGTGAGAAACTGGTAAAACGCTGCGGTTCCAGAGACCCTTTTGAAATTGCAAGGCAGCTTGGTATCAATGTCATGCTTTGCGAAAATTTCGGTTCCCTGAAGGGAATGTACCGGGTGATTAAGCGAAATCGCTTTATTTTCCTGAATAACAGTCTGGATGAAAATATGCTGCGCATCGTGTGCGCACATGAATTAGGGCATGATCAGCTTCACCGGAATATGGCGAAAACCACCCCGATTCATGAGTTCATGCTCTACGATATGAAATCCAAACCGGAATATGAAGCGAACATCGTAGCAGCAGAGATTCTGATGGACAGCGATGAAGTCCTTCGTTACATCTATGAGTATGGATACACAGCCGAGCAGATCGCCAGTGCGATGTCCACCGACATCAATCTGGTTGCGCTGAAGGTAGCGCACCTGGCTACACTTGGCTATAATCTGCACGCGCTGGAACACAAGAGCAACTTTTTGAATGCTCGGTGGTCGTAAAACAGTAATATTTGAGTTTCTTGGAACAGGCATGATTTCGGTCATGCCTGTTCCGCTTTTATCAGTTCATCCACGGGAATGTAGCCAACAAGGTCATATTCGATATGTACCTTCTGCTTGCGCTTGCCGCTGGACTTGTCCGGTGCCTCTACATAAACCGCCTTCACAAGCTCTCTGAGAGCGTATGGCGTGAGTTCTGTGAGGTTGGTGTATCTGTGTACCCGCTGAATAAACTGCTCAAGGTTTTCTATCTGTCGTTCCTGTACTTCGACTTCGTTTTGCAGATTGACGATTTCAGCTTTAAGCTGCGCCTGCTCGTCCTCGTAGGTCTTGCTCATCATGGCAAAGCGTTCATCGTTCAGCTTGCCCTTGGCGTTGTCCTCGTAGATTTTAATAAACAGGCGATCAAGCTCCCCTATACGCTTTTCTGCCTGTGACAGACGCTTCTTATATACCCTTATGGTTTCCTCGCTTTGCAGACGGAGTTTTTGCTCCATTTCCACCCTAAAATGAGCTTCATATCGGGTCACATACGAGATAACCTCTTTCATGTGCTTCCAGATCACATCCTCCAAAACCACGGCACGAATGTAGTGACTGCTGCACTTATCCTTGTTGGCTCGATGGGTGGAACAGATGAAAAAGTCCTGCCGCTTTTCAAAGTAGTTGGTGGTGGAATAGTAGAGCTTCTGCTTGCAGTCGGCACAGAACACCAGACCCGAAAACGGACTGTTCTTGCCTGTTGCCGTTCTCCTGTGTCGCTGCTTGCGAATCTCCTGCACCTTATCAAAGACTTCCTGCTCAATGATGGCAGGATGGGTGTTGTAGAAAATCTTTTGATTTTCTTCGGGATTTTCCCTCTGCTTCTTATCCCAAATGGAATTGGTGTAGGTCTTGAAGTTGACCGTTGCGCCGATATATTCTTTTCGTTCAAGAATATTGACTACGGTGCTTTCGTGCCAGCGGTAAGGCTTCTCCGGCTCGGTGTTCGGTGTTTTCACGCCTTGCTTATTTTTGTATGCGGTAGGCGTGAGTACCTTGTCCTTTTCAAGCTGGTCTGCGATTTGGCTCGGTCCACGCCCGTTCATGCAGAGCGTGAAAATCTTTTTGACCACCTGTGCAGCTTCTTCGTCGATAATCCATTCCTTTGGATCTTCGGGATTCTTCATGTAGCCATACGGCACATTGACGGTCAATCTCTCGCCACGCTCGCCTTTTGCTTTTTGCACCGCACGGATTTTGCGGCTGGTGTCCTTGGCAAAAAACTCATTGAACCAGTTCTTTATACCGGCAATGTCGCTGTCGGTGCTGTTTGGATTGATGCTGTCATAGTGGTCGTTGATGGCAATGTAGCGAACATCGTTCTGAGGGAATGTGTAGTTGATGTACAGTCCCGTCAATGCGGAGTTGCGACCAAGCCTTGACAGGTCCTTTGTAATGACCGTAGCCACATGACCGACTTCGATTTCATCAAGCATTTTCTGAAAGCCTGGGCGGTCAAATAATGAGGTGTGATAGCGATAGCGGCAAAAAGCTAATAAAATCAATGGTTTTGCGGACAGCGGATAGACAGGGAATGTGTTAAAAACTGAATACGCACACAAACGGCGTTACCTTAACCCCTTTGGGGGAGAAAGTAACGCCGTTTTTTTATGCCCGCAGGAAAGGAGGTGCAGCCGGAATGTATTTCACAAAGGGCAAGCAGCGGGCGTTTGAATTGCTCATGCAGCAGAAGCCGGGATTTGACCGCTATCAATCCGGTTGTGCCGGAGATGATGAAGATTGCGGCACTTGCCGTTTCTACCGCCCCGGGTGGAAATATGAGTTTTGCGTTTTCAAAGAGTGTCCCTATTGCCCCGGCAAAAGGACGCGGAAAACGCACGCCAGCATGGACAAATAGACGGGCAAAAGCCCTTGTGCCATGCGGCTTTGCAGACGCGAAAACGGCAAAGGGCATATTGCAATACCAAAACAGCCGAAAACGGCTTTCTAATTGTCCACGCATACCAAGAGAGGAAGTGAGGAAATATGGCAGTTTTCAGAGTGGAGCGAAATACGGGATATACCGTTATGAGCAACCACCACTTGCGAAACAAGGAATTGTCCTTAAAGGCAAAGGGCTTGTTGTCGCAAATGCTTTCGCTGCCCGAAGATTGGGATTATACCCTTGCGGGCTTATCCCATATCAACCGGGAGAAGATCGACGCAATCCGCGAAGCGGTAAAGGAACTCGAAAAAGCCGGATATATCGTGCGCAGCCGGGAGCGCGACGAAAAGGGACGCTTGCGGGGCGCAGATTACGTCATATACGAGCAGCCGCAGCCGCGAGAGCCGGAAGCAGCTACCAGCGGCGGACAGCCGCCTATATTGGATTTACCTACATTGGAAAATCCAACATTGGATAATCCAACGTTGGAAAAACCTACGCAGGAAAAACCTATGTTGGAAAATCCAACGCAATTAAATAAAGATATATTAAGTAAAGAACAATCAATTACTGATTTATCAAGTACCGATTCCATTCCTTTCCATTCCCTAAACCCCTTGCCCTTTGCGCATGGCGAAGCGGCTACGCCGCCGGAAAGGAAAAGAACGGAAGCGAAAAGCAATAGCGCAGTAGAGATTTACAGGGAGATTATCAAGGACAATATCGAATACGACCATCTCATTCAAAACTGCAAAATTGACAAAGACCGTTTGGACGAGATTGTTGACCTTATGCTGGAAACCGTCTGCACAGCCCGAAAGACAATCCGTATTGCCGGGGACGACTACCCCGCCGAATTGGTGAAATCCAAGTTTTTGAAGCTGAACAGCAGCCATATTGAGTTTGTTTTGGATTGCATGAGGGAGAACACAACCAAAGTGCGCAACATCAAGCAGTATCTAAAAGCGGTGCTGTTCAACGCGCCGAGTACCATTGACAGCTACTATTCCTCATACGACCATGACAAATTAGAAGCCGCCGAAACCATGCGGATAGAACGCCGGATATATTTTGAAGCAAAGGACAGGGAGATTGCCCCTTATGCTTCCTTGCCGATTGCGCAGCTACTTTCCATGCGCAGCGAAAGCGCGGCGGCAGAACAGGCGATTTTTGACGACCTTAAAGAACGCGCCGCCGCATGGGAAGAACAGGCGGGAAGAACGCTTTTGCTGGATAAAACACTTGAATATGTGAGAACGCCGCACGTCCAGCACACCGCTAACGAGTGGCAGACCACCGAGCATAACCGCCATATTCGCAGCAACCGGGTATATCAGATGAATTACTACATTTACGAGAATACCCGCTACGACAAAGAAGCGCAGAAATCTATCCCGTATTCATGGACGCTTACATGGAGCGTGCGCACCAACAGCCCAAGCAGAACCCAAGCGAAGATTGCCGGACAAGATAGAAAGGTTTTCACCGACAAGGCAGCTATGGAAAAGTATCTGAATGGGCGTATCAAAGCGTATGACCGCTTGTTTACGGAAATCTCCCCGCCTATCCCGCAGGAGTACGCCGACTATTTCAAAGTAAACGGTATGCTCATGCCGGACTACACCATAGAGGGCGAAGAACCCCCGCAGCAGCAACAGGCGGCAGCTATCCCCGAAAATACCGGGCAGGAAAAGGAGCGTGAACACATGAGCGAACAGTTTTCTATTATGATAGGCAACCGCAGCCGCTTTGACGCGGGCGACCCCGGCGGCTATTGGTTGGATATGCCCGCCACAAAGGAGCAGTTGCACGAAGCTATGCGGAACGTCGGCATTACCGCCGACAACCCGCAGGATTTTTCCATTCGCGGCTATTCCGACGACCCGGAGAAACATATTGCCTTGCCTTATGAAATGGTATGCGCCGCCGACGTGGACGAACTCAATTTTCTTGCGGCGCGGCTCGAACAGCTTGACCCCGCCGAGGTTGGCAAGCTGAACGCAGCTTTGCAGCAGAAAAACGGGCTTGCAAATATTGGACAGGTAATTGACTTCACCTACAACGTGGATTTTTACGTCCATATCCCCGAAGTACATAACTACCACGATTTGGGCGACTATTACTTAAATCAATCCGGCATGGTACAAATGCCCGAAGAATGGAAAGGCGGCATTGACCTTTCTACTTTTGGCAGGAACGCTGCCGCGCAGGAAAAAGGCGCGTTTACCGAGTACGGCTATATCGTGGAAAGCGGCGACGAGTGGGAACGGCAGTTTGAGGGGCGCGAAGTGCCGGAAGAATACCGCATTATGAGTTACCCGCAGCCGGAGCGCGGCGAACAGGACAAAGCCTATATGGACGCAGCCGAAACGCAGCAAGCAGACGCACAGGCCGCAGAGCCGCAGCAGCCCCGCCCCGTCGTCCCCATTATCCTTACTTCCGAAAAGCCCGCCGAAAAGGTAAAGGAGATCACCGCGCGTTTGGAACAGGGCGTACAGGCGATTTTTGACAGCGACCGCTACAAAGAGTTTCTAACCGCTATGTCAAAGTTCCATGATTATAGTTTGAATAACACTATCCTAATTGCTATGCAGGGCGGCAATTTGGTAATGGGCTTCCGTCAATGGGAAAAGGAGTTTGACCGCCATGTAAAGAAAGGCGAGAAAGGCATTAAAATCTTTGCCCCCGCGCCCTACAAGGTGAAAAAGCTGGTTGATAAAATCGACCCCGAAACGAGAAAGCCCATGCTTGACCGCGAGGGAAAAGTGGTAAAGGAAGAAAAGGAAATCACCGTCCCCGCCTTTAAGGTTATAACCGTCTTTGATATTTCGCAGACCGAGGGCAAGGAGTTTCCCGACCTTTCCGTTAAACCGCTGCTTGCCGATGTGGAGCAGTACGAGGATTTTTTCGCCGCCCTTGAAAAAGCGTCCCCCGTCCCGATTGCATTTGAGCAGATCACAAACGGCGCAAATGGGTATTTCAGTTTGACCGACAAGCGTATTGCAATCAAAGAGGGCGTGAGTGAATTACAGGCGGTAAAGACCGCCATTCACGAAATCGCCCATGCGAAGCTGCACGACGTAGACTTAAACGCCCCGCCGGAGCAGCAAAACCGCGTTGACCGCCATACCTGCGAGGTAGAAGCGGAAAGCGTCGCTTATACGGTTTGCCAGCATTTCGGCCTTGATACTTCCGATTACTCTTTCGGCTATGTGGCTGGTTGGAGCAGCGGCAAGGAAATGACCGAGTTAAAAGCGTCCCTTGAAACAATACAGACCACCGCAAAGGAACTCATTACCGAGATTGAGGGGCATTTTACCGAGTTGCAGCAGCAGCGGCAAGCCGAGCAGGAGCAGGGCGATACCTTTTCCATTTATCAGTTAAAGCGCGGGGACGAAACAAGGGACTTGCGCTTTGAGCCTTATGACCGTCTGCAAGCGGCTGGACTTACCATTGACCGGGTAAATTATGAACTCGTCTATACTGCACCGCTTACAAAGGATATGACGCTGGGCGACATTTGGGAAAGGTTTAATATCGACCACCCCGCCGACTTTAAGGGGCATAGCCTTTCCGTTTCCGACATTGTTGTGCTTCATCAGAACGACGAGGACACCGCCCACTATGTAGACAGTATCGGTTTTCAGCAAGTGCCGGAGTTTTTGCAGGAGCAGCAGACCCCCGTATTTGACAAGCTGCCGCCCGAACAGCAGCAAGCCTTGTCCGACACCGTACAAGACACTTTGCAAATGCTGGTTGACGCAGACAAGCGGATTTATGGCGACGTTACGGGCAAGACCCTTGAAGCAATCGCGGCGCAAGGATATTCCTACAAGGACGGGCAGCTTGAAAAGCAGCAGCCGGAAGCGACCCCCGACAGCCTTTTGACGGGTGAAACCGTTAGAACGCCGAGGGGCAATTTTCATATTACCGATATGAGCCGTGAACAGATCGAAGCGGCGGGATTTGGTTTTCACCATGCGTCGGAGGACGGGAAGTATCTCATTATGGGGAATGGCACACAGGCTTATGCCATAGCCGCCGAGCAGCCGCAGCGGGATAATCCCTTAAAGCACGTCGAGGACACCATAGAGCAGAACGACAACAATTTTGACGGGCTTATCAACAATACGCCGCAAACGCCCACCGTTGCAGATTTTGAGCAGCGGGCAAAGGCGGGGGAAGCGATTTCCGTTACCGACCTTGCAAAAGCGGTAAAAGCCGAGAAACGGGAACAGCCGCAGAAAAAACCGTCCATTTTGAAGAAGCTGGACGAATACAAGAAACAGGCGGCGCAGCAGCCGAAAGATAAACAGAAAGAGCATAAAAAGGATTTGGAGGTTTGATAGCATGAATACCCGCTTTACCATTGAGGAAGAAAACATTGTTGCGATCTACGCCGAGGACAGCCGGGAAACAACGCTTGAAAATATCCTTGCCGCCATGCCCTACATGGACGAGGATATGCGCCAGCTTGCCGCCGCAGCGGTGAACAAGCTGCAAGCCATGACGGACAGCGAGTTTTCCGAAAGGGAGTTTATCTTGACCGACGAGGAATAGCCCATAGAGAACAGGGGCGCGGTTGCCGATTTCCGGCACCGCGCCCCTGTTCTTTTTTTGTCCTTGCGTGGACAATTAGAAAGCCGTTTTTGCGGGTTTGAATATACTTTATCGTCTATGTCGTTTTCATGCGCTGGAAGCCGCAGAAACACAGGCGTTTTCAGCCCTTAACATTCCACTTGCCACCCCATGTTTTGCGCCTTATCGCTCCTGCTCCCGCGCCCTGCTTTGGGACGGGTAAAGAATACTATCGACGTTCTTTTTGACAACGCCGTATTCCTGCATTTGCTTCTTGGCTTGCCGATAATCTTCATACAATTTGGTTTTCCTGTCGTTTAAGCTTCTATACTCCTTGCGCAGCGCGGCGAGATCGGGCAGCTTCTTTATCTGCATTTCCTTTAATGCCCTTGCCGCAGCTTCAAACAGGATAATTTCGCTTTCATGCCCCCGCAGATACTTTTCCTTGTCCGGCGATTTTCGGTATTCATCGTAAATCGGTTTTAACTGTCGGTATGTGGTGGTGTGCTTGATAAGCAGCGACAAATCAGACATACGCTGTTCCACTTCCTTAACCGCCTTTGCCGCCGCGTCATGAGCGGTCATAATATCGGCTATCTTGCTTTCAAGTTCGCTATAATACTCAATCTTGTTTTCGGTTAGGAAGTTCATGCTTTTAGCAGCCTGTTTCAGATTATGGATTTTTGCCCACCGTTCATAGCCCGCCGACTGTTGGGCTTTGATACTGTTTTCAAGATCGACGACAAGCCGGATTTTCTTATCTTCCCGCAGCGTTTTTGTTTTGGCAACATACACGCCCTTGATACGCTCCTTTATCGCTTCTTCCGTATAGGCCGCGCCGAGCGTCTTTGTGCGGGTAAACCGTTCCTGTCCGGCAGCGCGAAAGGAAATGTATTTGCCCTGTTTGATTTCATACCCCATTTCCTGCAAGCGGCGCAGCAGTTCGTCAAAATCTTTCACTTGGGGAATGAGAGTATCTATCGCCGTTTTCAGCTTTGCTTTGTAGCTTGTCCCTTGCTTTTCGGCGGTGTATTCTGCATAGCTTTTTCCCTTGTCCTGTCCCGGTACGACGACGGATAGCCCATGCTCTTTACATATCCTGTCGCTGGTGCGCCGGATAAAGTGATAGCTTTGCTTGTTGGAATGGTACTTTTTGTAGTCAACGAAGCTAACCGCGTTGAAAATCAAGTGATTATGCAGATGGTCTTTATCGACGTGAGTTGTCAAAACAAACTCATACTTGCCGCCTAATACCGCCCCGGCAAGTTCCATGCCGATTTTGTGCGCTTCTTCCGGTGTGGTTTCTCCCACCGCAAAGGATTGTATCAAGTGCCGCCCTAAATGTGTGCCGCGATCTCCGGCAGCTTCCCGCGTCCATGCAAACTCAATATCGGCGGTTTCCAGCCCGCAGCCGAAAGAGGACGCAAGCAGCTTCCCGTCTGTCTTTTCGGGATTTAAGATATAGTCTATCGCAGCCTTTAAGGTTGATTTAATAGGGTGCGTCTTTGTAACCGCCATATCTCGTCCACCGCCTTTTTAATGTCCTCTATATCCTGCCTGTAAACCGTCCCCGTCGCATTGGCGCGTTTTGCAATTTGGTTGATGTTCCGGCTCACCGCTTGCAGTTCCCGGATATATGCTTTTGTGTCGCTTCGGTCAACGACAAGAATATACCCGTCTATCGCCATTTTACGGAAGTATGCCCCATACTGCTTTATGGGAAGCTGCTTCATCTTCTCGTCGATCAGCCGCTTTTCTTCTTCCGTAACGTAAAACTTCATCTGTATATTTCTCTTTCGGTTTTCCATTTCCGCACCGCCTTTCGGTATAAGGGTTTGGGATTATCCCAACAAGCATTTTCCGCAAACGGGTACTCGTTTGCTGTGCTTGCTATCTACTCCATACCCCCACCGAAAGGCGGTATTTGTTGCGCGTTCCTTTGATTTTGGACGCAAAAAAAGATTGCAGCCGCCATGCGCTGCAATCTCCCGATTTCTCATATTGTGAGGTTAATCCTCTGCTTTTTCGACTTCCGTTATCTCCCTTGCTGTTGCGGTTACAATCCGTATGCCTTTATCGCTCATACCGTCCAGCAGCGCGTCAAGCTGCCGCCGCCCGGTGGATTTCTCCGCATTGCTGTTCGGGAAGAAAAATTGATCTACCGAAATATGATACCGGGTTACAAGGTCATAGAATACCTGTAAACTCGGCTGTTGTCCCTTGTTCTCGATATTCGCAAGGTAGCGCGGGGAAATATATAACTCGTCGCTTACCTTTTTGCGGCTCTCGCCGTATTCATTTCTCGCGGCTTTTATAGCTGCCCCGAAAGCCTTAAAGTCGTACAATGGTACGGGTCTTTTTGCCATTTTCATTCACCCTGTTACATTTTACAGTTCACCTTTCTTTTTGGATATGTCCACACAATTCATATCATTAGGTTAAATACTTCCTGTTGTGTATTGACAGTAGACTGATTTTCTGATAAAATAAAATTTATGTAAAAGGAGGCGGCGTTTATGTTGCATAGCATGCGTATTAGATAAGCATTGAAAAAAAGGATTTTCCCATTTTCAACATGGGCTTTTTTGTCATGCTTATTTTGCGGATGCTATACAAAAAACTAACGACGTATAGATATAGTATAGACATAGTGCAAGCTATGCCTTAGTTTTGTTGTACTGCTCTGTGCATTATAAATGCAGGTCAATGCTCATGTTGAGGATTGACCTGCATTTTTTTGTGTAAAAAGGACGAGTGAAATATAATGCTTAAAAAATATTGGATAAAATGTCCGATTTGTAACGGAAAGACGAGAGTTCAAGTATTTCATAATACTGTATTAAAAGATTTTCCTCTTTTCTGCCCTAAATGCAAATTGACGCATATCATTGATGTAGAAAAATTAGAGATTGTAATCAAAAATACAGAAAAACAAACTTTTATTATTTAGAAGAAAGGATATAAAAATGAAACGTTTACCTAAATATACGCCTGCGGAAGTACGGAATGATCCATACGGATTTACTTACAAAGAAATGTCGGAAGTTATTGGCGAGAATGAAGCAAAAGCCTTATATGAAGAATTATATAAGCAATTACCACGCAAAAAAAATCTATCAATGTTGGTAAAAAATATTTGCAAAAGCAGTGATACTGAAAAGTATGTTTACGAACTGAAAGACAACAAATACATTGAAACGGTTTTTATCAAGCGGCGAGATGGTGGAACTGTTTGCGTGAGCACACAAGTCGGTTGTCCTGTTGGTTGTATTTTTTGTGAGTCCGGGCGAAATGGCTTTGTTCGTAATCTAACATCGTCAGAAATCGTACAACAGATTATATTGTTGCGTCGAAAAGTAAACCGTATCGTTTTTATGGGTATGGGAGAGCCTTTATTCAATTATGACAACTTGATAAAAGCAATCCATATTCTCCGAGATAGATATGGGCTCAACTTTCCAACCGACGGCATTACCATATCAACAGTTGGTCCGGTCGATCAATTAAAAAAATTGCGCGAGGAACATCTTAAAATTCAGTTGACAATATCTTTACACGCAGCAACACAATCTGCAAGAAATCGTATTATTCCTCACATGCGCATATATGCTATTGAAGATGTTGTTAAGCAAGCCTTATCCTATTCTGAAAGGCATAATCGCAAAATTGTCTTTGCGTATTTGCTTTTACCGGGTATAAATGACCGGCCCTCAGATGTAAGACAACTTGCAAAATGGTTTCGGGGCAAAAAAGTTATGATTAACGTGTTACAATACAACCCAACAAGCAATTCAAGAATTAAAGCACCACAGAAACGGGAAATAGTTGCATTCAAACATCAATTAGAGCAAGCAGGACTTGAAGTTACTATGAGAGTTTCTCATGGCAGAGAGATTAACGCGGCTTGTGGACAGTTAGCTAACACATATAATAAATTCAAAAAAAAATGATTAAAAGTGCCAGACGCATAGACGCAGAGCCGATAACGCATTAGGTCAAAAAACCTATGTGTTATCGGCTTTTTTATTTAATATTGCGCAAAAGCCGCTGTTCCCTATTATAGAATGGATTGCGGGTAGTGTATTAAAGTCGCCCTTTTTTAAGGATACGGCGGTATCGGGGAGGTATCGCCGTGTCCATTTTTATTTACTGTAACCCGCCTAATGCTTTGCGGTCAAAAAAAGCTATGCTCCGCAAGCGGGATATTCCGGCTATGAATGTGAACTGTCAATACATTTAGCTACTGCTTACATTTCCTTTGCGCCCGTCCGCGTCTTGCGGACGGGCGCATTTTGCTTTTTTCAACTTTTTTCTGAAAAGCGCACTCAAGAGCCATCTCCCGAACGGGTACGGAGCGAAAGGGGCAGAGAGGACAAGCCCTTAACTCCCGTCCTCTACTCCACGCGGGAAGGAGGTGAACTCTATGGAGCTATCTTCTTCCGACAAGGAAAGAATACAACATCAGTACGACGCATTAGCAAAGAAAACTTTGGTCGGCGAAGCGAAAAGCCACCGCCGCACTCTTGCGAAACGCGCAGCACGCGAAGTTACTTTTTCGGATTTGAGCGAAAGCGAACTCGCGCAGCTTTTCACAACGGACGAATACGAAAGCGATTATTTCCGTTTTCAAGTGTCCGGCTTTGATGTACTCGTCAAAAATGAACTGCTTGCCGAAGCCCTTAACGCTTTGCCCGAAAGGAAACGCGACATTATCCTTTTGTCCTACTTCTTGGATATGAGCGACGCGGAAATTGGCGAACTGCTGAATGTTGTACGCACGACGGTTTTCCGGCACAGGAAATCCGCGCTTGCGAAAATCAAACAGTATTTGGAGGGAAAAGCAGATGATGAATACCGTTAGGAAGTCTGAAAATCTGTTGCCGTTCCCTGTCATTTCCGCAGCGGCAAACGGCGACACAACCGCCATGTGCGCGATCTTGAAGCACTACGAGGGTTACATAGCGAAACTTTGTACCCGCACGCTGAAAGACGACGCGGGCAATACCTATTCCTATGTGGACGAGGAAATGCGTAACAGGCTGCAAGTGCGCCTTATTACCCGCACCCTTGCTTTTCATGTAGGATAATCTTTTAGCCCATGCGGGGAGCGTGTCCCCTTTCCACGCTTCCCGTTATGGGCTATTTGTCGTTCCGCAAAAGCATATCCGCTGTTGATGTGCTTTTGCAGGCCGACAAAGCCTATTGTTCTTTGACAAAGAAAGCGGCCTTTGGTGCGCAGCATAACAGGCAAACGGGTACATTCCGTCTGTACCGAGCCAGTCGGCGGGTACGCCATGACAGCTTTTCCCCATAGGGGAAAAGCCGAGCGAGAACTACCGCGCCGTAAAACAGGTTTAGCAGCTTGTGGGCGACGACATACAAGGCGGCACAATGATACTCCCGCGTTGAACACCCTCAAAGTATTGCGCGGCGCACCCATAAGCATGGGCCGGGGTGAAACTCCCGTGAGGTTGCAGCTAACAACCGCCCGTTTTTGCCTTTTGACGAATATAGTTTATCCATACAGGAAAAGGAGGTTTTTCTAATGGATAAAAAACAGACAATTACAACCGAACGCAAAATAGGGAAAATCACCTATCTTGTTCAAGCGTTGCCGAGTGAAAAGGCAACCGATACAATCCATAAAAAGATTGAGAAACTCATTGTAAAGGATTTGCAGAAAAAGCCCGGAAATCCGGGATTTTTAGCGTCCGAGTAGTGCATTAGGCGGCGGGATATGGTATAATGATAGCAACACATTATACCTGTTTATTCGGCTGTCGGAAAGGAGGACTAATGTTACAGTCGAATAAAATCACCGCCCTTTACTGCCGTTTAAGTCAAGAGGATATGCAAGCCGGAGAAAGCGGAAGCATACAGCACCAAAAAATGATACTTCAACGCTATGCGGACGAACACCATTTTTTGAACACAAAGTTTTTTGTGGACGACGGATTTTCCGGCGTGAGTTTTGAGCGCGAGGGGCTGCAAGCGATGTTGCAGGAAGTGGAAGCCGGACGAGTGGCGACGGTCATTACCAAAGACCTTTCCCGTCTTGGCAGAAACTATCTGAAAACGGGCGAACTCATAGAGATTGTATTTCCCGAAAACGGAGTACGCTATATCGCGATCAACGACGGAGTTGACACAGCGCGGGAGGATAACGAGTTTACCCCCTTGCGGAACTGGTTTAACGAGTTTTACGCCCGCGACACAAGCAAGAAAATCCGCGCAGTTAAACAGGCACAGGCGCAAAAAGGCGAGCGCGTCAACGGGGAATATCCATACGGCTATAGCCCAGACCCGAACAACCGCCACCACCTTATACCCGACCCGGAAACCGCGCCGATTGTCAAACAGGTTTTCGCTATGTTTGTTAGCGGCGTGCGTATGTGCGAAATCCAAAAATGGCTTGCGGAAAACAAAGTCTTGACGATTGGAGCGTTGCGCTATCAGCGTACAGGACAGGCGCGGTATCAGCGGGCAATGATCGCCCCCTATACTTGGCCGGACAAAACGCTCTATGACATATTAGCAAGGCAGGAATATTTAGGGCATACCATAACCGCGAAAACTCACAAGGTATCCTACAAGTCGAAAAAGACCCGGAAGAACGAAGAAGAACAACGCTATTTCTTCCCAAACACCCATGAGCCGCTTGTTGACGAGGAAACCTTTGAACTTGCGCAAAAGCGGATTGCTACCCGCCACCGCCCGACAAAAGCAGCGGAGATTGATATTTTTTCCGGCTTGCTGTTTTGCGCTGGTTGCAGACATAAGATGTATTACCAACAGGGCGTAAATATCGAGCCGCGCAAGTTTTCCTATTCTTGCGGCGCATGGCGCAACAGGGCAAGGACAGGCAGCGAGTGTACCTCTCATTATATCCGCAAAAACGTACTTCTTGATTTAGTGCTGGAAGATATGCGGCGGGTTTTGCGGTATGTTAAGGAACACGAACAGGACTTTATCTGTAAAGCTACCGAGTACGGCGACATGGAAGCGAGAAAGGCATTAGCGCAGCAGCAAAAGGAACTTTTCAAAGCACAGGCGCGTATGACCGAACTTGACACGCTTTTCCGCAAGCTGTATGAGGACAACGCATTAGGCAGACTGACAGATGAACGGTTTGTGTTTCTAACTTCCGGCTATGAGGACGAAAAGAAATCCCTTGCCGCAAGGATAGACGAGTTACAACAGCAGATCGCAACCGTTACCGAGCGAAAAAGGGATATATCAAGGTTTATTCAGATTGTCGGGAAATACAGCGACATACAGGAATTGACCTATGAAAACGTCCATGAGTTTATCGACCGTATTTTGATACATGAATTAGACCGGGAAACCAACACCCGGAAAATCGAAATCCATTATAGCTTTGTCGGACAGGTTGATACCGAGCAGGAGCCGACGCAAGTTGTCAACCATGACCGCCGCAACATGGTAGATGTAAAAAGTATCGCTATCTAACCCCAGCATAGTTCACACCACTATATCCGTCGTCGATGAAAAACGTCGGAGAGGGGAAGCGGTTATCTCGTGCGTATTGGAGTAACATGGCTTTTTGATTCTGGATGGAATTCGACAAATCTTCCTTGCCGTTCTTCTTATCCTCTTTGGTGTCCTCTACGGACAATCTGCAATAGAGCGCTGTGATTTTGTCGGTTGCCCTTAACATTTCGTTATCCTCCTTCGGTTGGGCAACTGTCTGTACAGGATTGGAATTTGTACTTATATCAAAAGAGGTGTCGCTGTTCATTCGCCATCCTCCGTGATATCAGATTCATCATCGGCAGCGTTCTGCTCCATAATGCGTTTGATCTTTTTGTCGAGAGTTTCCGTGCCCTCGTAGCTGCCTGTTACTGTGTATTCTGTGCCGCCAATGTTCTCCACGATTTTCACATCGGGCAGCCAGAACGCAGAAAGATTTTTTACAATAATGTTGCCGTTCTCGTCAAAAGAGAAATTACGTTTAGGTGCATCATCGGGACGAGGCTCGACCTTGGCGTATGGGTCGGGATTGGAGAAATAGTATTCGGGGACTTCCTCGTCATACTCTCCACTCGCAATCTGCTCTTGAAAAATCGTTTCATCTATTTCTTCGGGAGTAAGCTCACGAGCTTCTTCCTCTTTACGTTTTTCATCCATTGTGTCGAACCTCCTTTTCTTTCATTCGCTTCGATTCTTTTCATTCAAATTTTGCAAGATAGCAAAACCGCCGAACGCCGTCAATGGTCAAGATGAACGGCTTCGCCGCCATTGACAGCGTTCGTCCGTTTTGCTTATGGGCAGACAAGGCGGCGGTTGCCGCCGATTTCCATTTAGGAAATGGCACTTGCCATTTTGAAAAATAGAGAATAGCAAGCACAGTAGGTGTATGTACACTCTGCGATTTTTCACAAAACACAGTGCTGCTGATTTTGCGAAAAATGAAAATCTTCGATTTGCTTGCTAAGTTCAAAACAAACTTAGCAAGCAGGGCTTTCGTGACACGAAAGCGATTTTCTGCTTGTTGGGGAAACTCCCCAATCCCCATAGAACGCTGCCTGCGGCATCGGGCTGCGCATCCGTTTCGGATGCTTTAACGGCAGTTCCTGCCAAAGAAAACGCCGGAGTGAATCATCACCCCGGCTTCAAAAAACATTTACTTGTGCTTGCGGCCTCCACGCTTTTTGTAGTCCTCGTCTATACGCTTTTTCCAGTCTGCGCTCAGCGGGGCACTGCACCGGACAGAGCTGATTGCTTCGCTGACCACCTCATAATTCAACGCAGTTCCTTCACTGTCGCACTGATAGTTGACTGCACGATCTGCGCCGATTCCGAACTGACTTGCTGTCTCTACTGCGTCAATATTTGCGCCGAGGAATAGAAACTCCCAGCCGTACTTTTCCTTCTGCCGCTCGATCATTTTCTTAACTGTCTCACTGTCATAACGGCGGCTTGCATTCTCCATGCCGTCCGTTGTGATGACGAACAGCGTATGTTCAGGGACATCCTCATTTCTTGCGTACTTGTGGACATTCCCAATGTGATGAATTGCTCCGCCGATAGCATCCAGAAGGGCAGTACATCCGCGAACGGAATAGTCCCTGTCGGTCATCGGCTCCACCTTCTGAACCGGCACACGGTCATGGATAACCTCGCTCACGTTGTCAAAGAGAACGGTAGAGATCAATGCCTCGCCATTCTCTTTTTTCTGCTTTTCAATCATGGAGTTGAATCCTCCGATGGTGTCTGTTTCCAGTCCGCTCATAGAGCCGCTGCGATCAAGGATGAATACGATCTCCGTCATGTTCTTTCTCATGTTTTGTACCTCCGTATATAAAAAAATGACTGCTTGGTGTCTCACCTTACAGTCATATTGTACTTCGGTATTCACTTCATTTGGTCGCATGGCAAGCGACATTATTCTAAGGATAAGAACAGCTCTCCGTCAATGCTTAGGATGTCATCCATCGGAATCATTGTGCCGTCCTGCATGGTAATTAGGCGCTCAAAGTCATCAACCTTTATGACTGCGCCGGTTGCAGTTACATACGCACCGCCAGCTTTGCGCTCATCAGGTTTGAAGTAGGTTATTTCAACCTCCGGCTCTTCATCAAGGGCATCCATGAGAAGCTGATACCTCATGTTCAAAGCGGTCAAGGCTCCCTCATCAAGCTCAATCCTTTCGTCGGTCAGACGTCCGGTTTCCTTGATTGCAGAATCATAGCCGGTGAGGGCGGCAAAGGGCGCAAACTGCGCTGCACGATCTGACATCGGCATTTGTGGTCGCGTTTTGGAAACGTGGTGAGGAAGTCCCATGATCTCGTCGTATTTTCCGTTCACGCCTTATGCCCTCCAATCTGCGCATTGCGGTCTTTCGCGGTTGCACCTTCTTCAAGATTCATTGCCTTGAGGATGGCGTTCTTTCCATACTTCTTCTTGATGGCAAGCGTGGCGGCTTGTATCTTCCGCTCACGCTCCAAAGCGGCATCTTCGGCTTTCTGTTTTTCCTCTTCGGCGGCATAGTCGGTAAAGAGGTCGAGCTGGACTGCACCGTCGTTTTTCTTCGGTACATCAGCTTCCGGCAGGACATGATTTGCAACAACATACATACGGCGGACAAGCAGATTCTTATCCACGATCCGGTCGAAGAGTTCTGACACAGCACACATTATTTTGCGAGTAGAGGATGTGTGACCGTCGAGGTTAATAGAGCCGTGCGCCTGTTTCGGAATCTGCCTCCCATAATGATCTGTCTCCACCGCGCCGTGATACTTTGCCCGTCGCGCCGGATCAGTCAGGTTCTCAATGTCGTAGCCAACTGTGAGAACCATCTGGTCGGTGACAAGCCCCTTGTCTACCAAGTCCAGCACAAGCAAGTCCGTCATTTCCCGCACAACCAGCTTCGCCTTCTGCGGCTCATAGGGACAGTGCAATACCTGACCGGAGCTGAGGCTGTTGGAGCTGGGACGGTACGCTTTGATTGCTTCAATGGTGGTCGGTTCCCATCCCCACGCATGGTCAATGAGCAATTCCGCATTCTTGCCGAACAGCTTGTAAAGCAAGTCCTCGTTCCGCTCTGAACAGAGGGCAACATCACCCATCGTGAACATCCCGTTCTGCTCAAGTTTCTTGGCAATGCCCCGACCCACGCGCCAGAAGTCCGTGAGAGGCTGATGAGACCAAAGCTCACGCCGGAACTTCATCTCATCCAGCTCTGCAATGCGGACACCGTTCTTGTCGGCGGGGATGTGCTTCGCCACAATATCCATTGCCACTTTGCAGAGAAAGAGATTCGTCCCAATCCCAGCGGTTGCCGTGATGCCGGTTGTCTCAAGCACGTCGAGGATGATCTTCATGGCAAGGTCATGTGCCGAGAGCTTGTAGGTGTTCAGGTAGTCCGTCACGTCCATGAACACCTCGTCAATGGAATAGACCACAATGTCCTCCGGCGCGATGTACTTGAGGTAGACCTGATAGATGCGGGTGCTGTACTCCATGTAATACGCCATTCGGGGCGGCGCAATGATAAAGTCAATCGCCAGAGACGGGTTTACTTGCAACTCCGAGAAGAAGTGTGATGTGCCGTCCAGTCTGCGTCCCGGTGCGTCGTGCTGCCGTCCGGCATTCGCTTCCTTCACGCGCTGTTTGACTTCAAATAGCCGCCCGCGTCCGGAGATGCCGTAGCTCTTGAGGGAGGGAGTAACGGCAAGGCAGATGGTCTTGTCCGTCCGACTTTCGTCTGCGACAACAAGGTTTGTGTCCAGAGGATCTAAGCCGCGCTCCCGGCACTCCACGGAGGCGTAGAAGGATTTCAGGTCGATTGCGATGTAAGTGTGTTGCTTCACCTTCTTTGCCTCCGCTTTCTTCTTAGATCAGCTCTAATGACATTTCATTGGAGCTTTTAATGTTGAATACGATACGCCATTCAATATCACCCTCCACCGGCTCAAAGTGTAGAGAGGAACAAACTGCATGAAGTTTTTCTTTTGAGCTGCCTTCACACACGATTGCGATTGGACCGTCCGCTCCGCCGATAATGCCAATACAAGCAATATCGTTTCGTGCCTCTGGTGCATAGCGGTCAGAGCATGGCGCAATTTTCAAAGGTTTGTCCCCCTCAGCGCAATCACAGATTGAAATATCATCGTCTGGTTCAGGAGAAAACGTATAGCTCATGGCGGTAAAATGCGTCGGATAAAGCCAGCGGTCAGAACCGAAACGCTTTTCGGAAATTGTCTGCCGCTCCAATTCCTGTACGGTCAATGTGTATTTTTTTCCACTGACCGGATGGAGGAAAGAAAACGAATCACCGGGAGCGTGTGCCTTGAAATGTGGTCCCGGGACACGACACGACTGCTGCTCCATTGTAAGGGAGAGGGCTTTTATTTCAGGACGGCGTTTGCTTGTCCACGGAAAAGCTGCCCGAAAAATCATCCATCCATAGGATGTATCCAAATCATAGTGTTCCAATGCCCACTTTGCTTCCGCTTCATTGATCACCCCGTCTGGCAAACATGGATTAAAGACCACGGAACAGCCGTGGGAGGTCAGCATTGTTTTCCCGTTCAATTCCAAACGAGGAATAAAGTCAAGGCAAAGTGGATTGTCTAAATCTATCTGCATTTGCTGCTCCTGCGTGAAGTATTCGCAGGAGTCGTTTTCGGGGTGTAAATCCCATTTAGTTATGAACTTGCGAATGTCTTCTTCCGGGGTGCGCATACAAAAGTCCATGACGAGTCCCTTGCTGCAAGAATACGCCGCAGGAATAACCCAATGATGCCTCGCCCAGTCAAATTGCTTATTCAACCGGATTTCCGTTCCGGCATGGTCTTTTCCCGAATGTCCCCAGAAGTTTCCCTCAAAGTAGACCTTCCACTCAGGCATGGTCGGTTCTGCTTCTGGGTTCATATCAACATCATAATAGTCCTCGGTGTACTTGATCTTGCTATAATCAAAAGATGCTTGCAGCTTTTTGATGTATACCCACGGCTGTTCCATAGGCGTCAATTTCATTTTCTCAGCAAGCTCTGATAGCGTTCTTTGCTGATCCTGTGTTGGAGGGTTGTCCTGCAAAAAGGCTTCAAACTGGGCTTTACCCCACATCCACGCCTGTTCCAGCGCTGCCGAATCACTGCAAGCAAGGAGCAACCTCAGAAAGTCTTCAAAATCGTTTGCCAGCGGATGAACAAAATCCGGAGCCGAGTCCATGGGACTGACGGAAAATACCATACCGCCAAAGCCTCGAACAAAGCAGAAGTGGATGCCGTCCACACCCGCCCAGCCAAAAATAGATGCACCTTTTGGCGTGCAAAAGTATGGGTTGTTATCTTCACGACGCTTCACTCCTACGGGCGAAAGGTCAATACCACTTCGCAAAAATTTCTGAAACACTTTATCCATAGACCTTATGCTCCTATTAAACTTTGGTCGAAGGCAAACAGAGCCTCGTTGATCTCAAAGACATTATAGTTCCCATGCTCCACGAAATACTCCACGATGATGTCAAACTTGTTGGAGTGGGAGAGCGCAAAGCCAGCCTTCCTGAGCATATCCTTCATTTCAACAAGCGGCAGCTCAAGGGCAATGGCAAACGCAATGACCGTGGGCTTGGAAGGCTTATAAGACTTGTCCGAGCGGATCTTCGAGAAGAGCTTCCGGTCAATATTCGCCTTCTTATAGCACTGCGCGTCCGTCATGCCGCGCTCATCAATCTTTCGCAGAAGCATCTCGGAAAAACTCTCGTCGATCTGTCCCAGCGCGTCATCAAGGGTTGCCGCCTTTTTGGGGGCAGCCGCCGCAGAGACGGGAGGCATGAGCTGTTCGATTGCCTCTTCACAAACGGATGCCTCGCAAGGCATGGGTTCTTCCATCCGGAAGGCGTTCATCCTGCGCAGACGCTCGGAACGATTATCAGTATGCTCGTCCACATAGCGGTCATCTATGTACGCTGCAATATCGGCAAACAGCTTGCCGCTGATCTGATAGGCTTTGCGGTCAAAAATGACGATGTACACCGTCATTTCGTTTTCGAGAAGGAAACTGCTAATGGTGTCAATCGCCACTTTGAGAGCCTGATCCTTCGGATAGCCGAAAATGCCGGAGGAAATCAGCGGGAACGCAACCGACTCGCATCCGTATTCCTTAGCCAGCATGAGCGAAGTCCGATAGCATGAGATAAGCCGTTCGCGCTCACTATGCCGCCCGTCATACCAGCGCGGACCAACTGCGTGAATGACATATTTGCAGGGCAGCTTGTAGCCCTTCGTGATTTTTGCGCTCCCGGTCTTGCAGCCGTGGAGCGTTTCACATTCCACCAGCAGCTCCGGACCTGCAGCGCGATGAATGCAGCCATCCACACCGCCGCCGCCCAAAAGAGAAGTATTGGCAGCATTGACGATTGCGTCAACGCTCATTTTTGTAATATCGTTTCTGATAATCTGTAAGGGCATTGCTTATTTCTCCCCCCTTCTGCCGCCTCGTTAGATATGCTTCTTTTTCAGTTCACGAATCAACATCTCAACCTGTACTCCTGTAAGGAATGGTGTTTTGATTGTCGATGCCCAATAAAAATTCCGCTTCAAAATTGTTTTAATCTCATTCGGAGAAAGAGCAGGCAATGCTTTAACATCTCCATTGAAATTTTCCGGCACAATCATTCTGACACTATGATATTTTTCATCACCCACTTCCGTTGGTGTGTCTGTAACTATCTGTCCAACTGCAATAATTCCTCTTCCTTTGGAATAAAAAAGAGCATAGTCATCTTTGCGAAAGCTGTCGATATACCGTTTGGCATCTCCATATGCCGCTATTTTGTTTCCGAGAATCATCTCGGATTCATTTGTATCTGAATACGAGATATTCGTATCAAACATGATTCCTTTACACGCAGAAAACTTCAAACGATTATTTTCTATTTCTGTCAGAAACTTCACCCAGTATAAAACATTCTCCGGAATGATATGAGACTTATCCGGATTGATCGCAAATTCATAGATAACCGTTGGATCTGCTACTTTCACATTTGAATATTTCTGTGCATTCTGAACGTTTCCTTCTGTTGTAAGCAAATACACTTCACCATTCAGGCCGGAATAGTCATCTGTATTGAGATCAACATCACCCTTCTTTACCTGAATGTAAATATGCTTTCGGTTCAGGTCATTTGGATCAACCAAAACGCACTCATACTTTGGCGTAGCAATTTTATTTGTCGATGGAATGCAAACGTAACCTTTCGTATCATACAGCCACAGCGCAAGTAAATCCTCAACATCTTCCGGCTGAAGCAGGCTGTAAAAATGCTTCTCACATAACGAGAGGGCTGGATCGGGATAATTGAATAGATCCAGCGCTGAATCGTGGACACGGTTATACAACATCTGACTGTATTCTTCCACTCCATTTTTCTTAATTCTCTGGATGGTTGAACCCATAATAAATGATGTTGCCACAGCACCAGGAACAGATTCTTCATCTGCCTTATCTGTAGCTGGATACCAGTCTATATTGGTCAACTGATTCGCTGCATCCATCTGTACTGCATCTTCGCGAAACACCCAGGTACTGTTCACCTTAACTCTCGCAATATAGTATTTCCCTTCATTTCTTGAGCGCATCCATAGGAGGTCTCCTTCTTTCACATCCTCTACCATGCGGCATACACTGTCGAATGATTTGTACTGAGTTCTTGCCAGATTACAGTAATCCAAAAATGTATGTATCCCAGAACGTTCTGCCTGGGTTAATTCACGAAGACTCCATCCCATTGCTGCGACATGATTTTTCAAGCAATAGTCGGCAACATTTGTGCCTCCTGTATTCACCTGTAATCTCCATACTGACATCTTGTCTTCCTCTTTCTTTTTGTATTTAGAACATTCTCATCATTCGCTTCGATATTATTATATATCTTCCAAACATAGAATGACAGATGCAATGTACATTATTATGCACACAGGGTGCCTGTATTTTGATACGCGCAAAAAAAAGCAGCGCAGGAAGATTTTTCTGTCCTGCACTGCATTCCATCATCTACTATTCTCTCTATTTTCTTCTCCCTGCTCATGCATCTGCTCTTTTTTCTGCTCGTCCTCTTTTAGGATTTCCTGCACAATCTTCTGTGCCACAAGCCAATCCTGCATTTCCGCTTTGGTCTCGCGGTACTCTGCATAGGAGCTTTTCTTTCGTTCCAGAAGCATTGAATACTCTGTGTTCAGCTCGCTGATGCGCGGGAGCTTTTTGTCAGAACCGTTCTCTTTCTTATAGGCATCAAACGCCTTTTTTGCTGCGCTGCGCAAGGCCAGCATATCCCGATGGGCTTCATAGAACTCCCGGTCGTAGCCGGATGCTTTATACGCAGCAAAAACATCTTTTGTCTTGGCATAATTGATTAGATGCTTCCTCAGTACCGACATTTCCGACATCCGTACCTCATCTGCTTTTACAGATTCCAGCAGCGCATCGCATTTTTCAGAAATTCCATCCGCCTTTTCCTTCAGCTCTGCATAGCTCTTGATTCCATGCTCTTCCATGAACATCATGGCTTTTGCCATCTGCTTCAGATTGAATACTTTCGCCCAACGCGCATATCCCGCGCCTTTGCCTGCTTGCATTTTGGCACGGACATCAATAAGGAACGACAGCTCTGCCTTTTGATGCACCTGTGCTGACCTTGCGCTTGTGCGGGTTTTCTCTGCAAATTTGCTTTTATGAACCACATTCCCAGCAATCACTTCGCAGAGTTCTTCGACCGAATATCCTTTGCCAAGAGAGCGGAAGCGGGCAAATCTGGCATGGCCTTTTCCCCGCAGTGCAGGCTGTTTTCCATCTTTATACTCGTACCCTGCTTCCTGCAAAATTCCAATCAGTTCCCGGAAGTCTTTCGGTTTTCTTGCCAATGCTGCATCAATGGCCTCGCAGATTTCATCCCGCTGCGATTTTTTCACCGGGTATTCCGTTCTCTTCTGCCGCTCTCCATAGGGCTTCCGGATAATGACCGACAACCGGTGTTCCAGACAGACGATATCACTGAGCCTTGCCAGTGCAAGACCGGATAAGCGAAAATCTCGGAATTTTCTGGTGCTGTCTAATGTAGTCGAATTAAAAATAATGTGGTTATGAATGTGTGCACGATCAACATGGGTAGCCACGATAAAGGCATGTTTTCCCTTAGTAAAGCGCATGGCCGTCTCATATCCAACCTTGTTCGCCTCCTCCGGCGTGATTTCTCCGGGCTTAAAAGATTGCCGAATCTGATATGCAATCACATCATGCGCCTGGGTTCTACCGGTGATATGCTCATACTGCCGTTTGGAAAGCAGAAATTCTTCATCACAGGTCTTTGCATCACAGGCATACGCGCTGATATATTTTCCATCTTCCGTCTTTGCTGCATTCTCAGAATAATCAGTACGGTCAGCCAGACACTGCGCTACCGTCTTTCCTTTATTGATATGCAGCGCGATTAGTCTTGTAGCCGCCATTCCTTATTCCTCCATCTAAAAAGAGCCACCCAAAGGCAGCTCTTACCAATCCAATATTCTCATTTTAGCATCCGTTCTCGGTCATAAGCTCCCTGCAAATAAACGGCCTGCTTGATGATCTCTTCCATATCGAAATAGACACACATGATGCTTTCGTACAGCTTCCACACATTAGATTCGCTGCCGCCCACCATTTCCATCAGCTGGTCTTCCATCTTCGATTGCTCAGACTGTTTTTCCTGATAAGCAGTCTCTTCCACAAAATGATTCTCTCCATCTGTTTCCTCGTACCGTAAATCATAATAATCTTTCATAAACTGAATATCCATCGAATCCCTCCTGAACTCAAATTGTCAAAACATCCTCTACACACTCGCACAGCCGTTCCATCAGTTCCATGATGCCGCCCGCTCCAACCGCAGCTGCGAACAGTCCCATCTCAATCAGGGTCAGCAGGAACACATCCGTCCAGCTCGCCCGAACCACAGAATAAATGCCGCAGCCAAGAACGAAAAGCATAACCGGCGAAAGTACCCACAGGGATAGCTGCATCAGCAGATTCCAGATAAAGCACAGAAATCGCAGCAGAAACGCAACCGGCAGCAAGAGGATTTTCAGCACCAGCTTCAACAAAAAACATACGATCTTCATGGATTTCACCCCTTCGCTTTTCTTTTCATCTTCATTTTATCGTACCCGCTTGTCAAACACCACGATGTCAACAGGAAGACCTGCAAAAAATATGTAACGGCACAGACAGTTTCATCTGTGCCATGTGCTGTAAAAATCCCGCACGTTTGCGCTGTCAGCGAATACCGGAAAGCCTCTTCAGGATCAGCTTCTGCATCTCCCAGAGTTCATCCAGCCGCTTCTGCAAATCCCGGATATCCTCCGCATAGATGCTTCCGGATTCATTGGCTCGTTTTGCGTACTGGTTCAGGTTGTTGCTGCATCGGCGAAGAAGAGTGGATACCTGCGCCACATCCGACAAATCAAGATTCACGCAGTACCCGTCCATCGCCATTTTTCTCATATAGGCACCGGTGTTCCGAATACCCAATTCCTTCTGCTTTTCACGAATCCTTGCCAGCTCTTCCGGATTTACCCGGACGTTGATCCAGTGTTCCCGAACACTCATAGTGCCACCTCCTCATCATCTCGATGTGCCATCGGCGGAATGCGACCGGCACGGTCACGTAGCTCTGCCAGGACAGACGGTTTTTCCGTTGTTCTCTCACGGTCAGGATCATCATTTCCACGGTCATCCATATTCAGCAGTGCGTCCAGTTCTGCCAGTCTTGCACTCTTTTCTGCCAGTTCTGCCTCCTGGGGAAATGGCTTTCCAAGCTCGGCCTGCGCCGCTTCCTGCTGGCTCCTAAGATTGTCCAACTGCTGTTCCGCCTTTTCCAGCCTTGCTGGAATCCCGGCAAGAGCATTGTCCAGACGCTGGATATTGCCAGCAGCACTGGTGCCGATGGGCACTCGGTGGGTCATCTCGCCTTTCAGCAGCACCTGATACTCTTTCTGGAAGCTGTCAAATGACAACTCCATCTTGAAACCGCGATAGCTGCCAAGCGGCACTGGCTCCAAACTCTGATTGGTTTTACAGATTGCGAGGATTGCTTCACCGGCCTCTGCTTTTTCAGTAAAGCGTGTGTCATTTACTTCCATGCCGCAGAACCCTTCTTCCGGCAGCGGATGTGCCGCCACCGTCCGAATATCCGACTGAAAGCTCTTGATGAACCCCTGCGTTTTTTCAATCTCCGCAGGGAAATATTTCATCAGCTTATCCTCCAATCGGTACTGCTGGCTCTGATGGTCTGCCTTCAATACTTTCAGCCTTGCAACATCCACATCCAAATCCATTTTCTCCTTAATCTGCGGGTCTCCTGCACAAAGTGCTTTGATCTCCGCATAGGAAAGAGCCTGCCCATCTACATCATCACAGGAACGTACCGGAGATTTGCTGGTCATGATCTGGCTGATAAACTTCTGCTTATTCTCCAGTGTCTGATAGAGATAAGCGTCAAAGGTTCCTTCCGTCACATACTGATAAACCTGCACCTCTTTGTTTCGGTTTCCCTGACGGATGATACGACCATTTCGCTGGGTCATGTCCGCAGGCCGCCAGCCCACATCCAGATGATGCACGGCCACCAGCCTGTCCTGCACGTTCGTGCCTGCGCCCATCTTCTGTGTCGAACCTAACAACACCCGAACCTGTCCGGTACGGACTTTGGCAAACAAATCTTTCTTTTTTGCCTCAGTATCAGCATCATGGATAAATGCGATTTCTTCCTCCGGTACACCTGACTGGATGAGTTTAGCGCGGATATCCTCATAGACATTGAAGGTCCCATCGTTCTTCGGTGTGCTGAGGTCGCAGAAAAGCAGCTGGGTCAGCTTGTCCGACTGCCCTTCTTCATAAATACGAAGCACATTCCGCACACAGGCATTGAGCTTGCTGTTGGGGTCATCCGGCAGGAGAGGATTCATCAGCCGCTGATCCAGCCCCAGCTTTCTGCCATCCGATGTGATTTTCAGCATGTTATCGACCGACGGGTCTACCACACCAGAATGCACAGCCGCCGCCCGTTCCGAAAGCTCCGCCACCATCGCCTGCTGATGCTCCGAAGGCTGCACCACCACGGTTTCAAACTTTGCCTCCGGCACCGGCAGATGCAGCTGATCGGAAGTCTTGATATCCGCCACTTCCTTAAACATGTTCATCAGCTCCGGCAGGTTGAAGAATTTCGCAAATCTTGTTCTTGCCCGGTATCCGGTTCCTTCCGGTGCCAGCTCAATGGCTGTGGTGGTCTCACCAAAGGTAGAAGCCCAGCTGTCGAAATGGGTCAGCCCTTTCTGCTGCAACGTGCCGTACTGGAGATACCGCATCATAGTGTAAAGTTCCGTCATGCTGTTACTGACCGGGGTGCCGGTCGCAAAAATGATGCCGCGCCCGCCTGTCAACTCGTCCATATATTGGCACTTCATAAACATATCCGAAGATTTCTGCGCTTCCGAAGTGGACAAGCCTGCAACATTGCGCATTTTTGTGTAGAGGAACAGGTTCTTAAACGCGTGTGCCTCGTCTACGAACAGCCGGTCCACGCCCAGCTGCTCAAAGGTAATCACATCGTCTTTTCGGTCGGTTGCCCGGAGTTTCTCCAATCTCGCCTCCAATCCTTTCCGGGTCTTTTCCATCTGTTTGATGGAGAAGCGTTCGCCATTCTGGGATTTCATCTCAGCAATGGCGTTTTCGATTTCATCAATCTGGGCAGTCAAAATTCGCTCCTGCCGTTCTGCGGACACTGGGATTTTCTCAAACTGGGAATGCCCGATGATGACCGCATCGTAATCGCCGGTGGCAATTCGTGCACAGAACTTCTTTCTGCGGGCGGTTTCAAAGTCCTTTTTGCTTGCCACCAGCAATTTTGCACTCGGATACAGGCGCAGGAACTCGTTTGCCCACTGAAGGGTCAAATGATTCGGAACAACGAACATAGATTTCTGGCACAGTCCCAGCCGCTTTGCCTCCATAGCAGAAGCGGCCATCTCGAAGGTCTTGCCGGCACCTACCTCGTGGGCCAGCAGCGTATTACCACCGTACAGCACATGGGCAATGGCATTCTGCTGGTGTTCCCGCAGCCGGATTTCCGGATTCATGCCGCCAAAGCGGATATGGGAGCCATTGTACTCACGGGGACGAGTACTGTTGAACAGCTCGTTATACTTTTCCACCAGTTCCGCACGGCGATAAGGGTCTTTCCACACCCAGTTCTGGAACGCATCCTTAATGGCCTGCTGTTTCTGCTGAGCGAGGGTGGTCTCCTTTTTATTCAGAACCCGCTTCTGCTTGCCGTCTGCATCCTCCACGGTATCGTAGATACGGATATCCCGCAGATTCAGCGTATCCTCCAGAATCCGGTAGGCGTTAGCTCGGCTGGTGCCGTAGGTCATATAGGCATGAACATCATTCCGGCTCGGTGTACTCTTACCGGTGATCTGCCACTCTGCCGTCATGGGAGAGAATTTCACCTCGATGTTCCGGCGCAGATAAAACGGCGGTTCAAAGGTTTCTTCCATGAACTGCTGGATATAATCCCGATTGACCCATGTGGCACCAAGGCGCACATCAATCTCCGACGCATCCAGGTCTTTCGGCTGTGCCTTTCTCAGATATTCTGTATTTACCGCAAAGGCAGGATCAGAAGCCGCAGCCAGTTCTGCCACGCGGAGTTTTTCCCGGACATTGCCGGACAGATATTCATCAGCCGTCACCCAGCCGGTTTCCTCGCCGCCCTGCGTCATCGGGTCTTTGAAAATGACACCATGCAGTTCCTGCTGGATTTTTTCATATTCCCCCGGTGTGCCTAAAAGCTCCGACATATAGGGCAAATCCACTCTGCCGCGCTCTCCGATGGAGATTGCCAGAGCCTCTGCCGGAGTATCTACACTGGTAACAGCCCGTTCCGGTCGAATCGTCCGTTTGGTGAACATATCCGCCTTGGATTCCAGCCTGCCGTTTTCGTCTACATTTTCCAGAGAGCAGAGCAGATAATACGACGAATCTTCCGAAAAAGCCTGTGCATTTGCACGGGAGTTGATAAGCCCATACTGATCGGCGAATCGGTCATAGGCTACATTCAGTTCCCGCTGTTTCTGGGCAATCGTGTCCTCCGGGTAATCGTTTAGCTGGTAGTCAATCAGTTCCTGCACGATGGTGCGAAGCTCCACCATGCCCTTGATTCTTCCGGTGGCTGTCGCAGAAAGGTCAGCCTTCCGCATGATGCTGTTCTCACGGAAGTAGACATTCCCATCCACCACTGCATAGGAGAAGTTCTTTACATTGGGGTCTGCCGGAATGGTTTCGCCCTGCAAGGACAGTTCTTCCTCCGGTGCCAGCTCCTGCGCTTCATAGTGGCCGCCGATATGTTGCACAGCCTCATGCAGCTGGTCTCCCAGATCTGCATCCGGAATCGGAATGACTGTACATTCTTCCTTGCCGTACTGGGTGCTTTCCGTTGTAATCTCACCCAGCACCATTTCCGGGTGGTCAACAAAGTAGCTGTTAAGGGTAATGCCCTCCGAAGTCAGCCCCAGATGCACCCAATCCGGTTCGATATCAATGGGATGGTCTCTCTTTTGCAGGAAAATGATATCCGACACTACATCTGTACCGGCATTGGCACGGAATGCGTTATTGGGAAGTCGGATGGCTCCCAGCAGTTCTGCCCGCTGCGCCAGATACTTTCGTGCGTCCGGATTCTTGGAATCCATCGTATAGCGGCTGGTAACAAAGGCCACGATGCCACCGGGACGAACCTGATCCAATGCCTTGGCAAAGAAATAGTTGTGGATAGAAAAACCGAGCTTATCATAGGGTTTATCGCTGACACGGTAGTTGCCAAATGGCACATTGCCCACGGCCAGATCATAGAAATCGCGGCGGTCGGTGGTTTCAAAACCTGCCACCTTGATTTCTGCCTGCGGATACAGCTTCTGCGCAATACGCCCTGTGATGGAATCCAGTTCCACACCATACAGTCTGCTTCCCAGCATGGAATCTGGCAGCATACCGAAGAAGTTGCCGACACCCATCGACGGTTCCAGAATATTGCCTTTCTCAAATCCCATACCGTCCAACGCTTCATAGATTGCACGGATCACGGTAGGACTGGTGTAGTGCGCATTCAGAGTCGAAGCCCTGGCTGCGGCATATTCTTCTTCCGTAAGAGCTGCTTTCAGTTCCTTATATTCGCCTGTCCAGGCAGCTTTCTCTGCGTCAAATGCATCTGCCAGCCCGCCCCAGCCGACATAATTGGCCAGTGTTTCCTGTTCTTCCGGTGTCGCATCCCTGTGCTGGTTTTCTAAGGTTTTCAGCGTGTAGATAGCATCCATGTTGGCACGGAATTTCTGTTTGGGACTGCCTTCGCCAAGATGAAAGCTGTTGATACGATAGTTTTCTGCATGAGTGTTCTCCGGCGCTGTCTCTGGAATTACCGATTTTTGTTCCTCACTTTGCTTTTCTCTGCCGGGATTCAGATCAACCACCAGATTGTGCAGGTGAACATTTTCCTCATGCCCCAAAATTCTTGCCAGATTTTCCTTGCTTTCCGAGCGGAAGATCGGATACACGGAATCCGGGTCCCGAAGTTCCACATCGAAAAGCCCGACTTTTTCAATCGTAAATGCCTTTCCGTCCAGATACAGCGTATCGCCAACGCGATAATCCGGCTGCACCAGAGCTGCCGGTTCTGGCTGCACAGTTGCAGGCTCTTTTTCAGCCTCCATATTCCTGCCGCGAATCTCCTGCAACGCCTCTGACGCACTCACATAATCGGCAAATGTCTGCACTTTTCCGTCCGAATATCCGTAATACTCTTCTTTGACATAATCCCAGATGGCAAACGCATCTTTAGAATCCGGAAAGTTCTTGCCGGTCATTGTGACCACAAACCGTTCATCCGGTGCATAGCCAGACTCTCTGGCAAGTTCTCTGGCGTGTTCCTGCATTTCCAGCACCAGAGGATCTGTCTCTGCGTGAGCCGATTCCGGTGCTTCTTCGGATTCCACATCTGGGAATGGAATGTCCTGCTGCAAATTCTGCTTGCTCTGTTCAACATAGAGCCAGTCTTTTGCTTCTCGTTCCTGGACTTTTTCAATTAGCTGCTGGCGGTAGGTCTCTGCCTCCCATTCGCTGGTAAACTCTTCGCTGACGCCATCCGGCTCCACATGAATGCCGTCCTGAATATCATCCCAGACCGCATAACCATCGTCTGTCTCCATCACGGTAAACCGCTGTGGTGCCGCCAGTTCACTCCGGGCATATACATCCGCAGCCGTATTCAGCATGTTGTCCACATGCTCATTTCCGGTATCGTAGCGTTCCGGTGGCGTTGGCGGAAACACATGGGCGGCAGTCGGCATAGGAAGCGGCGCGCCGTATTCCTGCTCCAGCTTCCGATACTCTTCCATTTCCAGCGCGGTCAGGTACTGATCATTTTCCACAAGCCGGTCTAACCGCTTATCCACCGCCGACCATGTGAGTCGCACTTCCCGGTCATGGTCATAATTGCGAAGCAGAATACCTCTTCCGTTATAATCGGCAAAACCGCGACTGCCATCCATAAAGGTATAGCTGTGGCCACCGAGACCGTATTCCGCTTTCAAGAATGCAGCTCGTTCTTTTGCGTCCCCTTGCTGCTGATACAGCGCATAAATACGGATCTTTCCGCCTTCAAAATTGGAGCCTGTCCGCAGCATCCGGTCGATTTCATCCTCAGAAATGACAAAAGCGGAGGGCTTTTCGCTCTCCGCTTCTTTGGCTGCATTTTCTGCCGCCGCATCAATTTTCTGAATCTGCTCTGCTTCGGACTGAAACAGACTCATGAAGTTTAACTGTTGATAAGTTCCGTCAGAATGACTTCCTCTGCCTGCGCTTTCAGCATGTTCATGTGCTGCACCCAGGCCATCTGGTTTGATTTCTTGTCCGGTGCCGGATTCGCTTTCAGAAGATCCGCCATCATCTGCTCCATCCGTGCGGTCGCGGTCTCCTGAATCTCCCACAGGTGCGGGTACAGCTTCTCGGTCAGGATCAGGTGATTGTACAGCAGCGTGTTGTTCTCCTGCAGAAACGCTCTGCGCATCCTCCCGTACTTGCCCAGGGGCTTCTGTTCCTGCACCGACAACTGGATGTCCGGAATCAGGTAATCGCCGTTCTTCGTGTAATTCAGCTCCATCATAGTTTTGGCTCCTTTCTGCCTGCTTATCTCTTTCATAGGTTCGGATCGTGCGTTCAATTTCCCGGAAGATCTGGCTGGACATTTCGCTGACCGCAGTTCCCAGCACATTGGCGGCAGCCTGCGTATTAAAATCAAAGATGTCCAGAAAATCCTCGTGCTCAAAATAGTCATCTGCATTGCCCACCGTCCGGGTAAAGACGGAATATGCGATGCTGACAGCGGCAGCTCTCTTAAAGGAAGCT
This sequence comes from Gallintestinimicrobium propionicum, assembly GCF_025567525.1. Taxonomy (NCBI): domain Bacteria; kingdom Bacillati; phylum Bacillota; class Clostridia; order Lachnospirales; family Lachnospiraceae; genus Gallintestinimicrobium; species Gallintestinimicrobium propionicum. The sequence continues at coordinate 14,862 of NZ_JAOQJY010000024.1, read as the reverse complement.
CCGATGTTGAGTTCATCATATCCTTCCAGATAGGAATCTGCAACGATGTCACTGATCTGCCTGCGGTTTTCCTCCCAGTAATCCCTTGCAAGGCGTTCTGCCGCTTCCATGATATGATTTTCCAGAGACCCGGCACCGGCAGAAACATCAAATGCTGTATCCAGTGCGCGAATGATTGGCTGCTCATGCTCCGCATTCATTTTCCAGAGCTGTACCGGTCGGGAATTCTTCCGTTCTCCGGTATCTGCCACATCAAATACATACCGCAGTTTCGGCTGCTCGCCGCGCATGTCCAAAAGAGCAATGCCCTTGGAGCCACGCTTCACATAGCGGTTCATCCGATCATTCCAGAGATCGTACTCTGCACAGGCCGTCGCTTCTGGTCTCTGCTTATAGATCATCAGCTGCTCCGCAAAAGGATACTTATAAAGCCGTGCGGATGTGGTCAGAAACGCTGTCCACTGCTCTTTGCTGCCAGTGATCTGTGCCGCAGCTTCCTGCGCCATCTGCATATAATAAGCCGTTTTCGTCATCATCTATTTTTTCCTCCTCTCCTTTATTCGTCTGGATACAAATCCAGTGCCTCATATTCTGCATCCGTCATCTCTGCCAGTTTCGCAAGCAGCGAGGCCGTCCACCTGCGCAGGTTTCTATCTCTGCCGGTCAGACTTTTCTGCATCATCTGAAGCTCTGCAATCAGCCCTGTCCGTGTGCCAGGACTGTAAAGCATCATGAGCATCCATTCGTCATCCGTAAAACGCATTTATAACTCCTTTTCTTCGCAGCACCTACGAGGCGGCGCAGGCGGCACCGCCTCCTGCTTTTCCTTCAGCTGATCCAGAACCGATGCTTTCTCCGCCGGTTCTTCCTTCTTTCCGTTATTGATTACGCCGTCAATCATACCGTAATCGTCTTCCATTGCCATTTCTGCGGCTTTCAGATAATTCTCCGGTTTCAAAAATCCGGGCAGCTCCTGGAAGCCGATGGAATCCACATAGTGACAGCTTACAACACCATTCTGCCGTAAAGCCACGATGTCAGACACAGAAAGACTATGCCCAGTAAAATCATCAGGGCGGGAAACATTGAATTTCGCATACAGTTCCTCCAACATCGTATTCTGATCCTTGTAGGGAAGCAGCGGAGCCGTATAAACCACTTCATAATGGTCAATATCCGGTTCCAGCCCCATCCGTTCCAGTTCGCGCATAGACGAAAAGCGTTCATATACCGTATCCTCGATGCGGCGAAGCTGCAAAATCGCATACTGGTCGGTAGCACTGTCGAGAAATGCCATCATTCTTTCGTCCGGTGCCTGATTTCCATGCACTTCATCCCATTTTTCAATTCTTGCCATCGTTCATTTCTCCCTTCTCCATAAACGGCAGGCCGTTTTCCTTTGCTTCCTGTCGCTGCTGTTCCCGCCGCTTTTCACTGTACGGCGGTCGGATACCAACACAGCGTTTCGGAATCGTATAAGTGACCGACCCATGCTCCCGGTGCTCCAAAATAAACTGCTCCGGATACTGTTTTCGCAGTTCCCGAAGCTTCTTAATCAGGCGGCTGTCATGGGTATAAATGCTGGCGGTATCCAGTTCATTATCAAAATTGATGACGGTTTCCTGCTCCGCCTTCGTGAGCTTGTGTTTCATCGCTCCGTCTCCTTCGCCTTAGTAGCTTTCACAGGCGTATCCGTTCTGGAAGATAAATCCGAGAGTTTACCCAGCACAGATTCCCGTCTGCTGATTTCTGCATCCTCTGCACGATCACAAAGTTCATCATAGTCAATCCGCGTCATGGTACGGCCACCGAACCCATAATCCGAAAGAATCTGGTCTCTGGCTGCATTCATGCTGATTTCCGGGTTGTCGATCTGTCCACCGTCAATTTCCGTGAAGTCCTTATGATATAAGGTATAGTCGTAACCGTCCTCACAGGTCTGAATGGCAAGAAAGCCCTTGCTTCCCAAATCCCATGCGCTGTGTTCCTCCGTAATCAACAGCTCCGGGCGGCATGTGCCACCGCCGCGTTCCAGCATTTCTGCCAGCTGGCAAATGTGCAGAACATCATACCCCAGGCGCAGATGATATTCGTCCATATATTCGCAGCGGGCTGAGAATTTCCGATTCGGATACTCAATCTCTACCGCACTGCCATCCGGAATTTTGAAACGATCCTCGTAGCTGCTGGTGATAAACCGGATATTTTTAGCATTCTCCAGTTCAGGATCAGCCTTTTTCATCTGCCAAAGAACCTTTCTGCCGCCGCGCATCTGCTCCAGCATCTCCGGGGCTACCGGCGCAACGGTAAGACCGTCCAGCTGGGGAATCTCCTTGAGTGCTGCCACCCTCGCGCTTTCTTCCAGCGTAGAAAACGGCTGTTTATCCAACACATCCCAGCCAATGTGTCCCTCGGCAATCTGCACCTTGCTGTCCATATCAAAACAATGGAATTCCACGCCGTCCTGCTTTTCCTGCAAGGAAAGCAGAGCGACATTATCCACCAGATAAGCTGCATTCATCATTTTCATGCTCATTTTTTACCTCCAAACTCCAGCTTAAATGCTGCTGCACCGTCCTCGCCGGTCTCTACATGAACGGTTGTGTCATAGTAACGATTGGACTTCCTGGAATAGCAATGGGTAAGCCGTGCTTTTCCACGATTTACCAGTTGCTTTGCCAGTTCCTCTGTCATCTGCTTTCCCAGTGTCTGAAAAAACCTGTTTTCCTTCCAGAGCGCAAATTTACAGCTCTTATCCCTGCAAAACCATCCTTTTGCCGTTTCGCAGACATCACTGCCGCAGGCGGGACAGGAACCAATGACCTTGCGTTCCGGCTGCATCAGCACATCGGCTCCTTTTACAGCCTCGTAGGTTTTAACAAGTCCGCTAACCATGCTGCTGATTTCGCCCATAAAGGCATCGCTGTCATACTCGCCGTGTTCTATTTTCAGCAGTTTTTCCTCCCAGTCTGCCGTCATGGATGGAGACTGAATCTGTTCCGGCACCACCGTCACCAGCGCATTTCCCTTGTCCGTAGAGCAAAGGTATTTCGTTTTCTTATCACCCCTACGCTCGATAAAGCCTTTCTGCACCAGTTTTTCGATGATGGCAGCGCGTGTAGCTGGTGTACCGATGCCTTTTCGCTCTACACCAGCCGGAAATTCATCCGAGCTGGCACTCTCCATCGCTGAAAGCAGAAGATCTTCGGTAAATCTCTTAGGCGGGCTGGTCTTGCCCTCTTTCAGATCGACACCGGCAAGTTCCAGTGTCATGCCTTCCGAAAGTATCGGAAGTTCACCTGCCTCTGCATTCTTCTCAGCATCTTCAACTGCCTTTCCTGCATATTGCCTCCAGCCCATATCCGTGACTGTTTTGCCTTTCGTGCGGAACTTCTGACCGGCGCACTCGGCTTCTACTATGGTCTCTGCATAGCGGCAGGGAGTGCCTACCGCGCAAATCAGCCGCACCGTCAGCATGGTAAGAATCGCCTGTTCTCCACTGGGAAGAGAGGAAATGTCATAACCCGCCGCTGTTTTTGTAGGGATAATAGCATGGTGATCGGTAACTTTCTTGGTATTGATGACCTGTGCTGTATTCACCGGTGCCGGTGCATCTGGCTGAATCTGAAAGCTCTGCTGAATCACGGAAACAAGTTCCGGCACAAGCGGTGCCATATCATCCGTCAGATACCGGCTGTCGGTACGGGGATAGGTCACGAGTTTCTTCTCGTACAGAGCCTGCGTGTAATCCAAGGTCTGCTGGGCAGTGAATCCCAGCTGCCGGTTTGCTTCTCTCTGAAGCGATGTCAGATCAAACAAGGCCGGGGGCTTCTCTGATTTTTCTTTCTGCTCCACCTTGGTAATGATGGCACTACCCGCCTGACAGCACTCTGCCACCAGTTTTTCTGCATCTGCTTTTGCTTTCATCCGCTCACCACCCGCTTGAAAATCCCGGAATTTCAATTCTGCCGAGTAGAATGGTTCCGGCTTGAACGCCCGAATAGCTGCATCCCGCATAACCACCATCGCAAGCGTTGGTGTCATCACGCGCCCCACATTCAGGGTCTGCCCATACAGGCATGAAAAAAGCCGGGTTGCGTTGATTCCGACAATCCAGTCGGCACGCTCCCGGCATAAAGCCGCCTCATATAAGGCATCATATTCTGTTCCCGGTCTGAGCTTCTGAAAGCCTTCCCGGATAGCACTGTCCTCCATTGAGGAAATCCACAGGCGTTCTACCGGCTTTTTGCAGCCGCACTGATGGTAAACCAATCGGAAAATCAGTTCTCCCTCACGCCCTGCGTCAGTTGCACAGATCAGGCTCTCCACATCTTTCCTCTGCATGAGCTTTTTCAGGATTCCAAACTGCTTTTTCGTGCTGGCGGACACCTGATACTGCCAATGTTCCGGCAAAATTGGAAGATCATCATATCTCCACTTAGCATATTTTTCATCATAGGCTTCCGGCTGGGAAAGTTCCACCAGATGCCCCACACACCAGCTGACAAGGTAACCATTGCCCTCCATATAACCGTTCCCGCGCTGATTTGATCCGATCACCTTCGAGAGGCTCATGGCAACTGAGGGCTTTTCCGCTAATACAAGCTTCATTCGATACTGCTCCTTTCGCAAAAAATTAGCAGCCAGGCACCGAAGCACATGACTGCTATGTAAGGAACGGTATTCTGTTTTAGGTCTACAAACTTGAAGTTGGCAATTTCCTATACCTATAATTTCTTATCAAAGAGGCTGCATCATTTCAAGGATAATGCCATCCGGGTCTCTGAAATAAAAAGCTCGGCTCTCCCCAAATCCATTTGCTCTAAAGTCGAAATACTGCGGTTCAGATAAGCACTCCACATGATTTTCGATAAGGATATTATAGACAGAATCAATGTCATCCGTATAGAAACATACTTCCGAGATGGATGTCGTAAACAAGTCTGATTGTTCTTTATGGATCTCGCTATCTACGAACTGAATCAGCTCGACCGGTGGCGTTTCAATAACCTTAGAACCGTTCAAATAAGCGACCCTTGCTTTGCAATTCGACTTGCGAAACATTTTATCTGTTTCTTCGCCTTCCATAAAAATTTCTCCTTGAAATTCAAGTCCAAGGATGTCTCTGTAGAAAGCAATCGAGCGATCCAAATCAGAAACGGTCAATCCAACATGATAAATTCTTCCAATCATATTTTTATAGCCTCCTGAGAAAATCCCGAGTTGTTGAGCTGTTTTTACTTTCTATTTTATCAGATATCGCCTACAGATTCCATAGCTTCATGGCTCAAAATAGTTCATCCACAAACCATTTGGCTATGTAAAAGGGACGGCTTCTCAGCCGCCCCACCGGTCAACGCTGCGTTAATCAGACAGGTTCATCGTCCGATTCTGCTTCGTAATCCTCGTTGACATCCACTTCTTCGCCCTCGTCACCATCATCCTCCGGCAGCTGGAGTACGTCTTCATCCTCATCGTGATAATCCGCATCCGGGTCCGACTGATTTTTCTTGGACGCAGGCTTTACGCCCTTCATCTTAACATAAAGATAACCGCCGACACCGGCTGCACCGATCACAAACAGAAGCAGCATAATCATCGGGAGCGGGGAAGCTTTCTTCTGCTCGCCCTCTGTTTTTTGCTCTTCCGGTGCAGGTTCCGTCTCCTTCGGCTTTTCGGTTTCAGCAGGTTCCGTGACTTCCGGTTTCTTCTCCTGATACTTGGCGGCTTCCTCTTCATCCATCAGCGCAAGCAGATCGGCCTCATCCACCATATTCAGAAAATGCACATTCTGGTTGCCGTCTTTATCGCGGTCGATGATCAGATAAAAGGTGTTGCCCGCCTTTGTCACCAGCGTAATGAACTGCTGGCTGGATTTATCTTCTTCCTCACCGATATCGTCCACCAGCGTCATATTTCCTTCCGGAGTCAAAGCTGTACTGGATTCCGTCTCATCCTCGGATGACATTCCGCTCTGCATCAGATCCAGAAACAGCTTCAGCGCATCTTCACTGAACATGCTGCTGTCTTTTGCAGAATCCGTGACATTCAGGTACTTTCCATGTGCATACCCGGTTTTGCCGTTGAAGTTTACCTTATACCAGTCACCGCATTTTTCGACAATCTCCACCGTATCGCCGGAATGCAGATATCCGATAATCTCCTGATCCATGCCGGGACCGGAACGAAAATGCAGGCTGGTGATACCCGGCACCACCGTACCCATCTGCTTTTGGGACTTTTCGCTGCCGATATTGTATTCCTTGCCGCCCACCGTAACGATCAGGTTCCCATCCGCATCCGTAGAGACCTCATAGCCATCCGGCAGCACCTGCATGTCCGAGTCGATTTCGATGCTGTCGGTATTGTCCGTTTCCCCTGCATTTGCGCTTTCTGCTGCATCCGCTTCCTGCGCAGCGGTACTGACAGATGTGTTCTTCTGCACATCATCGCCCGTATAGGCAAATGCAGTGGTCGTAAAGGTTCCTGCCGCCATCACACTGGCAAGCAGCATTGCCATCATCTTTTTCATTCCATATCCTCCGTTTCTTTCTCATCCAGTTTCAGATTTTCCGGGTTGGGAACCGCAGCCTGCGCCATCTGAATGATAACTGCCAGCTGTTCCGGGGTCAGGCTCTGGGCATGTACCATTTCACAGATTTCGCTGTTTTCCTGCTCGTGGTACTTTCTGTCCCATTCCTTTCTGCGTTCCTCCCACTCATCGCGTTTCCTGCGGGCTTTCTCACGCTCCGCAGCAATCTTTTCCAGTTTCAAACTCATGTTGTGTCCTTTCCGGGCGAATAAACGCCCTGTTTTTATCGAATTCTTCCCATGCAGTAGTAGTGCTGCCTCCAGTAGTTCGTCTCAGTGGAAGCATAGGAAATTGGGTTGCCGCAGTGAATCATCATCCCGTTGCCGACATAAATGCCCACATGGGACGCTCCGCTGGTGTTGTAGGTTTTCTGGAAGAAGATCAGGTCTCCGGGCTTTGCCTCACTTTTCGGAATAATGTCGCATTTTCCCATCAGACCATTGGCCGTCTGTCTGTCTACATGCCAGCCATTGCCGCAGTGGTTGATGACCCAGCTGACAAAGCCGGAACAATCAAAGCTCGTGCTCGGCGAGCTGCCGCCCCAGACATAGGGATAACCGAGATATTTTTCTGCTTCGGTAATCATCTTTCGGAATTTTTCATCCGTCAGAGCCTCGCCCGGAATGTCGTAATCCTGGTATTCTCCGCTGGAACCTGCGCCATCCGGCGTTGCAAAGGCGATGCCTGCAAACAGGTCATCCCGATTGCCCCGGCACTCCAATGTGACTTCGTAGCGTTCCAGCTGGTCATCTGTAAGACCGGAATTTCTGGCAACATAGTCCATACCCCGATTGAGCAGCGTTACATTGAGGATTTTATACTCATACTGTACCGTTACCTGATAGGTGTAGGTGTGCCCGGTTCCGGTGATTGGATTGTAACTATAACCCACACGAGTTTCTTTCCTTGTCCGGATTTCCACCTTTTCCACCAGCTTCAACTCATACTGCGCTTCAAAAATACTCTGGAGCCGCGCCTGCACCTGGCTTCTCGTGTAATTTTCAAATTCTACGGTCAGCAGAGATGCAAGCTCATAGGGATTGTGTCCGATCTCTGCCAGATTGTAGCGATACTCGTCATAGCCCGGATGGTCGGTTTCAATGCGGTCGATTTGTTTGCGAAGTTTATCTTCCAGCTTGGTATAATCCGTCTCCACGCCTTTCAAATCTTCATCTTCTGCCGTGTAGGAAGTCCCCAGCACCACATTGCCGCCGCCATTGATCAAGACGGAGCAGGACGAAACCGACCCGGCAATCACCAAAACAAGCAGTCCCACGGCTGCGATACCGATGATGATATGCGAGTGGCTCTGCACAAACTGAAATGCCTTTTCCGTTATACTGGCAGTACCCTGCGCAGCTTTGGCTGTGCCAGCTGCTGTGTTCTCCGTAGCGGCCGCACCTGCCTTCGCAGCGGCATACTCTTTTTTAATGGCCTGCTTCTGCCGCCATCGGGAAAAGAAATTGGAGGCAGCCTGCGGATCAGACTTCATGCGTTCCGTAAAGATGGAATCTACGGCATCTTTATCTGCCTTTTTCTCCAACCGCTCCAGCTTTTTGTACTGCCGCAGCTTTCGACCATATTGGAACCGGGAACCAGCACGGGCTGCACCTTCCGCTGAGCCTTCGGTAAAATGCGCTGCCTCCACACCAGAATTATTATCCTGGTCGGCATTGCGCACACTCTGATGTGCCTTGGCTGAAAGTGCATCTGCCGCAAGATTTCCCGGCTTCTTTGGCTTTCCGCCTTTTTTCCCGGAAGCTGCTGCATTCTTTTTCGCTTTTACTTCCTGATCTGATTTCAGCTTCTTACTGCGCATCTTAGCAAGATCGGCCTCGTGACGAATCTGCCTTCGGTGTTCCGCTTTTTTCTTGCCGCCGTCTCCCGTACTGCTATCTGCGGTTTTGCTTCTGGAATCGCGAAGGGTGTTCTCCGTACCCTCGCGCTCCTGCCGCAGCTTGTCTCCGAGATTCGGATTTTTCTTGCCAGCCATTGCTTACGCCTCCTTTGCTTCCTGAACTTCGGTTAATTTTGTCGTCATAATCCGGTACAGTTCCAGATCGGTCGGGAAACGATCAACGAACGGCAAAATCACATTTCCGTAGAACAGCAGTCCTTCGCCTTCGCCGGAGTGAGTCACATAGGACAGCTGGTGCGGGCTGATATTCAGCTGATCCGCCAGAATCTGACGGTCACCGGCTGCCTGATTCAGCATATAAATGAAGTCGCTGTTCTCAAAAATGTTCGTCACTTCGCGGGAAGAAAGCAGATCTTTTACGTTCTGGGTGATGCCGGTGGGAATACCACCCCATTTACGGAATCGCTTCCAGATTTCCACGCTGTAAGCCGCTGTCTGCTCTTCTTTCAAAAGCAGATGGAACTCGTCCATATAGTAGCGGGTGGCTTTACCGGCATTGCGGTTGGCGGTTACACGCCCCCAGACCTGATCCTGCACCACCAGCATACCGATCTTTTTCAGCTGCTTGCCCAGCTCCTTGATGTCATAGCAGACCAGCCGGTTATTGATATCTACGTTGGTGCGGTGGTTAAATAGGTTCAGCGAACCGGTCACATAGATTTCCAGTGCCGTTGCCACATGGTGTGCTTCCTTTTCATCCTGCCGGAGCAATGCCTCGTACAAGTCCTGCAACACCGGCATGTTCTCCGGCACCGGATTCTCAAAATAGGTCTGGTAAATCTGATGAACACATCGGTCGATGACCGTCTTTTCTACCGGTTGCAAGCCTTCTTTTCCGCCCACGATCAGCTCACACAGGGACAGGATGAAATCTGCTTTCAGGGCAATCGGATTATCCTCTTCCGAATAGTTCGCATTGATGTCCATCGGGTTGATATACTGCGTGCTGGAAGGGCTGATTTTAATAACCTGCCCCTCAAATTTCTGCACCAGAGCCGTGTACTCGGCTTCCGGATCGCACACGATTACATCGTCATCCGTCACCAGAAACGCATTGGCGATTTCACGCTTGGCAGAAAAGGATTTACCGGAACCGGGAGTACCAAGAATCAGCCCGTTGGGGTTCTTGAGCTTTTTCCGGTCAACCATGATCAGGTTGTTGGACAGGGCATTCAACCCATAGTACAGAGCCTCTTTCCCGGTCTGAAACAGTTCCTGGGTGGTAAACGGCACGAAAATTGCCGTGCTGCTGGTAGTCATGCTGCGCTGAATCTCAATCAGGTTCTGTGCCAGCGGCAGGCAGCTCATCAGCCCCTGCTCTTGCTGAAAGTCCAGACGGCGCAGGTTGCAGTTGTACTTCTGTGCGATGCTGGAAGCCTGAAACACGTTGGTCTCTAGCTCCTGCTCCGTCTCGCCGGTGTTCATCACCAGAAAGGTCAGCAGGAACATACGCTCATTCTGGCTCTGCAATTCCTTCAGCAATGCCTTTGCGTCCTTACCATAAGTCGCCAAATCCGACGGAATGATGTCCATATCGTATCCGGAACGGACTGCTTTCTTCTGTTCCTCAATCTTGGAACGATCCAGCTCCGTGATGGTATGCTTAATGGACTTGATTGCTTTGTTCTGGTCTACCGACTGAATGTGCATGGTCACGATCTGGCTGGATTCCATATCCAGAAAGTCCTTCAGCAGCTGATCCGACAGGTCGGAAGCTGTGATCTGGAGATAGGACATAGAACCATACATCCCGCCCATCTGAAAAATCCGGTTCTTCGGAAAGGCAAATCCGGTCGGAGCAATAAAGTCCTTTACCGACAGCCCGCTCTCCGGCAGCCACTTCCAATCGAAATTGAACCGGTCATGGTCGCCCATGTGGAACATATCGTGCATCAGATGAAGCCGTTCCTTGCCGTTCAGCAGTTTTGCCCGGACACCCAAGCGTTTGAAGTTGTTCATCAGGTCAATCTCAATGTGAATGAGCCTCGGCTTTGCCTGTTTCATGGATTCTGCTTCAATGCCAAACGTCAGGTACTTCGTCTTGGTCAGGCCGTTGTTGCCCTGGGCAAGCTGGCGGCGCAGCATGGTGCTGTACTCCGTGCGCACCGGATTGAAATGATCCTTCTGGTACGGGATACGCACCATCTTCTCAAAATTCGAAGCATCCGTAGCCATATTCATAAAAGAAAGCTCAAAGCGGATGCTGGAATCAAAGAAGTTCAGGAAGCTGCACCATTCTTCAAAGATAGCCGTCTGATCCTCCTGTTGTGCCAGCTGATAATTGATATCCTGAAACTGGATGGTTTTGGTGTAGTAGTTGTCCGTCACACGGCAGATACCGTCCGGGAACATCCGCTGAAAAGGAATGCTCTCCTGTGCCGAATGCGGAATCGTGCGGTCAACCCTTGCTCGGTCAATCACCGTCTGCACCTGTTTCTGCTCTGCGGCTGACAGATGAGACGGCATTCGGATGTCATCCTGCTTTTTATTCTTCGCTGTCAGCTTTTCGAGAATTTTGAACAATGCGATTTACCTCCATTTCCATGTCTGCCTGCTGAACCAGCAGTGCATAGTAATTTTTTGTTTTGTAAGGCCGCGTTTTCGGCCTCTTGAACTTTGCCTCATAGAAGTGCTTTGCCACCACTTCCAGCGGCTGACCGTCTTTCTCGTACATGGCAAGAAAGAAAAGCGGTAGCATCACTGCCATCATGCCAAGTGCAGCAAGGCTCAGATTCCCGCTGGACTTGAGCAAAAAGAAAACCGGAACGCCAATCAGCGCACCGGCTCCGAAGCAGAAAATCTGCCGTTTGGTCAGGTTCATAAAGACCTTGGTTTTGACCTTTGAAAGGTCACGCGGTACAGAAATATAAGATGCCACGAATCATGCCTCCTTCCTTAATGCGCTGCAAACACGGATTTTGCGAGGCTTCCCGTCTTAAACAGCGTAAATGCCAGCAAAACCGTATAGCCCATAACGCCCCAAATGCTGCTGATGATGTTATCCGAAAAGGACAGGTTCTGAATCAGAACTGCGTAGATGCCTACACAGATCATGATAAGAAACCCCTGGAATCCCAGTGCAAACAGGGAGCGCAGATAGTTTTGACCGGTGTGGCTCTGCTCATGGTTTCCAAAGGTTGCGAACGGAATCGGCGCAAGACTCACCATGAGGTAAATTTCCACCATTCGGCCATACACGATGACAAAGATGATAGCCGACAACGCCAGCATCGTGACCTGAACCACAAAGGTCTGCAAATACAGTCCCAGCAGCGGTCCCAAGTCCATGCCTTCCAGTGTAGCCTGCATTGCTGTCAGGGTCGCATCGCTGACGGACGTACTGCCGGAAATCAGACCGCCACTTCGGGAGATCACTTGCTGCGCCACATCAAAGACAGCCATCGTGATATTGAATGTGTTCGAGATCAGAGTCACTGCCAGAAAGGTCTTAAAGACCCATTTGAAAAATGTCCACGTCTCGAAATTTGCCAGATTGTTATGCTCGATGAGCATCTGGATCAGCTCATAACAAGCGATGAATGTCAGCACCATTCCGGCAATGGGCAGGATCACGGATTCCGAGATGTTACGGATCATAGAGAAAACCGCAGGTGAAAAGTTCACCGGTGTGGTTCCCACATCGCTTGCGATCTGTCCAACCTGCTGGTTGACCGAATCGAACATCCCTGAAAGATTTCCCATGATACCGCTGATGATCATGCTCTTGAGCCAATCTGTGATCTGTTCAAGGATACTCTGCATGAGCCGCCTCCTTCCTTACGCGAACACGCCGAACAGCTTCGCCATCCGGGACAGAAGCATAAACAGCTGTGAGAAAAGAGACAGTGCCGATGCAGTTGTAGTAAGAAACGCCATAGATTTGTCCTCCTGTAACTTGTCCGGCCTATCAGCCGGTGCGATTCTAAACTGCGGTTCTGCGCCATACTTCCAACATGTGCACCTGCCGGAGAGCGCAGAAAATAGCCAGCTGCGGATATTGCCTGCACCTGACTATGTAACAGGCAGCTTTCGCCGCCCGGTCGGAATCTTCGCTCCGACAGCCTTTGCTTAACCGAACAGACCGGAAAGCAGCGGCACCAGAGTCGTGCCGATCAGTGCTACACCGCCACCGGCCATCAGCTGCTTCATGCCCTGAGACTTGGCACCAGGGTTGTCGTTGCCGTAGCCTTCCAGCAGGTTGATCGCTCCCCAGATGCCGAGGCCGGCACCCAGTGCGATAACGAGGGTCTGAAGAACGGTTACTGCGCTGTTGAAAAATGCCATAAATGTGTACCTCCTTGTACGTTGCGCCCTTATGGGCTGATGAATAGTGATTTTCCATCTGCATGTGCACCTGCAAATGGGCAAACATATAGCCAGATTTCCAATCCCAATCAGAAACCTGGCTATGTAAAGAGGCGGCAGCTCGCCGCCCCTTCTTATTCTGTTGCCAACAGCACACCTATGACATCTTCGTCACCGGAACGAACTTACTTGGCATGATCTGCATCAACCACTTCGTACTTATCACCGGGCTTGAGTTTCAGCCGATGGTCAAGAAACGCCTCGATGCTGAACGTGTTTTTCTTATCAGCACCGGCAGTGAGCTTGTAGTTCGGATGCTGGGTCAGATCGTATTTATCTGACTTGAACGGTCTCACACCGCGCAGTTGCAAAATGCACTTACCGCCATCCAACACAGACAGTTCATCCACCGAGGCCAGGTCATGCCCGACTTTTTGGTAATTGGTGCCGTAGGATGGGCTATTACCTCTGGTATCGGAAGTGTTGTACAGATCAATCGTTTCTTTCCCCAGTGCCTGATTCAGCTCTTTCAGCGTAGTCGGCTCCGAACCGCCAAGAAAAATACGGGAATCCATATTGCCGATGATGGTATCGGCATTGTCCTTGTAGATTGCCTTCAACTGGCTCTGTGCCTGAAGCACCAGACACGCCGAGATTTCTCTTGATCGGATGGTGGCTACCAGCTTTTCCAGATTCGGAATCTGACCAATGTTCGCACACTCATCAATCAGGCAGCGCACATGCACCGGCAGTCTGCCGCCGTAAACATCATCCGCTTTTTCGCACAGCAGGTTAAACAGCTGTGTGTAAATCATGGAAATCAGGAAATTAAAAGTCGGGTCTGTATCGCTCATAATGAGGAACAGAGCCGTTTTCTTATCTCCCACCGTATCCAGCGACAGCTCATCGTACATAGTGATACCACGGACTTCCTCAATATCGAAGGGAGCAAGACGTGCGCCGCAGCTCACCAGAATCGACTTTAAGGTCTTGCCAGAGACAAAAAGTCAAGGACTTTTTCATCAAATTCAAAAAAGAAGTCACATTTTGCGGACTTCCTCACGGAGCAGACGCTTGATTTTGTCCTCCATCGTTTCTTTTGCAGTCTGGCTGAAATGCACACGGACGATATAGGTTGTCTTGCCGATCTGCTTTCTGACAGTCGGGCAAGTGGTGCTGTTGGTTGCGGTATTGTTCATTCAAAATCCTCCTGTAAATGAAAAATGCCCGGTGACTGTTCATCATCGGGCGGTGTCGGTATGAGGGAACAAGGCAAGGCGGCAACATTAAGGTATCTATAAAAACCTTGCCGTCTTTGCCATGCTTGCCGTGTTCCTGCGTCAGCTTCGGAGATAGCAGACCCATGCTGTGCCGTCTTTCTCGGTTATGAGCCTGTCTCCGATACGGCTTTTCGCCGTTCGCATGGTGCGTGAGGAAATCCCTCGGTCATTGACCGCTTTTTCCAGCTCTGCACTTGGCATTTTCTTTCCGTTTGCCAGCAGTTCCAGTATCAGCATTTCTGCCTGTGCGGTCTTGCTTTCCGTCTTGGCTGTGTCCGTTCCGGCAAGCAGTTCATCGGCGGTAATGTCATAAGCACCTATCCATTCAAACCCTTTCTCGTCTCCCAGAGAAAAAGCAAGGGACTGTCCGGGTGGTGCAAGAGAGCTTTTCTCATGGATAAGCACCCTCGTTGTGGGATTGTCTTTCAGTTTGCCGATAAACAGCAGACTGCGGACTGCCGCCGTAATGTCGATAGAGCCTAATCCCCGGTAGGTGCTTTGCGTTCCTGCGGCTTTGTTGAGGTGTCCTATCAGAACGATAGCGCACCCTGTAGCCTGTGCAATGTCTCCCAGACTGCGGAAGATGGGACGGACTTCATTTGCCCGGTTCATATCCACATCTGCGCCCATAAACGCCTGCACCGGGTCAATGATAACCAGCCTTGCGTTGTTCTCACGGATTGCTCTTGCTATGCGCTCATCGGCAAGGGTCAGCGGTGTGTCCCTATCGTCAATGACAAGCACTCTTTCAAGGTCTGCTTCCGCTT
>NZ_JAOQJY010000023.1:0-63633 GCF_025567525.1 Gallintestinimicrobium propionicum | reverse complement strand
CTCCGCGAGGATGCGCACTCGGCGCAGGGGTAGATGGTTGCTAAAGCAACCGCGCCTCGGCGCGAGAATGTGCCAAGGCACATTCTTTTTTATGGAGGTAGTATGAAATCAGATACCATTGCGGCGATTGCAACGGCGTTGTCTGATGCGGGAATCGGCATTATCCGCATTAGCGGTCCGGAGGCGATTGCGGTTGCGAACCGGGTTGTGGTCAATAAGAAGAAAGAACACACACTAAAAAACTGGCAGACGCATACAATTCATTATGGTTTTGTCGAAGAAAACGGAACGATTCTGGATGAGGTTATGGTTTCTGTCATGAAAGCACCCAGAAGCTATACGACAGAGGATACGGTAGAGATCAACTGCCACGGCGGCGTGCTTTTAACCAAACGTGTGTTGGAGGCTGTTCTGCATGCCGGTGCGAGGATGGCGGAGCCGGGCGAATTTACGAAACGAGCGTTTTTGAGCGGCAGAATCGACTTATCCGAAGCTGAGGCGGTTATGGATCTGATTCAGGCGAAAAACCAGTTTTCGATGCAGGCGTCGATCAAACAGCTGCGCGGCTCTGTTGCAGAGAAAGTGAAGAGCCTGCGTGCGGCGCTTTTATATGAAATTGCATTTATCGAATCCGCGTTAGACGATCCGGAGCATATCAGTACAGAAGGCTATTCGGAAAAACTCGGCAAAATCACGCAGAAGCTTTTAGGAGAGATCGGAAAGCTGATCGCGTCCGCAGAGGACGGACTTTTACGTAAAGAAGGCATCCGCACCGTCATTGTCGGAAAGCCGAATGCTGGAAAATCTTCTCTGTTAAACCTGTTGGTCGGAGAAGAGCGCGCGATTGTAACGGATATCGCAGGCACGACGCGCGATGCCCTGGAGGAATCCATCCGGTTAAAGGGAATCAGTTTGAATATCATTGATACGGCGGGAATCCGCAGTACGGATGATGTCGTGGAAAAAATCGGTGTAGAGCGTGCGATGCAGTATGCAAAAGAGGCAGATTTAATTCTGTATGTGGTTGACTCGTCGCGCCCGCTGGATGAAAATGACAGGCAGATTATTGAGATGATCCGGGATCAGAAGGTCATCGTACTGCTTAACAAATCAGATCTGGAAGCGGCTGTCAGCAAAACGGATTTGCAGGAGGCGTTCGGCGGCAGGGAGGTTTCCATGATCCGCACTTCTGCAAAGAAAAATGCCGGAATCGAGGAATTTGAGCAGCTTCTGGAGCAGATGTTTTTCCATGGAGAAATCCGTTCGGAGGACGAGGTGGTTATCACGAGCATGCGCCACAAAGAAGCCCTCTGCGAGGCGTATGACAGCCTGAAAATGGTTCAGAAAAGCCTGGAAGACGATATGCCGGAGGATTTCTATTCCATCGACCTGATGAGCGCGTACGCGTCCCTTGGTCGGATTATCGGGGAAGAGGTCGGTGATGATCTGGTAAACGAGATTTTTTCCAAATTTTGCATGGGAAAATGATCTGACCAGGTGTCGAAAAGTCTTGAAGAGATATTTTTGTGAAGTTGGAAAAAGCCAGGCAGCGAAAAGTCTCTGGGAAAAGGTTTCGTAAATGGTTTTCACCAGCGGCAGTGAGCAGGGGTGTAGAGCACTGCTCACAGAAATAGTTGCCGGAAACGCAGGATTCGTGTATGATTGGTGCAGAAAGTATGCGATGATTCATGACAAAAGAATGCTTGCAGAGCGTGCATTCTATTGTTTAGGACAATGGAATGTTATATGGTGCGCATTCTATTGCAGAAAAGCACAGAAAATAAGGCGGAAAAGATGGCTCAGATAACAGAAAAAGTTGATGTATGTGTAATTGGGGCAGGTCATGCCGGATGTGAAGCGGCGCTGGCGTGCGCGAGAATGGGACTGGAAACGGTTATTTTTACGGTAAGCGTGGAAAGTATTGCGCTGATGCCGTGCAATCCGAATATCGGCGGTTCTTCGAAAGGACATCTCGTCCGGGAGCTGGATGCGCTCGGCGGCGAGATGGGAAAAAATATCGATCATACCTTTATTCAGTCAAAGATGCTCAACGCGTCGAAGGGTCCTGCAGTGCATTCGCTGCGGGCGCAGGCGGATAAAGCGGAATACAGCAGACGGATGCGGCAGATTCTGGAAAATCAGGAGCATCTGGTTATCAAGCAGGCAGAAGTCTGCGATCTTTTATGGGATGATGTGGATTCAGACACGGTTTCCGAAAAAGCCGGTGCAACAAAAAAAATCCGTGGTGTGCGGACATTTACGGGAACGGTATACGAAGCCAAAGCGGTTATTTTGTGTACCGGAACCTACTTAAAGGCACGCTGCCTGTGCGGAGAATCCATCACCTATACCGGGCCGAACGGACTGCAGGCGGCAAATCACCTGACAGACAGTCTGAAAGAAATGGGCATTGCAATGCGCCGTTTCAAGACGGGAACGCCTGCGAGAATGGATAAAAGGAGTATTGATTTTTCCAAGATGGAAGAGCAGTTCGGAGATCCGAGGGTTGTGCCGTTTTCCTTTTCTACTGACCCGGAAAGCGTACAGATTGATCAGGATTCCTGCTGGTTGACCTATACGAACGAAAAAACGCATGAGATCATCCGGGCAAACCTGGATCGTTCTCCGATTTATGCGGGAATTATTGAAGGGACGGGACCGAGATATTGTCCGTCTATCGAGGATAAGGTTGTAAAATTTGCAGATAAAGAACGCCATCAGGTTTTTCTTGAGCCGGAGGGACGTTATACAAATGAAATGTATGTCGGTGGCATGTCATCTTCTTTGCCGGAGGATGTACAGCTTGCCATGTATCGGACGGTTCCAGGGCTGGAAAACTGCCGGATCGTGCGCAATGCATATGCGATTGAATATGATTGCATCGACGCAAGACAGCTGTACCCGACGTTGGAATTTAAGGATGTTGAGGGGCTTTTTTCGGCAGGACAGTTCAATGGAAGCAGCGGCTATGAGGAAGCGGCTTCCCAGGGCATTCTTGCAGGAATCAATGCGGGTCTGAAATGTCAGGGCAGGGAGCCGATGATTATCGACCGCTCGGAAGGCTATCTGGGCGTTCTGGTAGATGACCTTGTGACGAAGGAAAATACAGAACCGTACCGGATGATGACCTCGCGGTCAGAATACAGATTACTGCTTCGCCAGGACAATGCGGATCTGCGTCTGCGCAGAAAGGGCTATGAGGCTGGTCTGATTTCGGAAGAGCAGATGCAGTGGCTGGAACAGAAAGAACAGATGATTACACAGGAGATGGATCGTCTGAAAAAAACTGTGATCGGCGCATCGGCAGAGCATCAGAAGTTTTTGGAGAAAATGGGCAGTACACCTTTGAAGACGGCAGCGTCTCTGGCGGAGTTGATGTGCAGACCGGAACTTTCCTATGAAATGCTTGCAGAAATCGATCAGAATCGGAAGCTTTTACCGGCAGAGGTCATTGAGCAGGTAGAAATCGAAATCAAATATGAAGGTTATATTGAGCGCCAGAAGCGACAGGTAGAACAGTACAAGAAGATGGAAAAGCATAAAATCCCGAATTGGATGGATTATGATGAGGTTCCGAGCCTGCGTCTGGAGGCAAGACAGAAGTTAAAAGCGTTCCGTCCGGTATCGGTTGGACAGGCTTCCAGAATTTCCGGCGTTTCCCCGGCAGATATTTCCGTGCTTTTGGTATATTTAGAGCATGAAAGTCATATGCGCGATTTGAAGAAAGAATAGGAGAACATATGTTCTATGTACGGGATGGATCAATTTGAAAATGAATTAAAAGAATTACGGATCGTTCTTTCGGATGTCCAGAAGCAGCAGTTCGAGGAATATTATAAGCTTCTGGTGGAATGGAACGAAGTAATGAATCTGACGGCGATCACAGATTACAAAGATGTAATGAAAAAGCATTTTTTCGATAGTCTGACGGTTGTTTGTGCCTATCCGGAAATCCTGACGGAGGCGGTTTCCGTTATCGATATCGGAACCGGCGCAGGTTTTCCGGGAATTCCGTTGAAAATTGCATTTCCGCAGATTCGACTGACTTTACTGGATTCTTTACAAAAACGATTGAAGTTTTTACAGGAGGTTTCTGATAAGCTGGAATTAGGTGAGATCCAGATGCTTCATGGCAGAGCAGAGGACTATGCAAAACAGCCAGAGTTCAGAGAGCATTTCGATTTATGTGTTTCAAGAGCAGTAGCAAATTTATCAACGCTTTCTGAGCTGTGTCTTCCTTATGTAAAAGAAAACGGTAAATTCATTCCTTATAAGGCAGAAAAAGCGGAGGCGGAAATTGAAGCGGCACAGAAAGCGGTCGATCTTCTTGGCGGAGAAATATCTGATAAGATCGAGTTCCAGCTTCCGGGCGGAGATATGGGAAGAACGCTGGTTGTGATTGATAAGATTAAGAAGACGCCGAAAAAATATCCGAGAAAAGCAGGTACACCGGCGAAGATGCCGATTGTCTGAGTTGGTCAACATGAGAGGAAGATGTTTCACGTGAAACATCTCCTTTTTTATAATCCTCAAATGTTTCACGTGAAACATTGACCGGACAAGTCGGAACAAAAAATAGAGACATACCGCGAAAGAGAGGAGCAGTAGTGCGTTTCAAAGATTAGACTGAAATAAGAATATAGTGTAAGATTGAAAATTTCCTTTTTACGTCAAAAAACGGAACTGCTGAAAAAAAGTGCATTCCTTTTTACAAATTTATAACTATTAGCAATGGCATTCTTGAAATGTTGATGTTATAATAAATGATGTGAATTTGAAACGGTAAGAGAAGAAGTCGTGAAACGACACGAGGTGTATGAATTTCAATGGGGAGAGCAATAGCAATTGCTAACCAGAAGGGCGGCGTTGGTAAAACAACGACAGCGATCAATCTGTCAGCCTGTCTGGCGGCGAAAAGAAAAAAAGTATTAGTTATTGACATGGATCCACAGGGAAATACGACCAGTGGATTCGGCGTCGAAAAAAATGAACTGGAAAACACAGTTTATGAATTGATTCTTGGTGAGTGTTCGGTAGAAGAGTGTCTGATCAAGAATGTTGTTAAGAATGTCTCAATTATTCCGTCAAATGTCAATCTTGCCGCAGCGGAGATTGAACTGATTGGAGTAGATAAAAAAGAGTACATTTTGAAAAATGAAATCGACTGGATTCGAGATCAGTACGATTTTATTATCATCGATTGCCCGCCGTCGCTCAGCATGCTGACGATCAATGCGATGACGACAGCGGATACAGTTCTTGTTCCGATTCAGTGCGAATACTATGCGCTGGAGGGATTGAGTCAGCTGATCCATACCGTAAATCTGGTAAGAGAACGTCTGAATCCGACTCTGGATATCGAAGGTATCGTATTTACCATGTATGATGCGAGAACAAATCTTTCGATGCAGGTCGTTGAAAATGTCAAGGATCATCTGAATCAAAAGGTTTACAAGACGATGATTCCCAGAAATATTCGACTTGCAGAGGCACCGAGTTATGGAATGCCGATCAATCTTTATGATGCAAAGTCAGCAGGAGCAGAGAGCTATATGGCACTTGCGGATGAAGTCATAAAGAGAAAGGGTATATAATGGCGTTGAAAAGAGGATTAGGAAAAGGACTGGATTCTCTGATTCCGACAAATGTGATGATGGAGTCAGAGGTAAAGCATGCTACAGTTTCGACCGCCTCATCACCTGAGGAGGAAAAAGACGGCACTTTGATGGTAAAGCTGTCAAAGGTAGAGCCGAATCGGGAGCAGCCCCGTAAAAATTTTGATGAAGATTCCTTGCAGGAATTGGCGGAATCTTTAAAACAATTCGGAATGCTGCAGCCGATTCTTGTACAGAACCGTGGTGATTATTATGAGATCATCGCAGGAGAACGCAGATGGAGAGCTGCCAAAATTGCCGGATTAAAAGAAGTTCCGGTTATCGTCAGAGAGCTGACAGATCAGGAAATAGTTGAAATTTCTCTGATTGAAAATATTCAGAGAGAGGATTTAAATCCGATCGAAGAAGCACAGGCTTATAAGAGACTGCTGACAGAGTTTCATTTAAAGCAGGATGAAGTAGCGGAGCGGGTTTCCAAGAGCAGAACAGCTGTTACAAACTCCATGCGTCTGCTCAAATTGTGCGATGAAGTACAGAAGATGGTAGTGGACGATATGATCAGCACCGGACATGCAAGAGCACTGATCAGCATTGAAGATCCGGAAGAACAGTATCTGATCGCACAGAAGATTTTTGATGAAAAGCTGAGTGTCCGCGAGGTGGAAAAGCTGGTAAAAGATCTGCACAAGCCGCCGAAGCCGCCGAAGGAAGAAAATAAGACGCTGCAGGCAATTTATCAGGAGATCTCTGAACGGTTGAAGCAGAGTCTGAGCACAAAAGTATCTGTGAGCGCAAAGCAGAACGGCGCGGGTAAGATAGAAATTGAATTTTATAATCATGAAGATCTGGAACGCCTGCTGGAGCGGATCACGGGTTAAAATTGTGAGACGGTAAGACAAATTACAGAAATACCGTAAGAAAGGAAAGAAAAACAATGACAAGCCCGTTGATGGAATATCTCGGAATAGCAGGATTGGATATTGCGTGGCTGTTTATCGGAATTTTTGTTGTATTGCTGATTCTTCTGATTTTAATCATTGTACAGTTTGCAAAGTACAAAAAGCTGAAGAAAAAGTACGACAAATTTATGAAAGGCAAAGACGGAAAGAGCCTGGAAAAGGATATTATCGCTCTGTTTGAGGATAATAAATTTATCAAAAGCGAGAGCGAGAAGAATCGAAAGGACATCCGCAATATCCTGAAAAAACTGGAATTCTGTTATCAGAAGGCCGGACTGGTAAAATACGATGCCTATAACCAGATGGGCGGTAATCTGAGCTTTTGCCTGTGCATGCTGAATGAGAGAAACAGCGGATTTATTTTAAATTCCGTACACAGCAGTGACGGCTGCTATACCTACACGAAGGAAATCAAAAACGGCGAATGTGAAATCGCCCTTGGTGAAGAAGAAAGAAAAGCGCTGAATATGGCGATTGGATTTTAAGGAGGAAGAGTCATGATCGATATCAAATTTTTAAGAGAAAATCCGGAAGTGGTAAAAGAAAATATCCGGAAAAAATTCCAGGATGAAAAGCTTCCGCTGGTAGATGAAGTAATCGAGCTGGATGCACAGAGCAGAACTGCACAGAAAGAAGCAGATGATCTGCGCGCCAACAGAAATAAGATTTCCAAAGAAATCGGTAAACTGATGGGCCAGGGTAAGAAAGAAGAAGCCATGGCGATGAAGGAACAGGTCAATGCAGATGCAAAGAGACTTTCTGAGTTGGAAACACAGGAAGAAGAGCTGCAGGCAAGAATCCTGAAAATCATGATGACCATCCCCAACATTATCGATCCTTCTGTTCCGATCGGTAAAAACGATACCGAGAACGTAGAGGTTCAGAGATATGGCGAGCCGGTTGTTCCGGATTTCGAAATTCCTTATCATACAGAGATCATGGAGAGCTTTGACGGTATTGACTTAGACAGCGCAAGAAAGGTTGCAGGAAACGGTTTCTACTATCTGATGGGCGATATCGCAAGACTGCATTCCGCGGTTATCGCATATGCAAGAGATTTCATGATTAACAGAGGCTTTACCTACTGTGTACCTCCTTTCATGATCAGAAGCAATGTTGTAACAGGCGTTATGAGCTTTGCAGAAATGGACGCTATGATGTACAAGATCGAAGGCGAAGATCTTTACCTGATCGGTACTTCCGAGCATTCTATGATCGGTAAATTTATCGACACAATTATTCCGGAAGAAGAGCTGCCTAAGACTCTGACCAGCTATTCTCCTTGCTTCCGTAAGGAAAAAGGCGCACACGGTCTGGAAGAGAGAGGCGTATACAGAATCCATCAGTTCGAAAAGCAGGAAATGATCGTTGTGTGCAAGCCTGAAGATTCCAAGATGTGGTTTGACAAGCTGTGGCAGAACACTGTAGATCTGTTCAGAAGCATGGATATTCCGGTAAGAACCTTGGAATGCTGCTCCGGTGACCTGGCTGACCTGAAAGTGAAATCTGTAGACGTAGAAGCATGGTCCCCGAGACAGAAGAAGTATTTCGAAGTTGGCAGCTGCTCCAACCTGGGCGATGCGCAGGCAAGAAGACTGAAGATCCGTGTAAATGGTGAAAACGGAAAATACTTTGCACATACACTGAATAATACAGTAGTAGCGCCTCCGAGAATGCTGATTGCTTTCCTGGAGAATAACCTGCAGCCAGACGGCTCTGTCAGAATTCCTGAAGTGCTGCAGCCTTACATGGGCGGAATGAAAGAAATTCGCAAAAAATAATTATGTAAACTAAAATAAACAAAAAGTGAGGTGAGATTCTTGCACAAATTTTTGAGAGCAGTGGGATTCAGTCAGTATACAGAAAAGAAACAGGTTCAAAAGCTGATCCGGGATATCATTATTCATGCGGATGAGCGCAGCTATACGACCGTTGGGAAAAAGACGCTGGTTGCAGAATTTGACAGGAATTTCGCCGAAGATATCGGAATAGCAGTGTGCGGAGAATTTGATGAGGACGATACGTACAGTTTCGATTATTATCTTCCGTACCTGCGCTCCGATCTTGTCAGTACAGCAGAGGATATCTCAATCGAGCGCCACGCAGCGAAGGAGTCCTATGCGGGAATTTGCGACGATCCGAAGGTTGGTGTTTCCCTGATTTTTTACCTGCAAAATATGATTTCTTATCTGAAGTTGCAGGGAGAGGGCAAGATCCCGGCAAAGGGCACTTCTCTGAACCTTTCCGCACTTTCCTGTCAGGGAACGATCATGATGCCGATTCAGAAGACGGAATGGCAGAAAAAGAAGATCGCTAAGGACGCGGTGCAGAGAAACCGTCTGATTCAGGCTGCACGCGGCGGCGATGAAGAAGCGATGGAAAGCCTGACGTTAGAAGATATGGACACCTACACGTCCATTTCCAGAAAAATTCAAAAAGCCGATATTTTCAGTCTTGTAGATACGTATTTCATGCCGTATGGTGTGGAATGTGACCAGTATTCTGTTCTGGGTGAAATCACGGATATGAAGCTTGTAACCAACGGACTGACGGGCGAAAAGGTACATATTCTGACCCTGTGTTGCAACGACCTGAATTTAAAGGTTGCAATCAACAGCATTGATCTGCTGGGCGAACCTGCTGTCGGACGCCGCTTCAAGGGCAGCGTGTGGTTGCAGGGACAGGTGAATTTCCCGGAAAAGTCGTAGAAGAGTTCACGGACAGCGTAAAGTATTTGACTTGTACAGATAATTTCTGTATAATAAATTTGTTTATGGAACTGTTTTTTGTGTGACGAATCGAATAGGTGTTACTTCTAAGAAGCAACCATGGTTAAAGCCGTGAGTGAGTAAAAGGCGATAACTAAGAGTTCGATTTGAACTGTGGCATATAGAAATGTCGAAATAAGAAAACCGATGATTCATCACAAAAGTGATTGATTTCATAAAGAAGGTCACCGTAACCGAAACAGGCTGAAAAGCTTGAAAATACGGCATTTGTTCTCGTAGTTAAATGGATATAACGGGGTCCTCCTAAGAAGTAACCATAGTTAAAGCCGTGGAACTTAAAAAGGTGGTAACAAAGAGTCCGATTTGAACAATGGCATATAGAAATGTCGAAATAAGAAATCAGATGATTCATCACGAAAGTGATTGAGTTCATAAAGTTGGTCGCCGTGACCGAAAAGGCTGAAAAGCCCGAAAATACGGCATTTGTTCCCATAGTTAAATGGATATAACAAGCGCCTCCTAAGCACTAATTGAGGGTTCGATTCCCCCTGGGAACGTGCATTTTTTGCAGCAATGATCGTAAAAGCTCATTGCTGCTTTTTCTTTTTTCCGGTGCTCGTGAGCACCGAGAGAACACTTAAACGCAGATATTGAGCACCGAAATTTCTTAACGGGCACCAATGCAATAATTCAATCCTGGCACCGAACGGAGATAACTACAGCGTAGGATAAGGATTGGGGTGTCAATGAATGTAAATATGGTTTTCTTGCCTGAACAAAACAGGCCTGACGGATCTATCCGCTCAGATTAGACTAAGAATCTATTCTGGGCGGATTTTTTTCGTTACAGATATTTTGGAGGAGGATAGCTTATGGATAAAAAAACGGATGTAAGAGATCCGGATGAAAAAGTTGTTGAGATTGAAATGGAACGATTAAGAGCATTTCCAAATCATCCATTTAAAGTGATCGGAGACAGTCAGATGATTGAGCTGCAGGACAGCATAAAAAAGTATGGTGTACTGAATCCATTGATTGTTCGTCCAAAGATTGAAGGCTACTACGAAATTATTTCTGGCCACAGAAGAAAATATGCGGCTGAGAAGCTGGGATATAAGAAAATCCCAGTAATCATTCGTATGTTGCAAGATGATGAAGCAGTCGTGATCATGGTCGATTCCAATTTGCAGAGAGAGCAGATTACACCAAGTGAAAAGGCCTATGCCTATAAGATGAAATATGATGCAATCAAAAAAAAAGGCAGGCAGAAAGAATTGTAGTCAAGTTGACCACAATACAGGAAAGAGGAGTATTGACGTAATCGGAGAACTTTGTGGTGACAGTGCGAAGCAGGTGCAGCGTTATATCAAAATAACAGAATTGATACCGGCATTGTTGGATAAAGTGGATGATGGAACAATGGGATTTACCCCAGCAGTACAGTTGTCCTACTTAAAAAAGAAAGAACAGCAGGAAATAATGAATGCAATTGATTCTACCCAATGCACACCATCACTTTCACAAGCCATCCGGATGAAAAAACTGAGTGAATCCGGAAAGCTGACAGAAGCAGAAATAGAAGGGATTCTTGGAGAGGTTAAGCAGAAGAAAACTGATAGGGTGATATTTAAAAATGAGCAGTTATACCGTTTCTTCCCATCAACTTATACATCAGAACAGATGCGAAGAGAGATATTAGAAATATTGAAATCATGGAGAAACAGTAACTGGATTTAAGGACAGGAGGAACAGAATATGTGTAAGGTCATAGCAGTATCAAATCAAAAAGGTGGAGTTGGAAAAACGGTATCGTGCGTGAATTTAGGAATCGGACTGGCACAGGAAGGAAAAAAGGTTCTTCTGATAGATGCAGATCCGCAGGGCAGTCTCACAATTAGTTTAGGGTATGAGGAACCGGATGAAATGGAGTATTCTCTTGCAACGCTGATGCTAAATATTGTGAATGATGAAAAACTGAACATGGAAAAAACAATCCTTCATCATAAGGAAGGTGTGGATCTGATACCGACCAATATAGAATTATCAGCGATTGAGGTATCTTTGGTAAACGAAATGAGCAGGGAACTGATTATGAGGTCACTTGTTGAGAGATTAAGGGAATTTTATGATTTTATCATTATAGATTGTATGCCATCTCTTGGAATGATGACTATTAACGCGTTGGCTTGTGCAGATTCCGTATTGATCCCTGTGCAGGCAGCATATCTTCCGGTTAAAGGATTGCAACAATTGATTAAAACAATTGGAAGGGTTAAGAAGCAGCTGAATCCAAAGCTTAGAATAGAGGGAATTCTTCTTACTATGGTAGATAACAGAACGAATTATGCCAGGGATATTTCCCTAATGGTATATGATACATATTCTGCATCAATTAAGGTGTTTGCAACAGGAATTCCAATGTCAGTCAGGGCATCAGAAGTCAGTGTTGAGGGTGGAAGTATTTATTCATATGATCCAAAAGGAAAAGCGGCATTTGCCTATATGGCATTAACAAAAGAGGTATTAAAGGAGGCAGAGTGAACATGGCAGGAAGAGTTGCAGGAAAAATAAAATTACAGACAGTTGATGAATTACTGGGAGTACCGGAGATTGCCGGCACACAGGAAATAGAACTTGGAAGAATCCATGCATTTCCAAATCATCCGTTCAAAGTGCTGGATGATGAAAGAATGGATATGTTGGTTGAAAGTATCAGGGAGAATGGCATATTAAATCCGGTAATTGTGAGACCAGATAAAAATGGTGATTATGAAATGATATCCGGACACCGCAGATTGCATGCAGCTGGTATCGTTGGCCTTAGCAAGATTCCGGCTATTGTAAAGGAAATGTCAGATGATGAAGCCATTATAAAAATGGTGGATGCAAATATTCAAAGGGAAGAGATAATGCCAAGTGAAAAAGCCTTTGCGTATAAAATGAAGCTTGAAGCGATGAAGAGAACAGCCGGAAGACCTACAAAAGAAAATGCGTGCCACAATGGCACACATTTAAGATCAGATCAAGAATTGGCATTGCAAGTAGGTGATAGTGCAAGAAGCATACAAAGATATATTAGGCTTACAGAACTAATTCCGGAATTGTTGGAGTGTATAGATAATAAAAAATTAGGTTTGGTCATAGCAGTAGATTTATCTTACTTAGATGTGCAGGTACAAAAATGGGTGTATGAATATTTCAAGGAAAATGGTTTCTTAAAACCAGTGCAGGTTGAAGCATTAAAGAATCATTCAAATTTATCCAATGCCTCACAGCACATGATAATTACCATATTAAATGAAGCACTCCCAAAGAAGAGCACAGCGGCAAAGGTATCTTTATCAGAGAAGAAGCTTGATAAGTATTTCCCACCACACTACTCCGCAAAGGATCGTGAGAATGTAATTATTCAATTGTTGGAGCAGTGGAGCACACAGCAGGCGCAGGAATAATAATATAGACAACATGTTCCAGAAGTGTAAAAAACGCACTTCTGGAACAGGAAGGAGAACAGGATGAAGGACAGAATAACGCTCTCATATTTTTATGGCAGGGAAGCAGAGCAGTATTCATTTTATAAAATACCAAAGCTCTTATTTACAGAAGAGTATTTCAAAAAAATATCAGTGGAGGCTAAGGTGTTATACGGGTTGATGCTGGATCGGATGTCATTATCCATGAAAAACCAATGGCTGGACGAGGAAGGACGTGCGTACATATATTATTCATTGGATGACATTATGGAAGCTCTTGGATGTAGCAACAAAAAGGCGATATCCATTATGAAAGAATTGGATACAGATGCCGGAATTGGTTTGATAGAAAAGAAGCGTCAGGGACAGGGCAAACCAACCATGATCTATTTGAAACAATTCGTGATACAGGATTTCCAGAAATGTAAAAATTACACTTCTGATGAAAAAACAGCAATTTCAGAAGTGAAGAATTTACACGTCTTGAAGTGTAAAAATGACATGTCAAGAAGTGAAGAATTTACACATCAAGAAGTGAAAAAATTACACACTAATAAGACTAATATAAATAATACTGAGTTAAGTAAATCTGAATCTAATCATATCGTATCAGGAAATGATGGGATGGGATCAGAAGTGGAAGCATACACAGAACTTATCAGGGAAAATCTGGATTTTGAAATCCTGCTTGAGAGATATCCGTATGACAGGGAATTGCTGGAAGGTATCTTTGACCTGATTCTGGAAACGGTGCTTTGTAAAAATAAAACTGTTGTTGTTGCATCAAACGAGTATCCGGCAGAACTGGTCAGAAGTAAATTTCTGAAACTGACCAGTGCTCATGTTCAATATGCCATGGATTGTATGAGGACGAACACCACAAAAGTTCACAATATCAAAAAATATCTGCTGGCTGCGTTGTTCAATGCACCCAGTACAATCAGCGGGTACTATCAGGCAGAGGTTAACCATGACATGCCCCAGTTTGTCGTGAGTGGAAGATAAAGGACAGAAAGAAAATGTCTTGAAGTTGATTGTAAGAATGAGTATCGCGGTCAGATGCCGTTTAGTCTGCCCTCTTATATGTGATCAGTTCACCGACTTCAATATCCAGATAGTGGCATAATTTGCAGATCAGGCCGGCATCCAGACGATGAAAATTGTTGTTGCAGTATCTGTTAAAGTTGGTTCTTGGTATATCCAAATCCCGACATATCTGATTTTTGGAGATGCCTCTCTCCTTCAGAATGCGGTCAATATTCAGTTCTAACCTTCCGTAGTCCACAGGCTCATCTCCTTTACTTTTATAGGGCTATTATATATAATGAGGCTGTAAATAGTAATTCACTGAATAATGCCTAACTATTCAGTTATCCCATACAGTAAACAGGGGTGCAGTATGAGTATTCTTAAATTTCTGCCTATATTTATCGGTGGTATGCTGTTATGTGGATGTGAATCAGGAACGGTCATGACTGAACCTGAGATTGAAACATTAGATCAGGAAATTTCGAGGGTGGAGAATGAAGACGTTGTTTCAATGACGGACAAGGATAACTGCTTTTTATGTGGTTCCAATCGTCCCGGAATTTTTGATTATTATAAAAAGGATGGATGCATTGCGCTGGTCTGCCTGAATACATGGAATATTGCAGACACCAATGTATATGAATATGACGACAGAGGAAGGATTGAAGAAGAACCAAGCGGATTTAGCACGAATATCAATACGCATGGAGCGAATGAATGCAGCTGGATGGTGGCAAGTGATCCGATCCGGCATACTGCAACGGTTACACTAACTTATGGAGATAACTCAATATTAGATCCTGAGAGAGTATCTGCTCAGCTTTGTCAGGAATGCTTCAAAAAAGTTGCGGATGCACTTTGGCCTACTGGATTTGAAAAAGACTGGACTTATCATTGTGATGTGCTCATGAATATGGAGACAGAGGATATTTACCCGATATCATCCACAATAACAAAATGCAGCATAGATGACTTTTGGCTTCATATTGATCATGAGCAGGAAAACAATAGGGATATTGTATACTTGGTATACAATCCTTAAAATAATAAAAAATAGAAAGTATCGTGGGAGAATGAAATATGGGAGAAAAGAATGATTACATACAGTTACCGCCAATGAAAAAAGACACATCAGCGGATGTGGTTTCGTTTATTTGGGAGTATATGAAGCTTCCGGAAGAAGTGCGTGAAAAAGTAAAATCAGAAATGGATGAAATCCGTGAACACTGCAGAGACAGCGATTTTCAAAGACCGAATCTTTATGATATTGCTTCTGCAGAAGAAGTAGCAGGTTTAGAGATGAGTATGCAGAAGATATTCGCAGATATTATCACAGAGGCCAGCGGTATTGCCTGCTGGGTGTATGTGGAGAAATATGTACACCATAAATCCTTGCAGGAAATGCTGGGTGAACGGAAGGATGCAGATAAGTTTATCTTTGCAGTAGATACATGGTTTGAAAAAATATTAGGCACATAAAAAAATTGTGACAAAATAAAGAAAGCAAGTAGCTCGTTGCTACTAATCTTGTGTATCTCTTTATTAAGACTCTTAGAAATTTCATATATGACACAAAGAACCACCAAGATCAAGGCAGAAAGGTGGTTCTTATTTTTTGCTGTAAATGAATCAATTATTGCGTGATGATATCACGGAAAACAGGTAATTTTATATTTATAATATAATCACAAATTAAGTAAGGAGGTATTTGGAATGAGATTAAAAGATAAAGTTGCAATTATTACAGGTGGAAGTCGTGGTATCGGTTTTGCTACAGCTGATAAATTTTTGAAAGAAGGGGCTACTGTCATTTTAGCAGCAAGTACTCAGAAATCTGCAGATAATGCTGTAACTGAACTGAAAGAAAAGTATCCTAACGCAATAATCGATGGAATCAGTCCAAATCTGGAAAGTATGGAGTCTGTCAGGAATGCTTTCAAAGAGGTAACTGGAAAATATGGATGTGTGGATATTTTGGTAAATAATGCGGGAATTTCAGAAAATACCCCATTCATGAATTATACAGAGGAGACTTTTGATAAGGTCATGGATTTAAATGTAAAAGGTGTATTCAATACAACTCGTGTAGCTGCAGAATGTATGGTGGCAAAAGGTAATGGTGTAATTCTTTCAACATCCTCTATGGTGAGTATTTCTGGACAGCCAAGTGGATTTGCTTATCCTGCATCAAAATTTGCAGTAAACGGTTTGACGGTATCTTTGGCAAGAGAACTTGGTCCTAAAGGGATTCGTGTTAATGCAGTTGCACCAGGTATTACAGAGACTGATATGATGAAAGCTGTGCCAAAGGAAGTTATCGAACCGATGATTGAAAGAATCCCATTGCGTCGTCTTGGGCAGCCAGAAGATATTGCCAATGCATTTGTGTTTCTTGCTTCAGATGAAGCGAGTTATATTACAGGTGTTATCTTAAGTGTAGACGGTATGGCAAGAAGTTAAGACAATGTAGTATGGTGATATCATCACGGAACAGAAATGAAATTCAGACTATAATAAAATCACAAAGAAAAGATAGGAGGATTGTAAAATGTCTGCAATTAATATCAATAAAAATAATTTTCAGAACGAAGTAATGAATACTGATAAACCTGTCCTTTTAGATTTTTGGGCTTCCTGGTGCGCTCCCTGTCGTATGGTAGTTCCTATCATAGAAGAGATTGCAAGTGAACGTCCGGATATCAAAGTTGGAAAGATCAATGTGGATGAGCAGCCTGAACTGGCAAGTGAATTTGGTATTATGAGTATCCCGACTTTGGTGGTGATGAAGAATGGAAAGATTGTTCAACAGGTTTCGGGTGCAAGACCCAAGGAGGCCATTCTAACAATGATTTAAGGAGATGTGTTTATGGGTCTTTTAGATTTTTTTAAACAGGCAGATATCAATCAAGGGATAGAGGAATATAGTTCGACTGCTGGTGCAATTCTACTGGATGTTCGTACCCTACAGGAATATCAGGAAGGGCATATACCAGAAAGTAAAAATATGCCGTTACAGCAACTGAACAATGTTGTTTCTGTGGTGAAAAATAAAGATATCCCATTATTTGTATATTGTTATTCAGGAGCCCGGAGTCGTCAGGCAACTGGTATGCTACAGCACATGGGATATACGAAAGTAAAGAATATCGGTGGCATTGCTGCTTATACAGGAAAGATAGAAAAATAAGATGAAGGTAGTAATCGTAGGCGGTGTAGCCGGAGGAGCTACAGCCGCAGCAAGAATACGCAGACTGGATGAACATGCAGAAATTACTGTGTTTGAAAGATCCGGATATATATCCTATGCGAATTGTGGGCTTCCATATTATATTGGAGACGTGATTACAGATCCGGAAGAACTTACCCTACAGACACCAGAGAGCTTTTTTAAACGTTTCCATGTCAATATGAAAATACATCATGAAGTTATTTCCATACATCCGGACCGTAAAACGGTTTCGGTGAAAAATTTGGAAAACGGTGAGATATTTGAAGAAAACTATGATAAGCTGATCCTCTCTCCAGGTGCAAAGCCAACACAGCCGAGACTTCCTGGAGCAGGCATTGATAAACTTTTTACACTTCGTACTGTAGAAGATACTTTTCAGATAAAGGAATATATCAATAATAATCATCCAAAATCTGCCTTATTGGCAGGTGGTGGCTTTATTGGTCTGGAACTGGCAGAAAATTTGAGGGAGCTTGGCATGGATGTTACAATTGTCCAACGGCCTAAGCAGCTGATGAATCCTTTTGATCCGGATATGGCATCCATGATCCATAATGAAATGAGAAAGCATGGGATAAAACTGGTACTGGGTTATACAGTAGAAGGATTTAAAGAAAAAGATAATGGAGTAGAGGTGCTGCTCAAAGATAATCCATCTCTCCAAGCTGATATGGTGGTATTGGCGATCGGAGTTACACCGGACACAGCATTAGCAAAAAAAGCCGGTCTGGAACTTGGCATCAAGGGAAGTATTGTAGTGAATGAAAGGATGGAAACTTCTGTACCGGATATTTATGCTGCGGGTGATGCAGTTCAGGTAAAGCACTATGTTACTGGTGATGATGCATTGATCTCTTTGGCTGGACCAGCCAATAAACAGGGCAGGATCATCGCTGATAATATTTGTGGCGGTGATAGTCGTTACCTGGGCAGTCAGGCAAGCTCCGTTATCAAAGTGTTTGATATGACAGCAGCCACTACAGGTATCAATGAAACCAAAGCCAAAAAGTCAGGATTGGAGGTAGATACCGTAATCCTTTCTCCTATGAGTCATGCCGGTTACTATCCTGGTGGAAAAGTGATGACCATGAAGGTGGTTTTTGAAAAAGAGACTTATCGTTTGCTTGGTGCTCAGATTATTGGATATGAAGGAGTTGATAAACGTATTGATGTGCTGGCAACAGCAATTCATGCAGGGCTGAAGGCAACCCAGCTGAAAGATCTGGACCTTGCATATGCACCACCTTATTCCTCTGCCAAGGATCCTGTAAATATGGCTGGATTCATGATAGACAATATAGCAAAAGGTATCTTAAAACAATGGCATCTGGAAGATATGGACAAGATTTCTAAAGATAAAGATGTGGTGTTGCTGGATGTGAGAACTGTAGGTGAATTTAACAGGGGCCATGTGGATGGATTCAAAAATATTCCTGTAGATGAACTGAGGGAACGCATCAATGAAGTTGAGAAGGAAAAGCCTGTTTATCTGATATGCCAGAGTGGACTGCGCAGTTACATTGCCAGTCGTATTCTGGAAGGAAACGGTTATGAAACGTACAACTTCTCCGGCGGATTCCGCTTCTATGATGCAGTGGTCAATGATTGTGCGCTGATCGAAGGGGCATATGCATGTGGCATGGATTATTAGAAATAAACAAAATATTTTTATAATTTTCCTGTAGTATAAAAAGATCCCCCATTTATTAGAATGACTTTCATAATTCTGATAAATGGAGGATTCTTTAAATGTTACAGAAAAACAGTTTTATGATCTTTGCAGTGTTTCCAGCCTTTTTGAATTAAGGATGGTGATTTTGCCACGGGAGAGTTTGACGAGACCCTCACTTTGAAAGTAGCGAAGCATTCGAGTGATAACTTCCCTGTGGGAACCAAGATGATTGGCAATAGTTTCGTGAGTGATTTTCAGTTCATTTGTTCCTTCGATAGAGGTCTCTTCTAAAAGAAATGAAGCAACACGCTTATCAAGACTCTTCCACATGATTTGTTCAATCAGCCACATGACATCAGAAAAACGGGTAGCCATTAACTCATTGGTATAGTTTGCGACAGGAGCAGATTCCTTCATGATGCCCTTATAGATTTCAGCAGGGATGATCCAAAGATCAGTATCTTTTTCTGCTTCAATGGTTACTTCAAATTGAATGGACCGCATGATACATGAGGCGGATAAAAGACACATATCCATTTCAAACAGACGGTAAAGTGTGATCTCCCGTCCTTCATCTGAAAGTATGTAAGTTCTAAGCTGCCCGGATTTAACCAGTAATAATCCGGTACAATCCATGTTCCCATTGTGAATGATCGTTCCTTTTTTCACATGCTGCGTGATCAAACTATCTGAAATTAGTATTTTTTGTGCTGTATTCAAGTCATTCCATAGTGGAAAATAATTTTCGAAGCTCATAACAGTTATCTCCTTTATGAACATAGTATACTTACCTTTTTAAGATGCGTCAATTACATAATTGACATATGCCATAAATAAAAATATACTGACTATAGTACATGACAGTTGTAAATATGCGGGGGGGATAAATAATGCGGGGAGATGTCAGTTTTACATTTTTAGATCGAATTGAAGAAATAGAACTGAATATTTTAGATAGACGATGGCAGTCTGCACTGGCACTGGCATTGACTTTGCCAGATATTTGTGGAGGGATTGCTTTCCCGGAAATTGTTAAACATTATCGAGATGGCCGGGTTATGCTGGATCGGCAAAAGAATCCGACCCGTGATGTGGGAACCCAGTATATCCGCTGGTTTGATGAATATGCAGGTGACTACTTTAAACTATCTCAATCCGATGAAAAGCCATATATTTGCGGAGAACGATGTTGGCAGCTTCGGTGTGAATATCTTCATCAAAATAAAGGATTTTTGAATGATGAAAATAATATACGCTTTCATCTTGGATTAAACTGTGGAATGTCTGTTTGTCAGTTGGACAGCACGAACGTACAGGAGAACGGAATCGATATTCGTATAGACATAGAACAGTTTTGTCTGAGAATGTGCAAGGCAGCAAAGAGTTATTATGATAAAGTTAATTTGGAAAAAGATTTTAGTCTCTATAATACACCAGTTTTGGATTTTATTCAGGTAACACAAAAAAAGAAAGATGCTTCTATTATCGCACTGATCTGTGGCAATGAACGCTACGCAAAAGGATTAAACGAAGCATTGCAGTTTATTTCAGAGCAGATCATGCTGTTTTACACACCGGAAAGCACTAAAACAAAATTAGGCAAACATAAGCCGGATCTTTGGATTGTTACCGAAGATATGACGAGACAACCGAATCAGCCATGGCGTGCTGACAGGACAACACCTGTAATTTTAATCACAGGCAATCCTGATGCTGTTGAAATTAAAAAGGATCCTGGGAAACTAACCGTTCTTTCTATGCCATTATCGATAGTTGATTTGCGGAAAACCGTCAAAATATATGTGTCGTGAGGAGAAGTTTATGCTGTATATAACACTATTATTTGCATTCATAGTTGTATATTTGATGATGTTTATGCGGAGACAGAAAGAAAAGATGAGCGAAATTAAAATACAAATGGATCAACTGCAAGCACAGCGTGATCAATTGCAGAAAGAAAGGGATCAGTTACAAGAACGGATGAATCATCTGGAAGAGGAACGAGAACACTTGCAAATACAAACAGAACAGGCATTTCAGAGTGTTGATGAAATTGATAAAATTTGCGATGAGATATGGCATCATGCTAATACCATTCACCTTTACTCTTTGTTATCTGAAGAAGAAAGCAAATCTATAACAATGAAAGAAAAACAAAAAGAAATTATTCGAACAACTGAGGAAATTCTAAACATCATATAAGAAAAGCGAGAAAGGAGCAGTTTATGCCGAGACCAGTAAAATGCAGAAAAGTCTGCCATTTCCCAAATGTTTTAGAATTCCTTCCGGCAGATGGTACTGAGAAACACACACCGATTGTTTTGACCGTGGATGAGTATGAAACTATCCGCCTTTTGGACAAGAAAGGTTATAGTCAGGAGCAGTGTGCAGCATCTATGCAAGTCGCAAGAACAACGGTTCAACGGATTTACGAGATTGCCAGGAAGAAAATAGCAGATGCACTCATAGATGGACATCCGCTCAGAATCGAGGGCGGGGATTTTAGGATCTGTGATGGTCAGAGCAGCAACTGTAGCCTTGGAGGCTGTTACAAGCAGGAGATTTACCAAAAATATGCAGTGAAAAAAGGAGAAGGTATCATGAGAATAGCAGTAACATATGAAGATGGACAGATTTTCCAGCATTTTGGACACACAGAGACATTTAAGATCTATGATGTAGAGGAAGGAAAAGTGGTACATTCAGAAGTAGTAGATACGAATGGAAGCGGACATGGTGCATTGGCAGGAGTTCTTAATGCATTAAATGCCGATGTTTTGATCTGCGGCGGAATCGGAGGAGGTGCCCAGACTGCGTTAGCGGCAGCAGGCATTAAGCTTTTTGGCGGAGTTTCAGGAGATGCAGATAAAGCAGTAGAAGCTTTTATCAATGATACACTTGATTATAATCCAGATGTGAAGTGTTCTCAACATGAGCACAGCCGTGGAGAGGGACATACATGTGGTGAACATGGATGTGGAAACCATAGCTGTCATTAAGAAGAATAGCAAAAAATACAATACGAAAGGATGCGTCAAGGTAATGGGAGAATTATCGTGATACATCCTTTTGTATTATTTGATAAGATGGCAGATTACATTTTCAATAAGGCAGTTAAAAACTGTGAATGCTGCATCGATCTCTACATGGATTGAGTATTTTTCTTTTCTTACTTGTAGAAAGTGATGAATGGAAGGTATAATATTGTTAATGATCCAGAGATATTTATTTTGGAAACAGCTTAATCAATTTGGAGGTATAAAATGAAAGCACATAAATATTGGTCAATCGGAGCGTTAATTACTATGATTGGAACTTTTTATACTGGATATAAAGGCTCTAAATCAGGTCATAAGTATTTTGCATGCAGCACTCTTATATGTATGATCATGTCCATGTATACGGGACATAAAATGATTTCAGGTAATAAGAGAACAAGAAAACAGGTAGAAAATACAGAAGCAGAGGAATAGTAAATGTTAGAGATAGGAACAAAAGCACCGGATTTTGAATTGCCGGATCAGAATGGAGAAATGCATAAATTAAGTGATTATTTAGGTAAAAAAGTAATTTTATATTTTTACCCAAAGGATAATACGGCAGGATGCACGAAGCAGGCATGTGGTTTTTCAGAGCGTTATCCACAATTCACCGAGAAAGGTGCGGTGATCCTTGGAGTCAGTAAGGATTCTGTAGCCTCTCACAAGAAATTTGAGGAAAAATATGGATTGGCATTTACGCTTTTGGCAGATCCGGAGCGCAAGGTGATCGAAGCATATGATGTATGGAAAGAAAAGAAAAACTATGGCAAGGTTTCTATGGGTGTGGTAAGAACCACATATCTTATTGACGAGCAGGGAATCATTATAAAGGCAAATGATAAAGTCAAGGCGGCAGATGATCCTGAAAATATGCTTAAGGAATTAAATTGATGAAGATTATATTGTCACCTGCAAAAAAGATGATTGCAGATACAGATAACATAGCACCGGTTGAACTGCCTGCCTTTATTGATAAGACAGCAGAGATATTGAGCTGGATGAAAAGCAAATCAAAAGAGGAACTGAAAGCTATCTGGAAATGTAATGACAAGATTGCAGAGCAGAACTTTGACAGATTGGAAAATATGGATCTTTATAACAGACTTACTCCGGCTGTTTTAGCATATGAAGGGATTGCATTTCAATATATGGCACCATCTGTGTTTGAAATCCAGCAGTTTGAGTATCTGCAAAATCATTTAAGAATATTGTCTGCATTTTATGGGGTTCTGAAACCGATGGATGGAGTGACGCCTTATCGTCTTGAAATGCAGGCAAAAGCAGACATTGGAGATGTAAAAAATCTGTATGAGTTTTGGGAAGACTTGTTATACCGCTCTGTGATCGATGACAGCAGGATTATCATTAATCTTGCATCAAAAGAATACTCAAAATGTATAGAAAAATATCTGACATCACAGGACAGATATATTACGATTGTATTTTGTGAGTTATCCGGAGATAAATTGGTAACAAAAGGTACCTATGCCAAGATGGCTCGTGGTGAAATGGTCAGATTCATAGCGGAAAATAATATTGAAAATCCGGTGGAGATTCAGAAATTTGACAGACTCGGATATTCGTTTAGGTCTGATTTATCTTCAGATTCAGAATATGTATTTGAACGCAAAATAAAATAGTTATTCAGATAAAAGATGCCAAACTGGGCATCTTTTATAATAATGGGAATTATTACTATTTTTGCTGACAACAGAATAATTGTGGTATATAATTCTTATTAAGAATTAATCCTAATAAGGAGCACAAATGACAAGTAGGAGAAATACCATTCAAAAAGATCTTGTAAGAAATGCCGTATACGAAATGAGAAGACACGTTACGGCAAATGAAGTGTATGAATTTATAAAAGAAGCATATCCTACAATCGGAAAAGGAACTGTATATAGAAATCTTGATATATTGGTAGAGGAAGGTGCATTAAGAAAGGTTGAAGTTCCGAATGGACCGAACCGATTTGATTTTACATTGAAAAATCATTACCATGTAAAATGTATAAAGTGCGGTGAAATTTTTGATGTGGATATGGATCAAATACCGGATTTGCTGGAAAGAATTCATAACACTCATGGAATTGAATTTGTGGATTATGATATTTCATTTAAAGGCATTTGCCCGAAATGCAGAGAGAAGGTAAAGGAGGAAAAATATGGATAGGAAAGCAATGTATAAGCTGAGTTATGGATTGTTCGTGCTGACTGCCAGGGAAGACGGAAAAGACAATGGATGTATTATTAATACAGCCATTCAGGCAGCTTCAGAGCCGAACCAGTTAAGCATCTGCGTCAACAAGGCAAATTACACGCATGATATGATTCAAAGAACCGGAAAATTTACTGTATCAGTCTTAAGTCAGAAGGCACAGTTTAAATTGTTCAAACATTTTGGCTTCCAATCAGGAAGAGATACCAATAAGTTTGAAGCATTTGAGCAGTGTGCCAGGGGCACAAATGGTATTTATTATATTACAGAAGGTACAAAAGCATACATTTCTGTGACAGTTACTAAAACAGAGGACTTGGGTTCACATACGATGTTTATCGGTGAGATAACCGATATGGAAGTTTTAAGCAATGTTCCTTCAGTAGCATATGCCTACAAGATGAAATATGATGCTATTAAAAAGAAAGCAGGCAGAAAGAATTGTGGTCAAGTTGACCACAATACAGGAAAGAGAAGTATTGATGTGATCGGAGAACTTTGTGGAGACAGTGCAAAGCAGGTCCAGCGTTATATCAAAATGACAGAACTGATACCGGCTCTATTGGATAAGGTGGATGACGGATCAATGGGATTTACCCCGGCGGTGCAGTTATCTTATCTGAAAAAGAAAGAACAGCAAGAAATTATTGATGCAATGGAGGCAACCCAATGTACGCCATCGCTTTCGCAGTCAATAAGGATCAAGAAATTAAGTGAGGCTGGAAAGCTTACAGAAAGCGAAGCTGAAGGAATACTTGGAGAGATAAAACAGAAGGAAGCAGACAGAGTAGTTTTTAAGAATGAACAGTTATACAGATCCCATACCATTGCCGTGGAAATCGGATGAGGAAGCATTGAAAGACTTCTGGGATTATTGTGAAGAGAGACAGAGGGAAGAACGTATAATAGCAGAGATGAAAATTAAGGGTTGAGAAGTCAGTGCCTTTGGAAAAAGTATGGGGTAAAATATATATACGAGAAGTCTATACATAGGAATTTACAGGAAGTGTGACAAGAAAGCCAAAACGGTATACTGGGAAAAAAAGATTAAGAAAAGAATAAAGAGCTGGTTTTAATTGTAAAATTTATGGGGAACTAACATCAGCTTATTGACACAAATATAAAAATAAATATAATAATAGTTGAGTAATTGTTCAACTATTATTATTTTGAGGTGAATATATGTCAAAAACGTCTTATATTTGTAATTGCGATGTAATTCATGAGGATATTGTGAATGATGTGAAATCCAAGATGCAGCCAAAAGATGATTATATCCAGTTGGCTTCTTTGTTTAAGCTATTTGGAGATGGAACTAGAGTACAAATCTTACACGCTCTAGAACAGAGTGAGATGTGTGTATGTGATCTTGCAGTGCTACTGGGGGTAACAAAATCTGCAATTTCGCATCAGTTAAAGGCATTACGCCTAGCGAATCTGGTAAAATTCCGTAAAGAAGCACAGATAGTTTACTACTCGCTGGCAGATGATCATGTGAAAGAGATTATTGACAAGGGATTTGAGCATCTTTGGCAGAAATAATATTTTTTAACATTATAGTTGAGTAATTGAACAATTAAACAAATTATAAGGAGATTATCATGAAACGCATATTTCTATTAAAAGGGTTGGACTGTCCAAATTGTTCCGCAAAAATTGAAAAAGAAGTCGGAGAGTTGGATGGAGTGCAATCCTCAGTGGTAAATCTGATGAAGCAGACGCTTACAATCAATGTTGCTCAGACAGCCGCAGATACGATAGCCAGTCAGATTGAAACGATTGTTCATAGTCATGAGCCAGATGTGGAAGTTTCTGAAATTGTACAGGAATCTTATATACCGGAAAAAAAGCAGGAGGCCAATGAATCCTATAACAATGAGGATAAGAAGTTGACAGTTCGTTTAGAGATTGGTGCAGCAATCTATGCTATTGGTATGGCATTGACTGTTTTTGCGAAAGTGCCACTGCCTATCGAGTTAGCTTTTCTCATTGCTTCTTATGTTATTCTTGGCGGGGATGTTGTATGGCAGGCTGTGAGGAATATTTCAAAGGGACGTGTGTTTGATGAACATTTCCTAATGAGCGTTTCTACGATTGGTGCTTTTGTCATTGGTGAATATCCGGAAGCAGTTGCTGTTATGCTGTTCTATCAAGTTGGTGAATTTTTCCAGTCATTGGCTGTTGAGCGTTCCAGAAAATCTATATCAGATTTAATGGATATACGTCCGGATTGTGCTACAGTCAGAAGGAACGGAGAATTGATTACCATATCTCCTGAAAGTGTTGCCATTGGTGAGATTATTATTGTAAAGCCTGGTGAAAAAATCCCATTAGACGGTGTGGTATTGGATGGAGATTCTATGCTGGATACGAGGGCTTTAACTGGAGAATCGGTTCCGAGAAGTGTTCATAAAGGAGACGAAGCACTTTCCGGTTGTATGAATCAGACGGGTGTCTTAATGATTAAGACAACAAAAGCATTTGGTGAATCTACGGCTTCAAAGATTATTGATCTTGTGGAAAATGCGTCAAGCCGAAAAGCACCAACAGAAAATTTTATTACTACATTTGCACGTTATTATACACCTGTGGTTGTAATCTTAGCAGCTTTTCTGGCGATTCTGCCACCGATCATTCTTGGCGGAGGCTGGACAGAGTGGATTCGCAGAGGATTTGTTTTCCTTGTGGTATCTTGTCCATGTGCATTGGTTATTTCAATCCCGCTGACTTTCTTCGGCGGCATTGGTGCAGCATCTAAACGAGGTGTTCTTGTAAAAGGAAGCAATTATTTAGAGGCACTTAATAATGTCAGCGTTATTGTGT
The DNA here is from genome assembly GCF_025567525.1 of Gallintestinimicrobium propionicum. Classification (NCBI taxonomy): domain Bacteria; kingdom Bacillati; phylum Bacillota; class Clostridia; order Lachnospirales; family Lachnospiraceae; genus Gallintestinimicrobium; species Gallintestinimicrobium propionicum. Next base: position 36,843 of record NZ_JAOQJY010000023.1, on the reverse strand, counting down.
TCGATAAAACCGGAACACTTACAAAAGGTGTTTTCAATGTGACGGATATTTTGCCTGCAAATGGATTTTCAAAAGAACAGGTTCTGGAGTATGCGGCAGAGGCAGAGAGTTTTTCTAACCATCCTATTGCAAAATCCATTCTTGCTGCTTATGGAAAAGAAATTGATCAGTCAGTGATTTCTGATTATAAGGAAATTTCAGGATATGGAATCAGTGTAATGGCAGGGGAAAAGAAAGTTTTTGCTGGCAATACGAAACTTATGGATACAGAATGTATAGAGTACACAACCTGTGAAAACGCAGGTACAAAAGTTTATTTGGCTGTAGATGGTCAATATGCAGGATGTATTTTGATAACAGATGAAGTGAAGCCGGACAGTAAAAAAGCAATTTCTGACCTGAAACATATCGGCGTGGAAAAAACAGTCATGCTTACCGGTGATGATGAAAAAATTGGGAAGTCCGTTGCAGAAGAATTGCAGTTGGATGAATATTATGCACAGCTGCTTCCTGACCAAAAAGTGGAAAAGGTTGAGCTTTTAGATAGTAAAAAGAGACCGGGAAGCAAATTGGCTTTTGTTGGTGATGGTATCAATGACGCTCCTGTCCTTGCCCGTGCAGATGTTGGTATTGCAATGGGTGGGCTTGGTTCGGATGCGGCCATTGAAGCAGCAGATGTAGTTCTGATGACAGATGAACCGTCTAAGCTGGTGGACGCGATTGAAGTAGCAAAAGCGACAAAACAGATTGTCATGCAGAATATAGTGATTGCTCTTGGGATTAAGAGTGTGTTCCTGATTCTTGGCGCTCTTGGTATTGCGGGAATGTGGGAAGCTGTATTTGGTGATGTAGGCGTTACCATAATTGCTGTTTTGAACGCAATGAGAATTTTGAAAAAATAGGAAATGAGGTGGGAATGTGAAACGAAAACTGATTCTGTTAGTTGTTACGATTGTTTTTCTTGTAGGTTTTGGTGTCATTTTACATTCACCGCCTTCTATGATTGATGCAGTCACAGGAGCAACACCGAAGTCAAAAAAGGCGGCTCAAGCCTCCGCACAGTTGGAAGGCTCTTATGTTCTCGGTATTAATATGATGTCAGATGGTCTCGACAACGAGAACACCCGGAATAAATTAAAAGAATTGGCACTGGACGATTCGGAAACAAATGAAACAAATCTCATGAAAACGGACATTAGTTTTCGGTTATATGTATCTGAGACGGATTATCCGCTCGTCAGTTATGCTAAGAAACTCTGTGACAGGTTGAAACAGGCAGGTTTTTCCGTAGATTTGAAAGAGTACAGTAACACAATGATGCTATCAAGAGTGGTAAGTGGAAAGTATGATGTATTCCTGGCATCGGATGATTTTATTGACGTTACAACGCTAACACAGATGGACTATATGATCATGGACAGCGAAGAAATGAGGTGAGCGGGAATTTATGAGAAAATGGAATACGATTTTGTCTGTTTTAATGCTTCTCATTTTTATGATTCATGGAATCATGGGCAGCTTTATGCTGAACGGAGTTGGAAGTAGTGCAGGGAAACTTCTTGCATGGATTGGTGTTGGTATTCTTGTTGTGCATACGGTGATTGGTGTCATCCTGACAGTTCAGAGTTTACAGACAGCGAAGCAATCAGGAAAAATGTATCTGAAACAAAACGTCATATTCTGGGCGAGACGAGCCAGTGGGCTGGCAATACTGATTCTGCTGTTATTCCATATTGGCTTGTTTGGAAAGGTGCAGAATGGGACATATATTTTGTTCCCTTTTACAACGGTAAAGATGGTAACTCAGCTTTTGTTCGTAGCGGCAATCTTTGTTCATATTTTTATCAATATACGCCCATTGCTCGTATCACTGGGAATCATTAGTTATAAAGAACGAAGGAGCGATATTTATTTGATCCTTTCGGTGCTTCTTCTTTTTATAGCGGGAGCGGTTATTTTATATTATATTGGGTGGCAATATCTATGAGTAAGATAATTATTATTATAGGTGCTGGACTGGCAGGACTTTCAGCGGCTTTGCAGGCAGCGGAAAATGGATGCAATGTAAAACTGGTTTCCTCCCTTCCGTCAGAGCGGGCACAGTCTGTTATGGCGGAGGGCGGTATCAACACAGCTTTGAATACAAAAGATGAAAACGACAGTCCCGAAGAACATTTTACAGATACAATAAAGGCAGCATGTGGTCTGGCAGATCCAAATGCAGTTTGGGGAATGACACAGGCAGCACCGGAGCTGGTGCACTGGCTGCTAAAACTTGGAGTTAAATTTAACATGAGTGGCTATGATGATGTGGATCTGCGAAATTTTGGCGGGCAGAAAAAGAAACGGACTGCTTTTGCACAGAGCGATACCGGGAAGCAGATCATGACAGCTATGATAGACGCTGTTCGCAGGAAAGAAGCATCTGGTATGGTAGAACGGTTCAGCCATCATTCTTTCCTAACACTTCGTCTGTGTGGCAATATTTGTTGTGGCTGCGTAATCAGGGATGAATACAGTCAGGAGACTGTGGAATTACCGGGGAATGCGGTTATTGTTGCCACCGGTGGTATGCACGGATTGTTTGGAAATACAACGGGTTCGCTGAGCAATACAGGAGAAGTCACCGCAGAATTGTTCCGGCTTGGTGTTCCTCTGGCAAATGGCGAGATGATCCAGTATCATCCGACAACTGTGAAATGTGGTGGAAAACGCATGCTCATCAGCGAGGCGGCCAGAGGGGAAGGTGGCAGGTTGTTTGCCATGAAAGATGGAAAACAATGGTATTTCATGGAGGAAAAATACCCGGAGCTTGGAAATCTGATGCCACGAGATATTACCGCCAGAGAGATATGGAAGGTCAGCCATGAATCAGAGGTATTTCTTGACATGACGGAAATATCGGAGGAGATTATTTCAAATAAGCTATCTGGTCTGGCAGACGATTGTATGACCTATCTGCATAAAGATATACGAAAGGAACCGGTGTCTGTTTTACCGGGAATTCACTATTTTATGGGAGGCATTCTGGTGGATGAGCAGCACAGAACGCCGATTCAGAATCTTTACGCTGCCGGAGAATGCTGTGCCCAATATCATGGTGCCAACCGTCTTGGTGGAAATTCTCTGTTAGGAGCGTTATACGGAGGACGTGTTGCGGCAAAATCAGCATGCGAACAGGCAGATGTAGTAGATCTATCTTGTGCGACACAGATAGATTTTCCACCAGCGTCTCAAATTTCAGAAATAAAGCAATTAAACAAAGTGATGCAGGAGACTATGGGCGTTGTCAGAAATGAGAATACGTTGTTAAATGGGATTCAAACGGTACAAGCGCTGACAGGAAATCTTCCATTGCTTGGCATGGCAGTTCTAAAGAGTGCTCTTGCAAGAAAAGAAAGCCGTGGTGCACACTGGCGGGAGGATTATCCGAAGAGCAATGACGATGATTACCTTAAAACAACGGTAGCCAGATTTGATGGAAAGCAGATACAGATTTCCTTTGTACCTGTTCCAGAAAGGCGGTGATTCACTTGGTATATAAAATAAGAATCAGGCGGCAGGAGAGTCAGAAATCAGACAGTTATTGGCAGGAATTTGAGTATGACGGAAGCAAAAACAGCTCTGTTGCCACTGTTCTAAAGGAATTGAACAGTAGAACCCCTTTGAAAGATAACTCAGGAAATATAGTTACTCCCATCAGCTGGGAATGTAGCTGCATGGTGCGAAAATGTGGGGCTTGCGCCATGCTGATTAACGAACGTCCGAGGCTGGCATGCTCTACATTTCTACATACGTTAAAAGGTTCTACAATCACCTTGGAACCTTTAAGCAAATTTCCTCTTGTAAGAGATTTGATCGTTGACCGGTCAATTCTGTTTGAAAATTTGAAAAAACTGAACCTTTGGCTTGAAAGTGAAGCTTATATGAATCCGTGGACACATGAACCGAGATACCAGTCGGCACGCTGTCTGATGTGTGGCTGCTGCCTTGAAGTGTGTCCTAACTTCTCTGCAAATGGGACTTTCGCAGGCGCTGTTGCTGCAGTCAACGCATTTCGGATTCTGAATGAAGAACAGGAAAGCACTCATTTGAATGAGATTTCTGCTGAATATAAGAAGAAATATTTTGAGGGATGCGGGAAGTCGTTATCTTGTCATGATATTTGTCCGATTGGTCTGCCTGTGGAAGAACTGCTTGTAAGGTCGAATGCAGCGGCTGTTTGGGGCAGATAAAATGGATGATAAAAGTTATAATGAATGTATGAAGAGAATCAAAAACTTGATTCTCTTTTAAGATAATGATGCATACAGGAGACAGAATGCAGTAATTTCTTAAACAAATTATGTATTTGAGGAGAAAACAGTATGTGGTTTTGGTGGTTTATTTTGATATGTGATTGTCTTATTCCAGCGATTATGATAATTGCGGGCAGAATGATGTGGAAACATTGTCCAAAGAAGATCAATGGAGTTGTGGGATACCGAACTAAGATGTCAATGATAAATATGGATACTTGGAGATTTGCACATGACCATGCAGGAAAACTTTGGTGGAAAGTCGGTATTGGTCTGTTGGGACCTACAATGCTTATACATATTCCTTTTTATGGAGCAAGTGATGATACAATAGGAATATTAAGCATTATTATCATTGTAATACAACTGGTATTTTTAATAGGCTCTATTTTCCCGACGGAAAAGTCATTAAAAAACAATTTCAATGAGGATGGAACAAAGCGATAACTTCAAGTTTGGAGAATTGAAAAAACGGAATTTACCTATTAAGACATATAAACTCTTGACAATAAAGCTCCTATATAGTATGTTTTTGATAAACTACTATATAGGAGCTTTTGCATGGAAATGAATGGAGGATTTCTTGTCACCAAAATAAAACAGCTTGGAGACCGGATTTTCGAGAAGATTCTCAGTGAAAAGAATATTGATGCGTTTAATGGAGCCCAGGGACGTATTCTTTATGTGCTGTGGCAGGAGGATGGTATCTCAATCAGGTCACTCTCGACTAAATGCGGATTAGCGATAACATCTCTTACTACGATGCTGGAAAGAATGGAAAATCAAGGGCTGATAAGCCGTGTTCAGTCTGAAACGGACAAAAGGAAAACACTCCTGTTTCTGACTGAGAAAGCACATACCTTAAAGGGCGAGTATGATTCTGTATCTGATGAGATGGGCAATATTTACTACAAAGGTTTTTCAAAGGAAGAAATTACCCGGTTTGAGGAATGCCTCGACCGCATCAGAAAGAATCTTGAGGAGTGGCAGAAGTCATGAGTATTTGTATCAAAGATCAGATTCAGAACATGAATATCGTCATCGGCTGCACAGTGGGGTGTACATATTGCTATGCCCGCAACAACGTGAAACGCTGGCATATGATTGATGACTTCGTTGACCCGGAATTCTTTCCGGGTAAGCTCAAGATGATGGAAAAGAAACGTCCGCAGAACTTTCTTCTTACCGGGATGAGCGATCTCTCCGGATGGAAGCCGGAATGGAGAGACGAGGTATTTGCAAAAATCCGTGAAAATCCACAGCATCAGTTCCTGTTCCTTACCAAGCGACCTGATTTGCTGGATTTTGATACCGATCTGGAAAACGCATGGTTTGGCGTTACGGTGACGAGGAAAGCAGAACTGTGGCGTATCGACGCCCTTCGGAAAAACGTCAGAGCAAAACATTACCATGTTACCTTTGAGCCGTTATTCGATGATCCCGGCACAGTTGACCTTTCCGGAATCAATTGGATCGTTGTCGGCACCATGACCGGAGCTCAGAGCAGGAAGATTCATACGGAGCCGGAATGGGCATGGTCTCTGGCGGATCAGGCACACGCACTCGGCATTCCGGTGTTTATGAAGGAAGACCTTGTCCCTATCATAGGGAATGAAAATATGATTCAGGAAATGCCGGAGGAATTCAACAAAGTGTTGGAGGTGCAGAGATCATGGCAGAAGTAATCGATGGAATCCTCATTCGTGAGGTGGAAACAAAGAACATCATGACCAAGTCCAGTCTGCCGGTAGGCGGTTACTCGGTCAATCCTTATGTAGGCTGTACACATGCCTGCAAGTATTGCTATGCTTCTTTTATGAAGCGCTTTACCGGACACACGGAGGAATGGGGCACTTTCCTTGATGTGAAGCATTGGCCGGAAATTAAAAATCCGAAGAAATATGCCGGACAGCGTGTGGTCATCGGTTCTGTGACGGATGGCTACAATCCACAGGAGGAGCAATTCGGGAATACCAGAAAACTTCTGGAGCAGCTGATCGGCAGTGACGCAGATATTTTGATCTGCACAAAGTCTGATCTTGTGGTACGGGATATTGATCTGCTGAAAAACCTTGGACGTGTAACCGTTTCATGGTCGATCAACACACTGGATGAAAATTTCAAGAACGATATGGACTCTGCTTCGAGCATTGAGCGGCGCATCGCTGCTATGAAGCAAGTATATGATGCAGGTATCCGTACAGTCTGTTTCGTATCTCCGGTATTCCCCGGCATCACGGATTTTGAAGCCATCTTTGAGCGGGTAAAGGATCAGTGTGATCTGTTCTGGCTCGAAAACCTCAATCTTCGGGGCGGCTTCAAGAAGACGGTTATGGATTATATCGCCGGAAAATATCCTGACCTTGTACCACTTTACGACGAGATCTATAACAAGCATAACCGCAGCTACTTTGAAGCACTTGAAGTAAAAGCTGAGAAAATGGCTAAGAAGTATGATTGTGCCTTTGTGGATAATGAAATGCCTTATGGCAGAGTCCCGCAGGGACATCCGGTGATCGTAGATTATTTCTATCATGAGGAAATCCGTGGGACAGAGAATACCGGAAAAAGAAATCGCTAACTTTAAGTTTGCAGAACTAATAGAGAAGTAACATATAAAACAATAAATATGGTCAAAAAAACATCGACATCCGACCTACAGCACGTTATAATATAGTTAATCTAATAAGAAAACCAAGGATTTCCTTGACTTAGGTTGACTAATCATTGTATGTATTTACAGTGGTATCTCGAGCTCCTAAGACTCTATTGTAGGTTCGATTCCTATAGGGAACGCTCTATTTTAAGCGGTAATGAGAGAAAAATCATTGCCGTTTTTTTGTTGTTTTTCTGCTAACAGCAAATCAAAAAATGAACATTTCTGCTAACAGAAAATGCAAATTGCTAACAGTAAAAATATTGTAGATTTGCTAACAGGAATGAAAAGCTATAATGCAGCTGGTGTAAAAGGTTGTAAATTCTTGTAGCTAACAAAAGGGTGATGATAAAAAATATTTCTGCTTGGAAAATATCAAGCCTGAATGAGTATTCCGTTCAGATTAGATTAGGTTCTAATCTGGGCGGATTTTTTTATTTCAGGAAGAAGGAGGATGCCTATGGCAGAAAAAGTGGATCAGATGGATCCAAATGAAAAGATCGTTGAAATAGCGATTGAACGGCTAAGAGTATTTGAAAACCATCCGTTTCGAGTGGAAATGGATAGCCAGATGAAAGATCTTCAGGACAGTATCAAGCAATACGGAATAATAACTCCGGTAATAGTGAGACCACGAAAGGAAGGATACTACGAAATCATATCAGGTCATAGAAGAATATTTGCAGCGGAAAAACTGGGATATAGAAAAGTACCTACGATAATCCGCTACATGACAGATGATCAGGCAGTTATCGCAATGGTAGATTCAAACTTGCAAAGAGAAAGAATCCAACCGAGTGAAAAAGCATTTGCCTATAAGATGAAATATGATGTGCTCAAAAGAAAATCAGGAAGAAGGAAAGCTGGCCAAGTTGACCACAATTCAGGGAAAAAGGGATTGGAGATTATTAGTGAGGAAACTGGAGACAGTCCTAAGCAGGTACAGAGATATATCAAGCTGGCTGATCTGATTCCTGAATTATTGGAAAAGGTAGATGATGGTTCAATGGGATTTACTCCGGCTGTGCAGATAGCATATCTAAAGAAAAAAGAGCAGAAGGATGTACTTGATGCTATGGAATTAACATTATGCACGCCATCGTTATCGCAGGCAATGCGTATGAAAAAGCTGAGTGCTGATGGGAAACTAACAACCCAGAGAGTTGAAGATATTCTAAGCGAAATAAAGCAGAAAGAAACGGACCGGGTAGTGTTTAAGAATGATCAGCTTCATAAGTATTTTCCAAAGATTTATTCTACGGAACAGATGAAGAGAGAAATAATTGAACTTTTGAAATTGTATGTACTGAATTATTAAAAACAGGAGGAAAGGTTATGTGTAAGGTTATTGCAGTATCAAATCAAAAAGGTGGAGTCGGAAAGACCGTATCATGTGTGAATCTGGGGATAGGTCTGGCTCAGGAAGGAAAGAAAGTTCTGCTGATAGACGGAGATCCACAGGGAAGTCTGACAATCAGCCCTGGATATGAGGAGCCGGATGAAATGGAGTATTCTCTGGCAACACTCATGATGAATATTGTAAATGATGAAAAACTGAATATTGAAAAAACAATCCTTCATCATAAGGAAGGCATCATTCATTATAGAAATTACACTTTGCTGAGTTACATTAGAAAGGTTCGGATAATTTTTCAATGGGTCAGTACAGAATACAGGCATAAATTCTTTAATGGGATTTACCAATAGAAAAGGTCAGCAAGAAGGGTACAGGATGAATGGTGCAGATGCTGATCAGACAGCAAACACGGTGGCTGTTCCGGAAGGGGTGGATGCGGAACTTTTGATGAAGGTTCTGAGAAATCCGGAGATGACGGCTTTGCTGACGAGCCTGGCGAAGAGCTTGAATTAAAAACAGGTCAGAGATTCGATTCTGCATTAGTGGCGGGATCATGATGCTGTATAAATTAGCTATCAACAGGGTAAGATATCATTACAGTTGCTAACGATCAAGTAAAATTGAATTCTACTTGACATATTGGAAAGTTGACATATAATGAGATTGAGGAGGTGTCGTATGAATAGCTATGCAAAGTATATTGAAACTGTGATCGAACAGGAGCCTGAGAACAAGCTTTTGGAAGCAAGCATTTTATATCAAAAATCGTTCGGCACTGTTCCTGAAATGACCTACTATAAAACATTGGAAAGAATGAGCAAACAAGGTTCCCTTGTACATCTTACCAAGGGTCTTTATTACAGACCAAAGAAATCTCGCTTTGGAACAATTCCAATCAGTGAAAAAGAGATTATTGGTCACTATACGAACAATGGCCGGGGAATTGTAATTGGCTACAGACTTTACAATCAAAAGGGCTTAACAACACAGATAAGCAAACGGGTTGAGGTTCTTTCTTCTGCTGTTACAGAACAAAAGAAAAATATCCAAAATATTTGTGTGACAAACAGTGGGATTGATTTGACGCAGGAGACGATTCCGGTAATTGAAACTATGGAGATTCTTCAGAACTATAAGTCCATTGAAGATATCAGAAAATCTGCATTAGCAGCATATATGAGAGAATTTGCGACGGAATACTCTGATACTGCGGCGGTGTTTGTCCTGAAAAATCGGAAGTATAAGAAATCTACGATTGCATTTCTGGAGCGCTTTCTGAATTATCTTGGTGTTGAAAACACATTGCACCAGTTTTTATCAGCCCTCTCATCGTATGCAATTCCAGAAATGGAGGAATTCTATGAACCTGCACGAGCATAAAGAAGAATTTGAAGAACTGATTGCCATTGTAGCAGATTATATAGGAGTTCCTGCTGATGCGGTTCGCAGGGATTACTATATTGTTCAAATGATGCAAAACCTTCAAAACAGCGAATACGCCGAAGTTTGTGTGTTTAAGGGAGGAACTTCTCTCAGCAAATGTTATCCAGGATCTATCAATCGTTTTTCCGAAGATATTGATCTGACATTCATACCTGTAGAAGATATGACTAATAAGAAATACAGCAAGGCTTTGAAACGAGTTGAAGATACTATCTCAGCCGGTTTTTTGATGGAGAAAATTGAAGATGAACGTAATGACCGAAACAAAAGTGCATTTGTTTGGCCTGAAAATGAAAGCAAGGAAACCTGCCGGGTAAAACTGGAGATTGGTTCCAGTGTAAGACCGGATCCTTTTTCAAAGAGAAGCATGAAAACTTATATTCAGGAATATCTCGAAGAGAAAGGCATGCAGGATGTCGTGACCGAATTTGATCTGCAGGAAGTCAAGGTAAATACACTTGATATAACACGAACGTTCCTGGATAAGGTAATGTCAGTCAAGAGGCATGCAATCTGCGGAACTCTTCCAAGAAAAGTGCGTCACATATATGATGTTACGGTACTTTTGGATCGCAGTGACATTCAGGATTTCCTGAATAATACCGAACGGCTGAAGCAGCTTCTAAAGCTCACAAAAGAAACGGACAGCTTCTATCTTCAGAAACGTAATATTTCTGAAGATTATGATCCGTTGGGGGCATATGCCTTTGAAAACTGGAAACAGTATTTCAACGATGAAATTCGTGGAAGATATGAAACTCTTCATGAAGATCTGCTCTACACATCCAATCGGCAGAGCTTTGAAAAAGCAATTCAGGCATTTGAATTTATCAGTCACCTGTTTGCTTCCATAGGTGAATAGGTTATTAAAAATCTACAATAAAAAGCCAGATACTGAAAAGCAGTGTCTGGCTTTTTCCTTGGTTCTCCTATCGGAGAAAGCCACCTGCGTGATCAAATGCAGAAGGTTATTGATGAACAGGGACTGCCTGATGTGGTATTTCATGTTTTATTCTGCTTTGGATATACTAATATTGGAATAGAAAAGTGCGAAAGGTTGCAAAAATCTATTTCAAAGTCCATCCATCAGGTCTTATTGGTCTGCTCTCCAATGGAAAGGTAGCGCATATAATGGCTTTCATCCCGTATTTCTTCCGGGGTCAAAAGTGCGTCAGGATAAAATGCCCAGCCGGATACCAGAAAGCGCACCGATGACTTTTGAAGTTCTATCCGGCAGGGAGTTGAGCACAGTTCCATTGATGGAAAACGAAAAAGAAAAACCGCCATCCGTATCCTTTTGGATGATGACATCAATTTGATCTTCGTTTTGGATACCCTCCGGCAAGGCGTCTTTGGGTATGCTGATAGTGATTCCCTGTTTGGAAAAGATGGCTCTTTGCTCCCCTGTTTGCAGTATCATCAAAAAGCGTGTGCCGGAAATCCGGTCAGTGGTTTCATCGAAGAACTCTGAAAAAGCAGAGTTTTGGGAATCTGCGACTTCCTGGGGAACGGTTATAGCGCTTTGCACCGGCTCTTTCCTGTTTTCCGAAAGCTTCCGGGCAGGAGCGGTAAGCTCTGAAGCGCCGGCAATCGTCTGCACTTCAGGGGGTAGCTGCAAAGCGGTATCTTCCCCTGTATCACCGTTTGCCTGTTCCGATGGGAAATCGTCTTTATCGATATCCATGGAATCATCCTTTCCAACCCGGGATGGCTCGGAAGGCTTGTGATCCGTAGGATCATTTATTAGTATAATATAAAACCGCAGGAAAAAATTTGCGTCTTAAACAGGAAACCTGCGTCTTAAACAAAGTCGGTTGCATTTCCCTTGACAAGATGCTATCCTAATTATAGTACCAGACTTTCCGATGAGAAGGTCTGGTTTTTTATTTTTCTTTTCAGGAAAGGAGGCTCAGCATGAAAATCGCACTTTGTACGGAGCTGAGAAATGTGGAATGGTTTGAAAGCAGGCTGCGCTCCCTTTTTGATGGGGATGGGCAGCTTGCGATTGACGAATTGTGGAATGAGAACCAGCTTGCTCAGGCACTCCGGCGAAGCCGCTACCATGCGGTTGTCATCGCCATGACCGGAGCAAAGGGACTGGAGGCGGCCATACAGGCGAAGCGGCTGGCACCGGAAGTACCGCTTGTCTGGTGGAGTGATGATGAAAACTTTGCCCTGATCGCGTATCACCTGCGTATCCCTGTGTTTCTTCCGGCAGACTGCTCCGATCAGGAGCTATATGAGGCGATAAAACCCATCACAAAATGGAGGTGCGAACATGCGAATTGCGCTGTGCAGTTATAGCCAGAAAGAAAAAGAAACCGCTTTGCTGATGAAGCTGGGCAAAGTAGACCGCTTTGATAATGGCGTGTTTTGTACCTATGCCATGCAGCGGGATGGGCCTTATGACGCTGTGGTGGTCATGGAGGACGGAGCCAGGGGGATGAATTTCTGCATGAGCATACGAGGGTACAGCAGGGATGTCCCTCTCCTGTGGATCAGCGACCAGGCAGAGTTTGAACCCCAAAGCCGCAGGATGCAGGCGGACACCTTTTTGGTAAAGCCTGTGACGGAATATCAGCTGCGGGAGGCAGTATCCCGGCTGCTTCAGGGAAAAGGGTAAAAGAGAGGAGTTTACATGAAAAAGAAAAACACCATGCCAGAGAAGGATTGGCAGCAGACCCATGAAAAAATCAGGTGGAGGGAGCTGCGTAAGCGCATACTTGTGATGGGCTTGACCGTTGCGATGGTTGCCAATACTGTAGACCTGTCCGCACTCTCGGTTTCTGCAAAGACCGATGAAAGTGAGACAGGTAAAACGACTATAGTTTCCTTTGAGGAGCTTTCAAAGGACATCACGGAGCAGACCCTGCCCATCGGTGCGCTTGAGAGCGACATCAAGTTTCCGACTAGCCTGACCGTTACGGTAGAAAAGACCACGCAGGCGGATGAAAAGGAAGCCGACGATGAAGAAGATGCTTCCGAGACGGGAGATACAGAGAAAGACGATGCGCAGAAGGATGACAGTAATGGAGATACTGCGTCCTCTGATGATAAGAAAGATACAGCATCCTCAGATGAAAAGGATGGCGATTCCGGCAATGCGGATGCTTCCGATAAGTCTGGTACTTCTGACAATGGAAATGCAGATACAAAGGATTCGGATACATCAAAGGATTCTGGAAATTCTGACAAATCAAACAACCCAAATGGCTCTAGCAGCTCTGATACAGAGGATACACAGGCACGTGCCGACCTACCCTCTGCTTTTGGTGCGCTTATTGGCCAGATGGCGGATGCCCTTCTGCCGCATAAACTCATAGTACACGCGGCAGAGAAGGACGATGCCTCTGACACAGCAGCCACATCCGACGGTGCAGACAATGCAAAGAAAACCGACACAGCATCTACATCCGATAATGCAGACAGTGTAAAGACGACAGGCAGTTCTGACGCAGCAGCTTCCTCTGAGACAGAGACAACGACGGAGAAAATCCGTCTGGAAAACATCAAGTGGGAGCTGAATGTGGAAGAGAGCGACGCAGAAGAATTTGACAGCAGTGAAGTGTCAAACGGCTTCTGCTATGCCTACACGCCGGTACTGCCGGATGAGGATGGAGACGGCAACCAGCTCGTATTGGGTAAAGACGTGGAGCTTCCGACCATCTATGTGCTCGTAGGCGAATATGGGATTGCGCTGCTGGCTGATGGAACGATTGAAGTAACAGAAATGAAAGCTGACGGGACTGTACAGAAAAAATACAACGCTCAGGACCTTGCAACATGGATTGGCGGGCATGGAAACGCAAACCTGGAAAAAGTTTCCATTAAACTGTTGAATGATGATGCCTCCATAACAAGTGCGCTTACCATTGGTACCGGTTTGGCAAAAGAGATAGAGCTGGATTTGAATGGCCATACATTGAAACTGGCTGACAATGCGCGTTTATATTTTAAAAGAGCAAATATAACAATTACCTCGTCCGGCTCGAATGAGGGAACAATTACAGGCAACTATCAATATGGGCAAAATAGATTCAAAGGAGATGGACTGATAACTGTAGATAGCGTGCTGAAAATTGAGCATGTCACAATCAAAAATGCTGGAACCGGTTCCACAGTTGCGATGTGGGGAGGTGCGACCTGTACCATTGACGAAGCAAATATTAGTGGAAGTAATGGTAGTCAGGAAGGCGTCATTACTATTTGTGACAGTAACGCCTGTACAATTACCAATACGAAGGTGACCGGAAACGTTAAGCTTAAATATGGCGCTATTATGTTTATGGGCAGCTGCTCCGACTGTATCATTGGCGGCGGCGCAGTTATTGAAAACAATAACAAGGATTCTCGCTGCATCGGTGTTTACGATAATAGTAGCATTAAAATTACAGTTAAAAAAGGCGCTACTTTAACAGCGAATGCTGGCAACCGTATTATAATGGATAACGAATATAAAAAGTTAGCTGTAAACATTGAGGGTGGAACCTTTAATGGACGTCTTAGATTACCCGACAACAGCCAGATTGCAGAGGGAACCTTTACCCCTGCCCAAGCCTCAGGCAATGCGATTTGGGTTAATAATCCTAAGAAAACCCTGCAGGACCTTCTGAAGGTCGGCTATACCTTAAAGTATGATGATGGTACCTATGCAGACCTAACAGCCAGGTGGACAGAAGAAGGGAGAAAGGTAACGGCTGTTAAAAGTCCGCTCTATTTCACGACGCATCCTACGATTTCAAGCGGAGCGGAAACTGTGATGGAAAACTATACCGCTGCCGAGGCGCCGAAGCTAACCGTAAAAGCGGAATCTGGCAGTGGCAGTATCTCCTACCAGTGGTATGCTGATAAAACAATAAATGGGACAACAACCAAAGTAAAACAAACGGGGCAGGATGCAACATCTGCGACCTACAGGATTCCTACAGGACTTTTGGCAGGCACTTATCAATACTACTGTGTAGCGACCTGCGGTGAATATACGGCGACCTCCAAAAAGGCTGTCTTTACGGTAGAAGAAGGTGTTGCGGAAGTTACGGTAGGTGGGAATACAAAACGTTATGCAACACTTACGAAAGCAATAGCTGCAATGAAAGATGCAGTAGATGCTGCTGATGCAGACCTTGAAATTACGTTGAAAATCCTGAAAAATATTTCTGAGACAGGAAGCGAGTGGAAAATAGATGGGGGTACAAAAAATGTCAGCTTTTGTATGGATCTCAATGGCTGTACCGTTACAGGAAAGGGTCTTTATATCACTGGCGAAGGTGTGGAGGCAGTCTTTAAAGACGCAGGCACGGGACAGAATGGAACACTGATCGCCCCAGTTTCTATTCAGAACAAAGCAAAGCTTACGGTAGAGAATGGTAATTATAAGGGTGTCTTGAGGTTTTTGGGTGGTGCGGCTGCAAAGCTAAAAGATGGTTATTACAGCAACAGTATTTATATTGGAAAAGCTAGTGAGATGCACAATACTGATATTTCCTGTACAATTACCGGAGGTACGTATGAGGGAGAAGAGGTTCTGGTATGTGGAGGTGCCACCCTTAGCGTATCCGGAGATACTGCAAAGATAAAGGCTCTGCATATAGACCACAGAGAGTTTAGCCAGATAAAACGTGCAAAAGTAATGCTTTCAGGTGGTGAGTATGGAGAGATTGCTCTGAGCAATTTTGGTAAAAATGATGATTCTCTGCTTGATAAAACGCAGGGTTATGCTATTGCGGATACGCTGGAAGAAGGCTATGCTTTTTATTCAGCCGGTATTAAGACCGATATAAGCAGAACGGATAGAAGTCAGGGCAGTGTAAAAGTGCTTCGCGCTGACATGCCGGAGGATACATCTCAGGCCGTTGTAAAGTTTCAGATAGAAAAAAATAGCGGTGAGACAAAAACGATGTATTTCCTGACATGGGATGCAGCAATGTTCTATCTGGAAGAATCGAAAGAGCATCAAAAGAATGAAGAATACAAGTTATGGAAGAAGCTGGAAATCCTGCTGCTGAAGGATACGATAGCAGGTAAGAGTATAAACAAGATGCTCGATAAAGTATATTTGCCGGCTGAGATAACGCTGCGTTCAGAGGGTGATGAGCCACATACCTTGACGGGTAAGGGAAACTACCTGTTTATGACAGGGAGACAGGATGTTACCATAGAAAATATAAACGTGGTCGGAAACATAAGCTTTCCTGGTGATACCGCTGTACTGCGGCTGGGCGAGGGTGTAGCTGGACTAGAGAATGTAACGGTTCCTTCTGGCAAGGCTGAGATAGTTATAGAGAAGGGAGCACAAATACCTGATGCGTTTACGGGAGATGAAAGTAATCTGGATGCCAGCATCTACTGTAATCATGACTCTGCTGATTTTTCCAGCAAAATAACGAAGGGAGCTGGCGCATTTAAGGTATGGTTTCCGATAGAGCTGAGTGGTATCGCTCTGCCTACAGGTGGAGAAAATGACACGAATGTCACACAGAGGGATGGTGTAACCTACGGACTGTACAGCAATGGAGGTGCGACAGGCCAGAAAATTAAGGTCACGGGCGAGGTCTGCTCTTATGAGCCTTATGGCGGCAAAGCAGTAACGATAGATACGACAGACCTTTCCTTCACGATGCCGTCTTCTAAGGTAACCCTTAAGGCACATACGAAGGATGACTATGGCTATTGCAGCAACTGCAAAAGAACTGACCTTGCGGAAGCCTATAAGAAAAGCAGACTGATAATTGAGGGTCTGGAGGGACGTATTTACGATGGCTATCCGCAGGTAATGACGGGTATTACACTGAAAACTGCAAATGGAGATGTAAAGCTTACCGGACCAAAATACAAATCTGGAAAAGAGCTGGCACAGGACTCCACAGACTCTGCCAATGCAGACATTACAAACGCAGATTATACGGTAGTCTATGAAAACAACATTAAATGTAATGAAAATAAAGAGTCAACTGATGCGCCTACAGCGATAATTACCGGATGCGGCGCTTACTATGGTACGGTTGCATTTAAGTTTGCAATCAGACAGGGTGAGATGCAGGTAACAGGCGCTACGGCAGCTGCGACAGAGTATGATGGAAAGGCGCATACGGCATTGGCTGACAGTGATGCGATAAGCGTAACGCTTAAAGCGGATAAGTATGATGCGAATGCACATATTCCGGTAACGGACGGCTATATTGCGCCCTGCACGGGTAAGACGCTTGCAAAGGATGGGTTTGACAGTGAGTATATGGATACATTTCCGCTGCAAATAACTTGCAAAGGAGCAGATGGAAAGGCGTATGGGGACGCAAATACCTATACGGTTACCAATGCAGGCAGCTATCCTTTTACGATTATGGTCATGGCGGAAAATAATAGTTGTCCGTCTGTTGAGATGTCGCTGACAGCGGAGATTACGCCGAGAGATTTAAGTAAGTTATCAATTCCTTCTACCTCGCTTAGTGGCTGTGCTTACTACACCGGAAAGCCGTATTCTTTTGATGACCTTGACTGGGAAGCTGCAGACCTTAAAAAGATCCTGACAGACAGCGGCGTTACAGGTGCGGATGGCGGCAGCTATGTTCTGGTAAAGGACACAGACTTTACGGTAACAGAGGAAGACACGACCGGACCCACTACAGATGCAAAGCCGGCAAAGCTTAACCTTACCGGCAAGGGCAATTATACGGGAAATGCGGCGATACGCTTTGAGATTCCGTATGCCTTTACGCTGGCGCAGACGTTAGTTTCTGGCACTGATAAATGGTACAGGGCGGATGTGCCTGTAAGCTTTGCGATTGATGACCAAAATGACGCAGCTCAGATTTTATACAGAAACAGTAAAGCTGCTGCTTCAGATTCCTGGCTAAACGGCAGCGTGGAGATTTATGAAGGTCTTGAGGCGGCGGTTGCAGGCGAAAATCCGGGCTATACCTTCACGCAGGAGGGTAAAAATACGGTAACGCTCTATGGAAAGGATACGGCAAAGGGCTGTCTTTCCGAGCCGGTGGTGGTAACCATCTGCATTGATAAGAGTGCGCCGACCTGGGCGGATAAGGATGGCGTGGCGGATGGCTATGGTATCCAGATTAAGGAAAACTGGTTCCGGTCGCTTTTGAACACCATCAGCTTTGGCTATCTTTATAATGATGCAACACTGGATATTAAGATACAGGCAAATGATAAGAAAGCCGATGTGGCTGAGGTCAGCGGCATTTCCAGGTATTGCTATTATGTTGAGAAGGTTTCAGATACGGCGTTGGCATCAGTAAAGACAAAGGATGAACTGGATGCGCTGGCAGCAGGCGGTAAGTTTTCGGAAGTAGCCGCAGGAACAGGCACTATTCTTCCATCATCAGACGGCGCAACCATTTCGGGCAGCCTGAGCAGCGAAGGAAATTACGTGGTCTATGCCTATGCAGTGGATGGTGCGGGAAATCAGAGTGATTATATCTGTACCGATGGCATTGTGGTGGATGCACAGGCTCCTGTAGTAAAAATAGCTGACCCGAAAAAAGAAGACGGTACCCTGAAGGATACAGAGGCGATACTCAAGGTTAATTTAAGCGAGGATGCAACGCTGATGTGGTTCTTTGTATCCGAAGGAGTATTTGACGGGGTTACTGACTACACCTACGACGACTGCAAAAGAGATATTGAAAGTTATATGAAAGGTGAGCCAAAGTACCCACAGTTCGCTGTCGAAAACGATGGAAAATGGGCGCCCCGCAATGGGTGGATTTTTAAACCGGACGAAAATCTTTATTGTGGACAATGGGAAGTTCGTACGGAGGGACTTAAGTATAGTAATGCTAACCAAAACTTTGTTGCGAGTTGGACACCTTCAATCTTCAAAACGACAGGAACAAAAGGTGATAATAAAATTGAAATAGGTAATTTTGGAAAGCCGGACGTTTATTTTCCATTGTATCCAAGTAAGAAAACTGCAGTCTGGATAGCAGCCATTGACAAGGCAGGCAATATAACGGCATTAACGGAGCCTGCTATTGAATTTACCACTGCAAAGCCGACTCCGTATGTAAAGACTGCACCAGTTCTTTCCGGTACTTATGGTAATACGGTATCTGCCATGTTTGAAAAGGCAGATATGACAAAGGCAGTTGTGACAGCAGGACTAAACAGTGACACGAAGATTGAGGGTACATGGACTCTGGCATCTGAGGATGCAGATAAGCTTCCGACAGTCGGTACAAGTGAGAAATACACGCTTGTCTTTACACCGACAGGAAGTGATGCAGATACTTATGATTCTGTAACTTGTGAAGTGACACCGGTAGTTTCCAAGAAGCAGATTACCGTAGTGATTGCTGATAAAGAAAAATTCTATGGAGAGACAAACCCTGTACTTACATGGAGTCTTGCCTCAGGTGATGCCTACTTAGACAATGTTTTGGTAGCAGGTGATACCGAAGAAGCACTTGGCATCAGCTTATCAACTACTGCGAAAGGCAATTCAGATGTTGGAACCTATGCAATTACAGGCTCATCAGATAGTGCCAATTATGAAGTATCCTTTACCGGAAGCGGTTCAGATGGCAAGAGTGGCATTCTGACAGTAAAACAGGCAGCAAATAGTTTTACTACAGAACTTAGCTGTTCTGATTATACTTATGCGAAGGATAAGACACCAGAACCAAATGCAACAGCAAAATTCGGCACAGTAACTTATAAGTATGCAACAGCAGCTTCAGATGGTACTGCATATACGGCACCTTCAGACGAATCTGCATATACAGATGCCATACCTGTAAATGCAGGAATCTATGCCGTAAAGGCTTATATTGCAGAGACAGGGAACTATGCAGGACTTGCAAGTGATCCGGTCGTATTTACGATTAACAAAGCAGCTGAGCCGACCATAGCTGGTGAGGAAAGGAGTTATGCATATTCAGCCGGTTCAGACGGCAAGACAATCGGTGTGGATATTGCAGGAAAGCTCCCGACAGATAGGGGAACTACAGCATACGCATTAACAAATACGTATAACGAGCAGCTTTTGAGTGATGTAGCAGTAGATCAAGACGGAAAACTGACCTATAAAGTGAAAGAGGCAGATGAATCTCAGGTTGGAGCTACAGCTACAATCACAGTGACAGCTTCTATGCTAAATTACGAAGATGCTGTATATACTATGACAATCAAGATTACGGATAAGAAGCTTGTTACATTAAAGAGCGGAAATACGGTATCTGTAAATGGAAGCAATGCACTTACATATGGAGACAAGCTTTCTAAGCTTGGATTTAGTGATGTTACCTTTGTGGACGCAGATACAAACACCGAAGTCAAGGGAACGCTCGAATGGGCTGATCCGGATTGCATACCGACTGCAGGAACGACACAGGCGGGCTGGGTATTCAAGCCTGATGACAGCAAATATTACGAGGACCTTACCGGAACAGCGGCTATTACAGTAGCCAGGGCAACACCGGCAGTAGTAACAGTTCCAACTGTAGCAGAGCGTGAATACAATCCTGCTGTTGCACTTGCTGATTCTGATATGACAGGCGGCAGTGTGACCGGAGCAGATGGCAAATCACTTGCCGGAACATGGAGCTTTACAGGAACGAATATCATTCCGACTGTAAACAACAAAGGCTATCAGGCAGTATTCACACCTGATGACGCTGACAACTACAATACAGTAACCAGAACAATAACTGTTAAAGTAACTAAGGCAACACCGGTAATTGCAGAGAAGCCGACAGCAGGCGCACTTACCTACGGACAGAAACTTTCAGACAGTACCCTGACCGGAGGAAAAGCAACTTATCAGACAGCAGATGGAACTGAAATCACAGGAACATTTGCATGGAAGAACAGCAGTAGCACGCCTACAGCAGCAGACAGCAAAAAGACAGAGTATGATGTAACATTTACACCATCAGACAAGGATAATTATAATGCTGTTGATACAAAGCTTACAATCACTGTAAATAAGGCAGCTCAGGCACCGAACATGCCGCAAGCTGAAATGGCTCCGGCGCACAGCACAAAGAAGGTTGGCGATATTACGCTTCCGGATGGATGGAACTGGCAGGAGGCTGATAAGGACACGGCACTTGCAGATGGTGTGGCAGTGACAGCGAATGCAATTTATACGGGAACTGACAAGGGCAACTACGAGACAGAAAGTGTAAGCATTACGATTACAAGAAGCAAATGTGATCACACACATACTGAAATACGGAATCAGCGGGAAGCAACCTGTACGCAGACCGGATACGCAGGAGATACCTATTGTACGGACTGTGATAAACTTCTGAGTACCGGAAAAGAGCTGGCAGCATTGGGACATGATTATAAAGCAACCGTGACAAAGCAGCCAACGACAACAGAGGAAGGCATCAGAACCTACACCTGCACCAGATGCAACAGCAGCTACACAGAGAGCATTGCGAAGCTGCCGGAGGAAAAGCACACTCACAACTATACGGGAAGCATTACGAAGGAAGCAACCTGTACAGAGGCAGGGGTAAGGACGTATACCTGTTCTTGTGGAAACAGCTACACGGAGAATATTCCGGCAACAGGACACAGCTATGTATCAAAAGTGACGAAGGCTGCAACGACAACAGAGGAAGGCATCATGACCTACACCTGCTCCAAGTGCGGACACAGTTACACACAGCCGATCGCTAAGATTAAGTCCGATGACAGCAACAAGGATAATGGCAGCCAAAACCAGAAACCGCAGTCTGGCACAGACAATGGTAATCAGAATCAGAAGCCACAGCCTGATACGGATAATGGTAAGGAAAAAGGAGATTCAATTAAGCCATACATCAAGGACGACAGCGGCAAGGAAGGCTGGGATGTTATCAAGCCACAGCTTGAAGAAGCTAAGTCAGGCGATACAGTAACAGTTGTCATGAATGGAACGACGGTAGTACCGAAAGATGTAATTGACAGTATCAAGGGCAAAGATACAACACTTGTTCTGGATATGGGAAATGGTCTTTCCTGGAAGATTTATGGAAAGGATATTACTGATGCAGCTGGAGATATTGATTTTGATGTGACAGTCGGAGCCGACGCCGGAAAATCCATTCCTGCACCTAAGACAGATGACAGCACTTCAAAATATGCATGGAATAATACGATAATCATTATTATAGGTATCTGTATTATACTGATTGTTTTTGGAGCCGTATTCTATGTAAGAAAAAAGAGTGGTTCTGATGAAGAATAAGTATCTGACATAGTAATTGAATAAAAGTGGGAACGTGGGAGCGTACTGGCAAAGGGTGTAACAGTATAAACATGACAAGCGGTGTATGTCTTGATAAAGAGACGTATGCCGCTTATTTGCGTCAAAAATGATAGAAAATAATTTCAAAAAATTTGTAAGATTTTGTCGAAAACTGTCACGTATACAGTGAAGGGAGATTTTAAGCATGAGTAAGAGTAAGGAAATCAGATTGCTGAAAGACAGACTTGATTATTACACAATGGAGGCTGAGGATGATCAGTTTGACGCAGAGGAAGTGATAAGATTATTGAAAAGACTGGATGAACTGGAGCCATTACCAGAACCGGATATGAGTGCCGAGGAATCGTTGGAAGCCTTATGGATAAAAAAACGGATGTAAGCACAAAAGTTTATCTTCATGGAATATCATGCGATAGAAGATGCTGAAGCTTGGCATAAGATTCAAGATGTTCTGGAAGAGAGAGTAAAAGCCGGTGTGGAAATTAAAAATGATCTGATAAGAATGATGGGAGAATTTAGTGAAACGACCTTTCAAAAAATAGTTGATTTTGAGAGGTCGTTTTTGTTATGTCTGATTGCCGGTACAGGAAATTTACATGGATAAAATTAATTCTGTTGAGGTAAAATTGAGGTTGACTTTGTATTGTATAGACATAAGATGAAAAAAAGTCAGGTGATGTGCGATGGGAAAACGTAAGATATGTAAAATTGTTTTTGTTATACTGTCAATTTTTTTATGTGTGGCTTTTTATGAATTATTTGGAATCTGTATTGCATATAAAAAACAGCCGGAAGTGTCCAATACCATCAAAAAAGAAACACAAAATAATTCGTGGAACGAACGTAGCGAGAATATGGAACGAGCAGTGATCATAGAAAAAAATCCAGAAGCACTTTTACAAAGAGTGCGTTTGATCCGAAATGCAAAAGAAGACATTATTCTTTCTACTTTTGCATTTCAATCAGATGAAAGTGGAAAATTGATCTTAGGAGCACTGCATGATGCGGCAGACAGAGGTGTGCATGTTCGTCTGTTAGTAGATGGAATGGAGAGCTGGGTTGATATGGAAGGCAATCCGTATTTCTATGGATTATCTTCCCATGAGAATGTTGAAATTAAACTGTATAATAAGGCCAATCCGTTGAAACCATGGAAGATGATGGGGAGAATGCATGATAAATATTTGATTGCAGATGGTAAGACATATATTCTTGGTGGAAGAAATACATACAATTATTTCCTGGGTGATTTTCTGGGACATAAGAACTATGACAGAGATGTGTTAGTGGTTTGCGATGAACCTGAGAAAGAAAATTCAGTTAACCGGTTGTTAGAGTATTTTGAAACGATATGGGAACAAGAAGACAGTGGTTATTTTCATGACAATAAAAAACTGGCAAATAGAAAATCTGTAAAGAACGCAGTTTTAGAGCTGCAGAACGGCTATCAAAAATATTTTGAAGAGAATAAGGAAAGAATCTGCGGTACCGATTACACGGACGAAACTTTTGAGACAGAAAAGATTGCATTAGTGTCAAATCCTATCCACACAGGTCCCAAGGAACCAGTAGTCTGGTATCAACTGGGAGAACTAATGAAAAATGCAAAAGAGCGCGTGAAAATTCATACACCATATATTATCTGCAATGATATGATGTATAATACATGGAAAGAGATTGCGGAGAGCGTTCCGGATTTTTCTATCATGACCAATTCGGTTGCCAACAATGGAAATCCGTTTGGTTCTGCTGATTATGCGAGAAACAGAAACAGAATTTTAAATACAGGAATTGATATCTGGGAGTATGAAGGCGGCTATTCTTACCACGGAAAAAGCATCCTGATTGATGATGATCTATCCGTAATCGGTTCCTTTAACATGGATATGAGAAGCACGTATCTGGATACGGAACTGATGCTTGTAATACGTAGCAAAGAGATTAATAAACAGTTGGAAGAAGGCATGATGGAATATGAAAGAGTGTCCCGACAGGTATTGGAAGATGGAACCTATCGTGATCCGTATCATGTAGAGCCAATTGAATTGACAAAGAAGCGTCAGAGAAACGTACTTTTGGTACAGAATCTGCTTGGATGGGCAAGATATCTGTTCTGATAAAGGAGGAAGAAGATCGTGTTTCAAATATTAATTGTAGAAGATGATAAAGAATTAAGCCAGCTATTCCAAAAAGTGCTTGAGAAGAATGGATATCAGGTCAAAAGTGCATCGGATGGAGCACTGGCATTAGAAATATTGGATAAAGAGTATATTGATTTGATCATTTCCGATATTATGATGCCGGTTATGGATGGTTATGAACTGGTGTCGGAACTCCGTTCAGCAGGATATCAGATACCGGTACTTATGATCACTGCGAAAGGTTCCTTTGATGATATGCGCCAGGGATTTCTTTCGGGAAGTGACGATTATATGGTAAAACCGGTAAATGTGAATGAAATGGTTTTAAGAGTCGGAGCACTGCTTCGCCGTGCACAGATACTGAATGAACACAAAATTGTGATCGGTTCAACAGAGTTTGATTATGATGCAATGACGGTTACAACTGATAAGGAAAGTCTTGTTTTGCCTAAAAAAGAATTCCTGCTTTTATATAAGCTTGCAGCTTCGCCAGGCAGAACATTTACAAAACAACAGTTAATGGATGAAGTATGGGGATACGAGACGGAGGCAGACCCACATACGATAGAGGTACATATAGGAAGAATCAGGGAGCGTTTGAAAGATAACCCTGATTTTGAAATCGTAACAATGCGTGGAATTGGATACAAGGTGGTGAAAAAATAATGGAACAAAAGAAAGAAAAAGGATTGCGGATCCGATCCTGTCTGACTGGTGCAATCTGTCTGGCACTTGTATTTTCAACAGTCATATCTGCGTTATTATTTGCTTTTTTGAATCATTTTTTTAATCTGCCTGGTAGCATACCTGTGCTTGGCTGGCTTTTGATTTTTAATACATTGATTGCAGGGCTGATTACTTCCTTTATCAATGCAAGGTTGCTGGAACCAATTACCAGACTCAGTAAAGCAATGAAGGAAGTTTCGCAGGGAGATTTTGAACAGCACTTGGAAACGAACAGCCGTATCGCAGAAGTTGGAGAATCTTACCAGAGTTTTAATGTGATGACAAAAGAGCTTCGTGCAACAGAAGTACTGCAGATGGATTTTGTCTCCAATGTTTCTCATGAGTTTAAGACCCCGATCAATGCCATTGAAGGGTATACCATGCTTCTTCAGGGAGAAGAACTGTCTCAGGAGCAAGAGGAATATGTAGAAAAAATCCTGTTTAATACCCAAAGGCTTTCCGGATTGGTTGGAAATATTTTGCTGTTATCCAAGTTAGAGAATCAGAACATACCAATGAAAAAAACAGAATATCGTTTGGATGAACAGATCCGTCAGGCATTTCTTTCCCTGGAGACAAAATGGACAGAAAAAGAAATTGGTTTCCAGGTAGAGCTGGAGGAAGTTAAATATACTGGGAATGAAGGACTTTTTATGCATATATGGATGAATCTTTTAGATAATGCGATTAAGTTCAGTCCTGCAAGGGGGACAATTATGATGTTTCTGAAGCAGGAAAAGGATTCTGTAATGTTTATTCTGGAAGATGAAGGACCGGGAATAGAGGATGATGTGAAAACCAGAATATTTGATAAATTTTATCAGGCAGACGGTTCTCACAAAGCAGAAGGAAATGGTCTCGGCCTTGCACTTGTGAAACGGATCGTAGATAGTGCTGGCGGGACAATCAAGGCAGAAAACCGGGAATATGGTGGATGCAGATTTGTTGTAGAGCTTCCAATACAGAAAGATGAGGTCATATAAGTTTAAGAAAAACAGATAGAGGAGGAATTACATGACATTTTATCAGGAATTGCAGTTAAATCAGGCAGGTTCTAAAAATCTGTTGAAAAAGAGTGAAACAGTGAAAGAAAAATCATATCATATACTGGTATATTTGGTAAAGATAGCTGTTACAATGGCATTTTGTTTTTTATTTGTTACTATTTTCAGTATTTTATTTGGAAATGAGAATAGTATTGTGGGTGTAGTAGTTTTATTATGCCTTATGGTATTTCGGAATGCGGATCTGGGGATCCACACCGGACAATCTACGATGCTTTTGGCTTTGTTCTTTGTAATTATGACTGTATGTCCGCATTTAGCAAACCAGCTTTCACCGGTACTTGGAATGCTGTTAAACATTGCTGCACTGGCAGTGCTGATTCTGTTCGGATGTCATAACCCATTCATGTTTAACCAATCCACATTGGTTCTTGGTTATCTTTTATTGTATGGATATGATGTAACAGGAAAAAGTTATCAGATGCGATTAACCGGAATGGCATTAGGTGCAGCACTTACCTGCTTCGTATTTTATCGAAATCATAAAAACAGAACGTATAAAAGAAATTTGAATGATTTGGTACAGGAATTTGATATATCTTCTTCCAGAACAAAGTGGCAGTTATGTCAGATCATATGCGTACCGGCAGTACTCTGCATTGCGGAACTCTGCAATATGCCACGGGCAATGTGGGCTGGAATTGCGGCAATGTCAGCAATCTTACCATTTATGGAGGACATGCAATACAGAGTCCGCAAAAGGATTGTCGGAAATATTGCAGGTGTAATATGCTTTACAGTACTATATTTTCTGCTTCCGTCATCCATCTATACATACATAGGAATCCTTGGCGGAATTGGTGTAGGACTTTCTGCAAAATATGGCTGGCAGGCAGTATTTAACACATTTGGTGCTTTGGCCATTGCTACAGAGAGTTATGGACTAAAAGGAGCAGTTGGTCTTAGAGTGATTCAGAATGTTTTTGGCGTTGTATTTGCATTAATATTTTGTTCTATGTTTTATTGGCTTATGTCGAAAAAAAAGGAAACAGTGGTAACCGTGGCTGCAAAATAACGTGGGTTAGAAAGAAAAAGGTTAATCCGGAGATGGCAGCTTTGCTGACGAGTCTGGCAAAGAGTATAAAAGATGCTACACAGTAAAGGAAATTCAGGATATTCTGGATATCAGCAGACCTACCGTGTACGAGCTTTTAAAGAAAAATGAATTCCGCTGGATCCAGATTGGAACCAAGTATAGGATTTCAAAGAAAAGTTTTGATGGGTGGCTGGACAAACTGTAAACCAGAGCAAAATATGGTCAAAAAACATCGACATCCGACTCTTTACACGTTATAATATATGTAATCTAATAAGAAAACCAAGCAATCATTGTTGCGAAGCTGATTCGTAACGGTGGCCAACTGAATGAACTGGATGGAACCGAATAGTTAAATCCTCCGGGTGCACCGAGCGTCGGATGCGCACCGAGAGGTGTTTTACAGAGATGAAGAACAGGTTTTCTTATTTTGACAAAATGTAACAGAATAGTCAGTAAAATTAAGGCTTTACCTTGATTTAGCTTGACTTAAGTATATGCGTGTTTATATGGGGATCTTGAACCCCTAAGCGCTAGTTGTGGGTTCAATTCCCGCCGGGAACATCGATTTTTTGCAACAATGATCGTAAAAATTCATTGTTGCATTTTTTATTTTATGGTGCTTGCGAGCACCGAAAAAATATAAAAATGAGTAATTGGAGCACCGAAAAGACAAAACGGGCACCGAGAACTAAATCTATCCAAGCACCCAATGGAGATAACTAAAGTGTAGGATAAGATTTAGGTTGTCAATGAATGTAAAAATGGTTTTCCTGCTTGAAGAAAACAGGCCTGACGAAGTATCGCTCAGATTAGATTAAAAATTCTAGTCTGGGCGATTTTTTCGTTCAGGGAAAAGGAGAAAATGTCATTGACAGAAAAGACGGATATCAGAGATTCGGATGAAAAAGTAGTTGAAATTGAAATGGAGCGGTTAAAAACTTTTACGAATCATCCATTCAAGGTGATCGGTGACAGTCAGATGATTGAACTACAGGATAGTATTAAGAAATATGGAGTTCTTAATCCATTGATCGTCCGGTCGAGAAAAGAAGGTTACTATGAAATCATTTCAGGTCACAGAAGGAAATATGCAGCGGAGCGACTAGGGTATAAGAAAATTCCTGTGATCATCCGCATGATGCAGGATGATGAAGCTGTAGTAACTATGGTGGATTCTAATTTACAGAGAGAGCAGATTACAGCAAGTGAAAAAGCATATGCCTACAAGATGAAATATGATGCCATTAAAAAGAAAGCAGGCAGAAAGAATAGGTATGTGTTATACTGTGCAAAAAGATATGTACAAATTTGAAGTTTTTTAAGTAAATTACAACTCTACGGAGCATAGAAACCGCTAAAACTCACCATATTCTACGTTACGTGGGTGTAAATAAACAGTGGGAATTTATACAATGAATCCAGAAAGGAGGACACGAACCTATGGACCAAATTAAGATAGGTAAATTTATTGCTGAAGAAAGAAAAGCAAAAAAATATACTCAACGGGAATTGGCAGATAAGCTTAGTATCAGTGATAAAACAATCTCAAAATGGGAAAGGGGTAATGGTTTCCCAGAAGTATCATTGTTACTTCCACTTTGCAATGAACTAGAAATTACAGTAAATGAACTTCTATCTGGTGAAAGATTGCAAGCGATGGATTATAAAAAGAAAGCGGAGGAAAATATGGTGAATTTAGTGAAAGAAGCTCAAGAGAGTAAAAAGAAGATTATAATGTCTGCAATGGTTAGTGTTTTGGTAATTGTTGCAGCAGTACCTTTATTTGTTGTTGCGGGAATGTTTGAAATGCAGGTATGGACTAGAGTGCTATTGATGGGGATTGGATTTGTAATAATGGTAATGGGAATCGCTATTGCATGTGTATTAGACAGAGAAGCAGGAGCCTTTGAATGTCCTGAATGCAAGGAGCGATTTGTTCCTGATATGAAATCCTATGTTATGGGACCTCATACAATTACCAAAAGAAAGTTAACTTGTCCAAAATGTGGATGTACAAAATATTGCAAACATGTTTTAACCAGATAAGGTGAAACTTTCAGTTTATCTGACTCATAAACAATTTAATAATCGTTTTATACAGCACTTTAGCTCCAAAGGTTAAGGTGCTATTTTTTTACCACAAAAGGAGGAACGGGCATGAATCAGAAAGAATTCAATGAAGTGATCGGCCGATAGACAGATCGCTGTAAATCCATGCTGATGACAACGGGATCAGAATATGCTCCCAAAGCGTTGAAGAATGCAGCCGTGGACAGAGTGGCACATTTTAAGAAAGCAGCGGTGGTAATGAATTCCACACCGAAAGCAGCCCTTATGGGGATGCTGTCCAAACATCTGATTTCATTGTTAGATATGTGCACGGGAGAAAGACAGTATGCGAAAGAACAGTGGGATGAGAAAATCACAGACAGCATTAACTATTTTTTGATTCTCCGGGCAATCGTAGAGGAGGAACTGAGTGAAGAAAATTGAAGTAAAAATCTTAAATCCGGAATCTATTGATCAGGCAGAAAAGATGATGGTCTGCGCAGCAAGGCTGACACAGAGAGGACATCAGATTTCCTGCCTGAGTGATTTTATGGATCTTTATGAAAAGACCTACCGGAGATCTACTGTAGCAAATCTCGTAAAGCTGCTTCATCCGACCATTCAGAAATTTGGAATCATCAATGTGGTGATCGTTGGAGCATCTAGGCGATTCCTGGCACAGATCACCAGGCACCAGAATGAAGTGAAGTATATGTCGGCAAGCCTGCAATATAGCGACTATTCAGGGGTAGAGGATTTTGTCATTCCCTATGATCTGATGGGGACAGGTTCGGAAAAAGAATATTTAAAACAGTGCAGTATGGCAATGAAAAATTACCAGAAGATGATTTCTGCAGGAGTTGATAATGATTCAGCCGGGTACTGTGCACCGCAGGGAATGAAAAATATTCTTCTGATCAGTGCAACACCGTATCAGTGGAAGCGCATGATCCGTCAGAGAACATGCAGGAGAAACACGAAGGAAACCAGATATGTGATGCTGCAAATTTGGGAACAGCTTTGGAAGCAGAACAGAGAATTGTTTTCTGATTGTGGACCATTCTGTATGAATGGAGGCTGTGAGGAAGGAAAGATGACCTGTGGTAAAAGCATCCCGAATATGATGCCACCGACAGATACTATCCGGACAGACTTACCAAAAGTATGTGATATGGGATTTGGGGAAGGAGCGTCAGATGAAGATACGGTTGCTTGATTATGGTGGCAGGTGCCCGGAAAGGGCACATGCGAATGATGCAGGGGCTGATGTATTCAGTCCCAGGGATGCAGTGATCCGGCCGGGAGAGATTTGCAAGATGCCTCTGGGATTTGGACTTTTGGTTCCTGATGGATATGCGGGTTTTGTATTTCCTAAAAGCGGATTGAGTGCACAGGGAATTGTGTGTGAATTGCCTCCCATCGATTCCGGTTATACGGGAGAGGTTCATGCAATCATCTCCAATGTCGGAAACAGGGAATGTAAAATCAAGATGGGTGATAAGGTGGGACAGCTTGTGATCATGCCGGTTTTGATACCAGACTTTACTTTTGAAAACTGGAAAGAGCGTGGAACGGGAGCTTTCGGTTCGACAGGAAGATAAGGATTATTGATGGTGAACATATTATGTATGTGTTATACTAGGTAAAAAGGAAATTTAGTGAACTTTGATCATAATTGCTATTTGTTAAGTTTAAAGAATTGAGGTGGGACATTGATTATTACAATTGGATCCAAGGTAAAAGATGGAGAAGGAAATGCATATACATTAACAGAAGAATTAGGTCATGGTGGTTTTGGATGCGTATATAAAGCTGAATGTGAAGCGGATAAATCAGTGTATGCAGTGAAAACTTTATTATATTCATTTGGCGATGAGGCTACAGCAGCGTCTTTTAAAAATGAAGTAAGAATTTCATCAGAAGTAAGTGGGGAGCATGTAATACGTTATATCTATGCACATGATGGAGATGAATATCCTGAACTACCCCCCTATATTATTATGGAGTATGCAGAGGGAGGAACGCTAGCAGACCAGATTGAAGAGCGTAAAAAAACAAATAGTCCATATTCGAAAGAGGAATTGAGAAATCTATTTCTTCAACTTGTTGCTGGAATGAAGTCAATTAATAAAAAATTAGTTCATAGAGATATAAAACCGGAGAATATACTTATTTGTGATGGAATATGTAAAATTACTGATTTCGGACTTGCAAAGGTGGCTTCAGAATCTACTAGAACCATGTCATTTAAGGGATATGGTACATTACAATATATTGCTCCTGAAGCCTGGAAATCAGAAAAGAATACTATTCAGATGGATATTTACTCTATGGGCATAGTATTTTATGAATTAGCTTTATTAGATTATCCATATGACATTACTTCTAACGATGTGGATGCATACAGAAGCGCACATATGTTTTCTAGAATAAAAAGAACGAATGATTTAAAAAATGTTTTAGGAGCAGATGTAGCATCCATAATTTTAGCTATGTTAGAAAAACCTGTTCAGAAGAGATTAAAATCATGGGAAGAGATTGAAGAAAAACTAGGCAATCCATCACTTGAAGCAAATAGTGAGTTAGGAAATATTGTAAGTTTAGCTATTGGGAAAAAAATAGAGACTGACACGAGAATACAACAGCAAATCGAGGAGAAAAATCGAAAGAAAAAAGAAAAAGAAGATTTCTGCAATTTAGTGAGGAATCAATTTGAATCAGTTATAGTAGATTTTTTTGAGCAATTCGCTGATGAATATAATATTCATTTGGCTGGAAATGATAAGTGTAGATTACAATCAACAAGTCGAGGTTATGAACATATGGAACAGTTTTCATATGAACTTACAATTCCTTCTGTTACAAATATTGAAGTTAAGTGTAAGGTGATTTTGCCTAATTCGTTTACTCGTACTGTTGATGTGGATAGGGTCTATGGTTTTTCATATATGCAAGGTTCTGTGTATGGTAAGCGTGAAGTAGTATATACTCCACAGTATAAAAATAAGGATATTATGGGGTGGGTTGAAATTAAAAATACCAAGGGTTTAGGATTTAACCTCTGGTTGGTACAAACGGACGATATGTATGGTGATTGGTATGTCTTAAGAAATAAGAATAACGGGATATATATGACACAATATGAGCCAAAACAGGAACCTTTTGCATTTGAAATTGACGAGCTTGATGAGGCGTTGAAGGGTATTAATGCATTTAGTTTTTATTCTTCGGAAGTAGAGCCATTTGATAAACAAAAACTGATGGAATTAGTTGCTCAACTTATTAACTAATGCTGTGAAGAATTGAGAAAACAAAGAAAAAAAGTTGGGTATCTTTATGAACAACACAATTTAATAACAAATTTACATAGCACTTTAGCCCAAAGGTTAAGGTGCTATTTTTTTACCACAAAAGGAGAAATGAAATGTCATATAAGTTAGTGATTGCAGAGAAGCCTTGTAAACGTCAAATCCTGCGCCTTGGCTAATTAGTTTTTTTATGCCACACTCTAAATGACACGAAAAAAACTATTAGTTTTTTAGAGGAGGCTAAAGCGCATGGACCAATTAACTCACACTGTCCGCAGGTCGAACTGGATAAACATCATTCGACAGTGCCAGGACAGACCGGCAGGCACTACGGCAAAGCAGTGGCTTGCTGAAAACGATATTTCTGAAAAAACTTCCATAGACTCACCAAAAGCTGATTTCATTTTAATTCCATTCCTCTGCCAACAGGAAATCACGGATGTTGCGGTGCTTGATCCCGTTTCTGCTCATGTCGAACTCATCCAGAGAGACAACATATTTCGGGTAGTTATCGCGGATATTGTCATATGCGCCGAACTCACGCTGAACGGTCTCATCGGATGCCAGCAGATAGGCAACCTGAACATACAGTTTTTCTCCACTCTTGTCACATACAAAGTCGATCTCCTTGTCTCCGGTTCTCCCGACTGTCACTTTGTAGTCCCGGCGCAGCAGCTCCAGATACACGATGTTCTCCAAAATGAGGTTGATGTCACGCATATTGCCGCCGAAAACAGCCTCCCGGATGCCGTGGTCGGCAATGTAATACTTCTCATTGGAGGCAAGGATCTGCTTTCCCTGCAAGTCCTCACGCTTGACCTGATAGAACAAATATGCATCGCAGCAGTATTTGATGTAGTTCAGGATGGTCTCCGGTGCAACGGTTCGCTTCTCGTTTTTGAGGAACTTCGCCAGAGAAGTTGCGGAGAAGGTCGTACCCACATTTGCAATTACATAAGCGATGATGCGTTCCAGCAGGTCCACGTCACGGATCTTGTTCCGCTTCACAATGTCCTTGAGCTGGACAGAGTTGAACAGGTCATGAAGGTAGAGCTTGGAAGGAGCATCCTCGTAGCGGATGTTGGCAAGGTACGGCATACCGCCGGATAGTAGATACTTCTGAAAGCATTTCTGGATCGGCTCATCCGGTGCGATGGGACGGTACAGTTCCAGAAATTCCGCGAAGGAGAATGGGTAAATAACGAACTCCACAAAGCGTCCGCCGAGATAGGTGGAAAGCTCACCGGACAGAAGTTTTGCGTTTGAACCGGTGATATAGATGTCGCAGTCAAGGGATACACGGAGGGAATTGATACACTTCTCCCAGTCTTTTACCTCCTGAATCTCATCAAAAAACAGATAGACCTTGCCGTTGATCTCTGCGGCTCTCTTAGTAATCTCATCATGCAGTGACTTTGCGGTTTGCAGATGAGAGAAGTTCAAATTCTCAAAGTTGATAGAGATGAACTGAGCAGAGCTGATACCGGACTCCAAAAGCTCCTCTTTTATAAGCTCCAGCATGACCGATTTACCGCACCGGCGAATACCGGTCATGACCTTTATCAGCTCCGTTCCGATAAACGGACGGATGCGTTTCATATACATTTCACGTTTAATCACGATCATAAACCTCCTTGCCTGTGGTTGAACCTAGTGTAACACATTTACGTCTGAAACTCAAAGACATATTCATGAAAATATAAGATATAACTGATAAAATCTATATTTCTGCAAATTTCGACAGTTACGAACAAAAGTTCCTGAAGGGATTGCGCGATGAAATCCTCCGCTGCCCAGCGGAACCGGTAGAGCCGGAAGATAAGGGACCGGCTGCCCCTGCTGGCGTAGATCCTGAGCTTCTGGCAAAGATCCTCAGCAAATCCGGAGATGGCAGCCCTGCTGACGAGTCTGTGAAGATGTAAGGTAAAAATAAGATCTGTTGACTTTGGGAAGAATCCTAAGGGTGACAGATCTTTTTTTATGTTTTATTCTGCTTAGGATATACTAACCATAGCACTCGAAATAACATTGACAGATTTTGAAGATTGTTAGCAATATTAAATTCTGGTCTGTCACACTGCACTGGTACACGAACCAGAAACTCCTTGACAAGAACCTTTATTTCCTGCTATATTTGGTATATAGACCAGATGAAGAAACAAAGATAGTCACATAGAATAAGGACGGGGACAATTGGCAACAAGTTTAAGCGAACCAACAAAAAAACGCATCCTGCAGGTATGCGTAAAACTCTTCCTGGAGCAGGGGTACAAAAAGACAACTATGGCGGAAATCATCGAGAAGTCCAGCGTGTCCAGCAGCAGCTTTCAGAACATTTTCCGTGCAAAAGACGGCGTACTGACAGAGCTTGTGCAGTTCATGTTTGAGAATCAGTTTTCGATGGCAAGAAGTGCAGCGAGCACAATGCTCCCTCCGGTTTATGTTTATGCAGTGGAAACAGCGATCCAGATGACGCTTACAGAGCTGAATGAAAACCTGCGGGAAATTTATATTGAAGCCTATACCCAGAAGGAAGCCTGTGAGTATATTCAGCGCGAAACAGCCAAAGAGCTGTATCAGATTTTCAGATCCTATCAGCCGGAGCTGGCAGAGCGTGACTTTTACGAGCTGGAGATCGGATCTGCAGGCATCATGCGAGGTTACATGGCGCATCCGTGTGATGCAGAGCTGACATTGGAGAAGAAGCTTCGCTTATTTTTCACGATGAGCCTTCGGGCCTATAACGTTCCAGAGGAAGAAATCGGGCGGGTGATTCGATTCGTGGAGGGACTCGATATCCGCGCGATCTCTGAACAGGTGATGCAGAAGCTGTTCAAAGCACTTGCCATGCACTATGAATTTTCATTGCAGGGGATAATGTAAAAAATGGAAAAGGAAAAGAGGGAGGAAACCCAATGAAGAGAAAAAAGCTGACAGCAAGTATGATCGCACTGGTCATGAGCGTAAGCCTGCCCATGACAACCTATGCCGCCAACTGGTATCTGGAAAATGGCAGCGTTACGGTAAACGCAGACAATTCCGGACAGACGGTAACGCAGGGCAGCGGCTCTGCCGTGCCGGATGAGGCTCCTGTGATTACGCAGCGGGAGAGCTCTGTAGAGACAGGAAACACAATTGCGATATCCACGTCTGATAATGCAGCTGCAAATGTGACCATTAAGGATATCAATATTAAAAGCAGCAATGATGCGATTGATGTGAAGGGAAGTTCCAGTGCCAACATTACACTGGAGGGAGACAACAAGATCTTCTCTGAAACCGGCTCTGCACTGCATGTTTCGGATGGCAATGTCACCATAAACGGAAGCGGTTCTCTGAAGGCCGAGATTCAGGATGAGCCTTTTGGCTATAACCATAATGCCAAAATCGGCAGCCATGAGAAGGAGGACATGTCCGGCAGCATCCATATTACAGGAGATGCAACCGTAAAAACAGATGACAATATAGCACCGAACTGCGGAGGAGACGGAGCAGGCATTGGCTCCGGCGAAGATGGGGAAATGTCCGGAAACATTGTCATTGACGGAAATGCGCAGGTTGAAGTATCCAGCAATGACCAGGGTGCGGGCATTGGCTCCGGCGATGATGGGAACCTAAGCGGTAACATTATGATTGGCGGGAATGCACAGGTTTCGGCAACCGGTGCTGAAGACAGCGCGGGCATCGGCACCGGAGATGACGGCCATTTCAGAGGCAGTATCACCATTGATGGAAACGCAAAGGTTACTGCCAAAGCAGGCGGAGATCACAGTGGTTCTGACGGCTCCGGTATCGGTGCTGGAGATGATGGGGATTTTACCGGGACAGTTACCATAGGCGGAAATGCTGCTGTGATTGCTGCAGGCTCGGATGAAGGCTGCGGAATTGGCGCTTCAGATGGTGAGAATATGAACGGCATCATCATCATTCGGGATCATGCAAAGGTCACTGCCTACGGCGGAGATCAGGGCGCAGCCATCGGTTCAGAGGATGAATGGGATATGACAGGAAAGATTATCATTGTCGGCAACGCCATTGTGAACACCGGAATGGTAGATAATGCAGGAAATGTTCTTTCGAACCGTATCGGCTATATTGGTGACGGGCAAGACTCCAACCATAATAGCAGTAAGGGACATTATATCCTTGGATCAGACGTAACGATCAACAGCCTGAGCGGCAGTGACACAGAAGCGCTGAAGAAGTACGTCAATATGCACCTGGACAGCGAAGGAAACCCGACAAACCTGACGGAGCTGGATATCAGGATGGAAAATGGAATTTTTAAGGCAGAAGCAACCGGTGCGGGCAGCGTAGAAAAGATTCTCTACAATGGCAGCGAAACTGTACCTGTTGTTCCCGGAAGCTATCCGGTAACCTGCATAATTAAGATTGACGGAAGCGAAATGGAACTTCCGATCGGAACACTGGTAATACCGGAGCCGGCATCTCCCGGTGAAACCGCAGCACCTGTGGAATACAGAATGCAGACATCTGCATCAGAGCCGGTACAGGGAAATGGAAAAAGCACAGGATACAAGGCTC
>NZ_JAOQJY010000022.1:0-64441 GCF_025567525.1 Gallintestinimicrobium propionicum | reverse complement strand
TACCGGAATATATGGCGCTCATTCTCCGGAATGGTGGCTCTCAAAGTCCGGACAGGTGGCTCAGAGATCCCCGGAATAATCACCTTAATCACGCCGTCTTTCGTTTTTATGGCAATGAACATCATTCTTTGGTTCTTGCTGACTTCCGACGGCTGGCTGCGAAAAAAGCGCTTGCTTCCTCGAGAAATTCATTTTCCTCTTTCAGACGCCGGATTTCTTTGTCCTGATCTTTAACGCGTTTGCGGAGCATGGCAAGCTCCTCAGCAAGACTCATCGCGCTTTCCGGAGTATGTGCACCGTCGCCAATATCCAATGTGCCTGCTCTAACTGCTTTCAGCCATGTGTGGATGGTTCCTTCTGGGATACCTAATTCTTTGGCTGCCTTAGCACCGCCGATTTCTTTGGCAAGTTTGACAGCCTGGATCTTATATTCCTGGTCGTATTTACGTTGGGTTCGTGACATTGAGAGTTCCTCCTTATTCTCTTTTATTATACATGAATTCCTTGAGAATAAGGTGTCAACTTTATTTATACAACATCATTCCGTACCTTGATTGGATTTAATCCCAGCTCATCGGCGATGGCCTGCAAGGACATCTCAGAATCATAAAACGCCACAGCACTTTCCATCTGCTCTTTCAGGTTCTTTCCGGCATCGAACTCCGGCTTCAGCTTTTTTCGACCGCCGCCGGGCTTCCGTGGTTTATATGCTCTTTTCTCTCCCATATTATCCTTTTCTATTTCCATCACAATCTATATGACATCCTTCAAAATATACCGTGTGAACTCCTGAAGTTTCGTTTGTCCACACGGCATGATTTTCTCATGGGCGAAGTCCCTTGACGATAGTCTGAAACTCCTGCTCTGTATCCACAAAGCGGTAAGGTGCGTCTATTGACCCAAATTGTCAACAGATTTCATAATCTTCAGCTGCTGTCATTTCTGCAATCTTTTCAAATTTGATATTCGTCATTTTCCTGTCACCGGCTCTCAACCATATAGTAAGTCCATTTCTTGAATGAAATCGCCCCAGTTAGGATTTTCCTGTTTTTCTCTCGAAGTCAAGTAATACTCATATTTATAAAGAAGCCGCAGTCCATCTTTGGGATACCTGTCCGTGCGATATAAATAGTATATCACATCATACATTTCCAGCAGTTCTATATCATCCAGACCTGTCTTTAATTCGTCTGCCTCACGGATAAGTCTCGTGGGGAGCGTATCGTTCGCTGCAAAATACAAAAATTTCTTCACAGCCATAAAAGACAAAGACTTGACTTCACCACGATCTTTTGCATTATCCAACTGTGGCACATATTGAGAATACTCTGACAGCTTTGAAATATATGTTTCCATCAAAGAGTGTTCAATAGTGGTCAGTTCGGCATCCGAATATACTCGCAATCTTGATGGACTCTCCGTCTGCTTTGCATCAGCATATTCTTTCACTGCACTGGCCACAAGTTCATTATAGACAGATTCGTGAATCGCTAGATTGGGAAATTCTTCAAAAATCGGGTCGAGCCATATTTCGCAGAACTTTGGAAAAGAGATTGCTTTGACTTTTATCCTACTTCTGTCCATTAGTCCGCTTCTATCTGGCGGTATAAAGAAGTTGGCATCCAAAAATACAATTTGCGCAGGATCAGCGAACAGACTTTCTAAGGCTTTGTTTTTATTCCGCGTATCAACTTTCATCTACGCCACCGCCTTCAAAAAGTTCGTCCAGTTCATCAACATCTGCTGCATCCACACTCAAATCAAAGCCAAAGTCGTCCGGCTCTTTTCCAAACAGTTTCAGAATCGACGCAAATTCATCATCTGTCATATCTCCATCTTCATAATTCTGAATGAAAGTTTCCATGACCCATGCTGAAATGTCAGTTCGTTTTGTTATGGTATTCAATTTTTTGTAGTTGTCCGGGGAAATTCCACACAAGATTTTGCTATAAACGCTATTCTCATCCCGATCATCAATCGCAAAAAGCTCCTCAACCTGAGAATCCGTTATATATTTTTCCTCACAAAGTCGCAACACCAACGCCCTATATGGAAGCCACCACTCGCTTTGCAGTCTGGCAATAAAACGCAGCAGTCGTAAATTTGAAACATTTTTCAACTGCGATGTTTCAAATTGCTCAATGATTCGAGATTTCAACACTTTACTGGGCAGCAAAATTTCAGCTGCAAAACGGTCCGCCTTTTTCTCGGTCAACTTATCTTCCTCATCTGCATCTGCATCATACGCCTTACCTGTCTGCGTAATATAATGATACAATTCATGTGCCAATGCAAAAAGCTGTTCATCATAATAAATAGCTGTATTCAGCCCTATAAATATCATCTGGCCTGATTCAGATTCAAAGCGGGTTATATTAGCATCTGTATGAGATTTTTTGCTGGTCGGAAATGGGTATTGGCAAATAGCAATTCCTTCCTGTTCCAACAGCATAAACAATTCACCTGCTATGGGAACATCTATAACGCCAAATTTTTTCCGTTCCTTATCAGCATACTCTTTGATTTGATCGACTTGCAGTTCTGTCAAAGCAATTTCGTTATTCATGGTGCAGTGCCTTTCTCAGCATAATCTGCTGTCTTGCAACAAGCATCATCTCCATCAAATGATCTGCCCCAGCACGTTCTTCCTGTGTCAAATGGGAACCACGGAAAGCAGTAAAAACAGTTGGGTGATTACTTTCAACAAACAATTTTTCCACATTAAAGTTGAGGACTTCCGCCAGCTTTTCAAGCTGTGGAATCGTCGGAATATAGTCCATTCTCTCAATTCGCCCAATCGTATTACGGTTAATGCCCGTCTTTTCGCACAATTGCTCTTGTGTGATGTTTTTTTCTGCTCGATTGTTCTTTACCGTATTTGCCAAATCAATTAGCGAAAGTTTCTTCATGTCAATACCTCCACTATGCCTTTCTCCTAGTGTATGCTTTTCCAATTAGGATGATACCACAAATATCATTTTGTGTCAATTTCC
Source organism: Gallintestinimicrobium propionicum (assembly GCF_025567525.1). Classification (NCBI taxonomy): domain Bacteria; kingdom Bacillati; phylum Bacillota; class Clostridia; order Lachnospirales; family Lachnospiraceae; genus Gallintestinimicrobium; species Gallintestinimicrobium propionicum. The sequence goes on along the minus strand of NZ_JAOQJY010000022.1, from coordinate 61,448 downwards.
TTGAGTTAAAGCTTGCTTTATACATGCAAATGCTCATTTCAAAATCATTTCTACTCATGGCATCCAGCTGCTCTTTCAGATTTTTCCCGGCATCGTACTATGGCTTCAACTTCTTCCGGCCACCGCCTGGTTTTCTTGTTTTCTTCATTTTACTCATGCAGCTCCAGCGGCAGTCCATCCGGGTCGTGGAAGAAAGTCATCTTCTTGCCGGTGTAATCATCCACGCGGATTGGCTCACATTCAATGCCAACTTCCGCCAACTCTTTCACCGTCTGCTCCACGCTATCAACGCAAAACGCAAGGTGACGCAGCCCACAGGCCTCCGGGCGGTTCACACGCTTCGGTGGGTTTTCCTCAGCGAAAATCTCCAGCTCTGTGTGCTCATTGACACGAAGATCCAGCTTCCAGTCCTTGCGCTCCGGGCGGTAGTTTTCTCTGATGACAGAGAAGCCTAGTTTGTTTACATAAAAATTCTTTGCAGCTTCGTAGTTAGATACGATGATTGCGATGTGGTGTATTTTAGATAAATTCATTTTTCTCACACTCCATTTCTTTTAGTTTTGCCCTTCTTTTATTTTCGTCATAAACTATATAGCAGTCTTCAAAAATTACCGTGTGAACTCCTGGAATTCAGTTTGTCCACACGGCATTTATTTTTCTTGGGTTCTTGTTATTTCAGCTTTTCCAGAATCTCATCCGCACTCATCCCGCTTGCCAGCAGCTTCTTCAGCACTGCTTCTGCTTCAGCCTTCTTTGCTTCTTCAGCGGCCTTAGCATCTGCCTTTGCCTTCTTCGCTTCCAGGGATGCCACTTCTTTTTCGGCCTTCTTAAGAGTAGTCTTCTTCTCCTTCAAATCAGCCTTCCAAGTGTCAATGTTGGCGGTGATGGAAGTGATCTCGGTAGCCAGAGACGCAATAGTCTCCTGCTTCTCTGCGATCTGAGTTGCGTAGTCGGTATGGGTAATTTTGGGGCGGTTTTTGCTGCCTTTCGTTCTGGACATGGGTGATAACCTCTTTCCTTTTTTAGTAGTTTAAGTATAACTCTGTATCAGGGTAAAGGAAATACAACACTGTTTAATGAACTGTTGCGTACTCCGCTCGTAATTGTATCAACTCATTTTCAATATCAGCAACTTCCTTTTGCAAAGCTGTCTCGGTTATATCTATTGCCGGTTGGAAAATATTCATATTTCCTTCAAAATGATTGAACTCGTTCAACAAAGTTTTTCTTGATGTAAAAAGCACCCTATGATTTCTCAATTTTTCCTTTTGTTCTTGTGTCGCACCTGCTGCAGGTCTAAATGCTTTTTGAATAATATCCGTCAACAAAAGAACCTGTCCTTCTGGATGCGGTATGTTGAAAATACTCACAAGTTCATACTCAACCTTCATACGAATATGATAATAAATCAATGTTTGTATTAAAGTATCTGCTAAGAGCGGATATTCTTCTGCATCAATAATATCAAGACCAGAAATTGGAACATTTAATATGTCCGATACAGAGATCACCTCTGTCGGCTCCACCTCATAACCGAATGTCTTTTTATAAACATCGGCTATATCGAGTGATCCGTTTTCAAATCCATGCATCAATCTAGAAAGTTGTCCATATAAATCTTCCGGATCGTTCATGATATGGATATATCCTCGCAAAAAAGGAATCATCGCCATCAAGAAAAGCCTCTTATCATGAATTATCGATGCTAATTTTCCATTTTTATTTTGAAAAAGATTTACCAAATCAGATAAACTAATTAGTATATTTTTTTCATCTCTTTTCACTGGCAGAAATCCATTTCGACCACCATCCATATTATTTAAAATATATAAGTTAAAGCAGTCCTTCATCTGAACATTTAACAAACGAATCAAATCCGTGTTATGGGTTAAAATAATTTGTTTCTTATTTTCGAGAAATTTAATAATACAAAAGGCAATTTTATTTTTGTATACGGAGTCAAAACTCGATATTGGATCATCCAACACAATAAATTCTTGTCCTGAATGCCTCGCAAGAAGAAGTGCAAATGCTAAGGATATAAAATTTTGTTCACCACTGCTTAAATGCATTTCACTTCTATCCATTCCAAGAAGTGCTTGATCATCTAGCATTAGTTTGAAATTGTGATCACTGTCATCATCTCTTGTTATTCTAATATTGCGTCCGATATTCTCACTAATAATTTCTTGAATATAAAGCAGTTCTTCACTGTCCAATGTTGGTTGTGTTTCTAATAAAGACGAATACTCATCCCACCAAGAATACATAGATGTTGGGACAAATATATTAAACAGTGCAACAACCATTTCATCTACTACTTCATTAACATAAGTTAATATTTCTTCTCTTAGACTACTAATTGCCTCCATTTCTCCTGATGCAATAAATGCTAGAACTGTTTTTTTAATTTCAAATGGATCGCTCACTCCTAATTTTGAATCCATAGCTACGTCTTTTAGAAGAGCCTTAGTCTTTGCATCCAAACTTTCGTAAATTCGCTTTCGCCGTTCCTTTTTCCTTTGAAGCAATAAATCTCCATCAATATGATCGTTATCGCAAACAATGCAATTATGCAAATGTTTATATTTTCCAAGAATGTTTATCGCATCATCACTTTGTTCAATTTTTTGCACTTCTGTATTCGCAACAATTTGTACCAAATCAATTTGCGTAAAACGTTCTACAATTTTTGCATTACTTATAACAAATTCTTTTTTCTCACTATTAACAACTTCTAATCTTGGCTGTTTCTGCACATCACGAACATAAGATAAGAACTGCCCTCGATCTATGTTTTTACCTTTTGACTGCTTATTTACTATATCTCTAACAAAAGTATACGCTTCCAGATTTCTCACCTGCATGGCAGTCAGCAAATAATCCGAAACTTTTGTCGTTTTATAGTCATTCTTATATTCAATATTCAGTTCATTGAATGCTTTTTCAAATCCATCTGCTATTTTCTTTTTAAGGGCGTATTCCCGTCTTATGTCCTGCCCTATTAAGTAATCGGATGTTTCTCCTTCTATAACATTACGGCTTATTTGATCTCCAATAGTATGAAACGCCTTTGTTTCCGGCTGAATGGTACAATTATCATTATAGACTGCTTCAAATGATAAGTCTTCTCTTGTTTCCTCATTACCTAAAACAGCTGTTAAAGAACTTTTACCTGTACCATTAGGTGCATATACAACTGCAATTCCTCCCGCAGCATGTGGTTGCTTTTTAAATTCAATTACATTATTCGCAGAGAAACTCTGAAATTCAGGCTGAAATATACTTTGATTTTTTATACTATTAAATTTTAACTTCATAGGCATTCTATATACTTCCTCCTTTGTTTAACTGCAAAATTCAATACTCCATTGCATCTTCGCCGATCATAAGATCGTTGCCTGCTGCTCACCACGGAGAGGTGTGCAAAGTTTCGAGCAGCGTAGGGAGCTTCTGCTCCCACAATTCATGTAATTTCCTCTATGATATTACATGGAGGTGTAAATCACATGAAGAATAAATTATATTGGTTCGATGATAACCGGAATTGGGATGAGCGTCCCACACGGGTACTGTATGAGCTTTTGCTCTCCCCTACCTACCGATGGCCGATGCAAGTGAAAGCTGTATGCTCGTATAAGCAGGGTGCTGAATTTCCACGATGTCCACGGTGCAGAATCACTATGGAGCGTAAGTACCAACGCTTCTGTGACCGGTGCGGCCAAAGGCTGGACGTGGATTTGACGATTGTGAAGTGACGTACATAGGTTGAGACGTACCAGATGAAGACGAGGTGGACAAGGAGTCTAACGCCGACCGAAAGCAAGTGGATGGCTGCGACCAAGAAGATGCTACCAAGATATACTGAAAGCCACAGTCCCCCATGGTTTCAGTATATCACAAGTCTGCAAATAAATCAGCCTTGTATACGCCATCCGCCAACATTTTCTTGAAGCTATCCTTTACAGCTGCGACATCTTCGTGATAGGTCATGCCGTACCAGGTGTCGTTGGTCTTCAGAACCTTCACGGACATCTTTCCCTGCTCCAACAGTTCACCGATGAAGATTGGAATCAGATACTCGGCTTTCTGAGGATTGCTCGGTACTTCTTTCTCGAAGAACTCTTTGAATCCGTCCTCCAACACATCCAGAAAATCAGGAGTCAATCCCCACATATTCATGGATACCAGAGAATTCACATCAACAATTACACCGTCTGCCTCTGCTCCATCAGCAGTCTTTACGATGTTCTTGGTTTCCACAACCTCAGTCAAGTTTCCATTCTCATCCATCTTGCAGATACCGCGAGTCACGCCGCCATTATCGGACAATGTGTTCTTCAGTACAAAACCTGCCATACAGGACTTGCCGCCATTTACCAAATACTCGTGGACTGCTTTGAAACCTTCTTTGCCATAGTAATCATCTGCGTTGATCACAATGAACGGGGTATCAATCACTTCCTTCGCTGCAAGCACAGCCTGACCAGTTCCCCACGGCTTTGTCCGGCCTTCCGGAAGTTCTCCCGGAATATCGTTGATATCCTGAAATGCGTAGTTCACAGTTACATCATGAAAAGAGCAAATGGAGGCAATGCGATGAACTCCTTCTCGATATCCTTACGGATGATAAATACCACATGATTGAAACCAGCTTCAATCGCATCATGGATTGAATAGTCCATGATGATATGGTTTGCATCATCGACCGGCTCCAACTGTTTTATTCCTGTTCCAAATCGGCTGCCGATTCCGGCTGCCATGATAAGTAATGTTGTTTTCATAATCTCTCCTTAATGTGCTCGTGCTGCTTTAATTGGGCATACCTTAATGCACTGATAGCAGCGAACACATTTACTTTCATCTATCTGTGGATATTCAAAGCCTTCTTCGTCTTCCACCATAGATATAGCTTCTTTCGGGCAGATGGCATAACAGGCCGTGCAACCACAGCATTCTTCTTTTCTTTTATATATTACTGGAATTTCTCTTTCCACCTTTTACCACCAACTTCTTGATTTTTTTCTTAATCTTTCTCAAGAATGATTTAGCATCATTCTTGAACCCAATGCCACCGTATTTCTTGGCAACATACTCAAATGACTTGTTTTCAAAGTCACTCCAAAACTGATCTCTATTTTCCGGTTTCGGAAATGGAGCTTTAAGAGGCGGCTGCAAACTATCTTCCAGCTTTGTCGGCTTCCAAATCAGCATCTCTTTTACTTTTTCAAAATCCCTTTCACCAGCTTCATTATTTACCAACACCAGCGAAACACCTTTGTTATCATCAAATTCAGGAGCTGCTTTTTCGATACCCCAGTAGTCCGCAATTGTAATATCACCGGGATGCATCACCGACTTATAAGGGCATTCATAGCAACTTGGCCGTAATATTGTATGTCCATAGAAGAGCTCTTTGAATACCCGGCTGCTTGTAAATTTTCCATTTTCAAAATGAAACGTTTCCACATGGTCATGCCATCCAAAATCTTTTTTATTACGAAAGTCTACGCTTGCAATTTTAGAATGGTTTTTCTTCTCTTGCCAACACAGATATGCGTCCCATACTTTTTTACTTGGCACTCCGTGACAGACGATATCCACACAGAACAAATTATCATACTCTTTTCCAAGGTATTTTTTCAATCCTGCCACCTGACAAGAAGTTCCAGAAAAAAGCACACTTCTCTGTGCGTCAAGATCTACCTTCACATTTTTGAATGTATCACCCAACCTACTCTGAATATATTTAGAGCCTCTCATCCGATTGCGTTCTTCCGTACTATCAGCGCGAATATGTACGGCATTGAAATCATCCGTCAAAACACATCCGTAAATTACACCGCCGATGGACAATACTTGATCAGACAGGGCCGTAAAAATACCACCCGATCTGGAAGCTGCTCTTGTTGCTTCATCTTTATGTTTTACTGCATATACTTTAGGCTGCTTCCAGTTCATTATGCTGCCCTCCTTTCGGAGTAATCAGCATAACAGGGACTACTTTCTGTGTACCCCCCCCCCTCAAAATTTTGAGGAGTTTATTCTTTACTTTTGTTTTCATTGGAACTGTTCCATATTTCTTCATAACGAAATCAATTCCTTTCCTTTGATAATTGCTCCAGAACTCTTCTCTTTGTTCAGATTTCTTGGTCGGTGCTTCAAGGTTCGCCTGCCAACATTGTGTTGTGTTGCTTAATCTATAATCCAAATCTCCTTGAATTTTTTCAAACAGTTCTTCTCCTCGATTTGTATGAATCAAGAATAGCGAATTGCCGTTAGGGTCATAGAAGTCTGGAATCGTATCCTCAATATGCCAGAAATCGCCAATGGTCATATCTGTTTTTCTTTCTGTGGTGGCATACGGACATTCATAACAGGACGGTCGCAATGCACACCGATTATAAAACACTTTCACATAATCTTTAATCGGCTTCTCTGCTCCATTAACTTTCACATAAGCTGTTGGGGATTTCCAACCATTTCGCTTATCTTTGAATGTGAGATAAGTTATCTTGCCATCCTTCTTCTGAATCAACTCTGCATATTCTCTCCACAGCTTTGGGCTTGGTGAGCCATGACAGATAATATCTACTATGTACACTCGGTCACGGATTTCTTTTATTTCGCTGAACTTCCGAAATCCATCAGCCTGGCACCCCATGCCGATAAAGAGTAACTCTTTTTCTGGGTTCTCCATCAGCCAACGATAGGCTTCCCGATAAATATCACCGGGCTTGCTCTGCATATATTTTGAACTTTTTGCTCTTTCACGTTGCTTTTCATCCAGAATCATCTGAAATTCAGTCATATGATTCTCATAGTTATAGATTGCTGCCACCACTGCATTGTCATTTTTCAGGAAAAAGTCAGAAAGTGCAGTAAATGCGCCGCCAGAAGAACTGCTCATCAAGGCAGATTTGTCTTTTAACCTTCCTGCATATACTATTGTATCTATCAAATCCACCATAAGCTGTTCCTCCTGTGTATTATTTGCTTTTTATTGCCATCTTGACCTTTTGTAGAATGATAAGAAATACAAGTGTTGCACAATAAACCACAATCGGTGCAATGCATCTGTAAATCGATTTTATGCCGAGTTTACCAGTTACGATTGAAAAGACCGTAATAAAAATCGGATGAATAATATAAAGCCATGTGGAATATTTTCTTCCAATTACAGTCAATTCCTTATTATTCCAATTGCTCTTGAGAGCATACACAAAGAGACAGATTGCCAAGGAAGTCGTACTCAGGTAATGATCTCTTGTTGCATTCAATCCAGCACTCACCAAAACAAATCTTTCTGCAAGACTGGTTATTGTAAAAACTACAATCAGCACCTGAAGTATTTTTCTATTCCATTTTTCAGAGCACCGTTTTTCTCTGATGAGGTTTCCAATACAAAAATACGGTATTCCTACACATAGGAAATTTCTGACCAGTATGTACGGAAACTCCTGATGAAAAATGAGCAGCGAATACTTTCCAAACGCTAGGTCTGCAATAAGCAGTACCGGCGTCAGATAGTAGAGCAACTTTCTGCAGTTCGGCTTGTCCACCAGTAAAACAATCACTAGCACATAAAGAATTGCTCCTAAATACCAAAGGTGTCCAGCCAATGGTGATTCATTCAAAGCTAAAAACTCAATTATGTTTTTACCAGTAAAAATAGACCGAATATAGGCTACTATGTTCTCCCCTCTGAGGACATTGAGTGCAATATTCCAGATAAAGAAAATCATATTTGCTTCTATAATCAAGCCGCCTATTTTCTTGATTTGATGCTTTTCCTTATGCCGTGCAACAGTATCCGAATAGAAGTACCCCGTAATCATAAAGAAAACGGGAACTGCTACTCTGGTCAGTGTCGTAAAATATGCACCGACTTTTCCTGGAAACGGAACATGAATACAAACAATTAAGAAAGCGCATAATGCTTTCAAAATGTCAATATTATCTGCTCTGCTCTGCTCTGCTCTGCTCTGCTCTGCTCTGCTCTGCTCTGCTCTGCTCTGCTCTGCTCTGCTCTGCTCTGCTCTCAAAATTGTCGCTCCTTTTCTTATTCATTTCAACTCCTTATTTTCCAAGACGACTTTTTACTAAATTCACGCCAGATTTCAGCATGTCCACATTCGTCAGCATTGCATAAATTGCTGTGATGCAGAGTGCAACAAACTGGATTATCTTATTCCCGCAGTAGTATGTTCCAATCAGCATGCCACCAATGAGAACACTACCGACAATAATTGGCTTCCGAATCTTCATATGTACGGTCTTGTTTACATCAATATAACGAATGACAAACATCGAAAGGAATGCAACCAATGTGGAAACAGAAGCTGCAAACACCTGAATCTTGTTAATTAAAATCAGGTCTACTGTAATATTGATAATTGCCGCTGAAATAGAGGTATAAGCTATCTTCTTTGCATTTTTTTGAGCCACATAAACGCAACTATATAATCCAACCAATACCCGGAAAAGCATCGCATACATCAAAATCAAGATCTGATTATACGCAGCATCATACTTTGTATTAATCAGTATCGGAAATATAAACGGCATGCATGCAACAATACCGAAGCATGCCGCTGCAAACAGCTTAAAGAGTGATGTCATCGTTTCTGTTAAAAACTCATCTCTATCTTCGTCGCCGTAGTGCAAAGATACTGTCTCAGTCCAGGACAAATTCAAAATATTATAGAAGTTAATAAATACATTAGGGAACTTATTTGCTATAGAATAAATACCATTAGCCGCAGTTCCTAAAAAGTGTGCAATTATTGTTCTGTCTGATGCATTTACAACCCACCAAGCCAAGTTGTTCGGAATCAGTGGGATAGAATAAGTACTGACTCTTTTGAATACTTTTGGCTGAATACGCTTAACAGAAAAATATTCCCATGCCTTAGACGCAACCACCAAGTATAACAGAGTCAGAAATTGCGCAACCAGGGTGGACATAAACAGTCCTTGAAGCCCCATTTTCAAAAAGACCAACGCAATTACATTTAAAACTGTTGTTGCTGAAGCTGATATAAATGAAGCAATTGTGTATTTGACACTATATCCCAATCCTCTAACAAATTGAAGGAACAATGCCGTGTAGACATGCAACACTACATACAACAACAAAAAGTATGCATTTTCAATTTTCAAAAATGGCTCTACGCAAATGAAAAGAATGATATAAACAATGCTTTGTACTGTACTAGACAGCAACAATGTAGAAAACAGCTTTTCCTGTTCTTCTTTGTTTCCACGGTGATCCAGCATAAATCGGAATAATCCCTGATCCAGCTGCCAGTTTACCAATGGAAGTAATAATGTTGAATATGTTACTAATAAATCAAACGTGCCATACTCTTCCGTTGACAAAATTGCCGTATATAAAGGAAGAAGGAAAAAACTGATGCACTGTGTGCACAGCTTTCCCACTGTAAGTATGGCCGTATTTTTTGCTAATTCTGTTTTACGACTCATTAGTTAGTGTCTCCTATAACAAGTTCTGCCTTAATATAGTTACGCAATATCAAGGCAGAACTAACTTATTTTAATATTCTGTCAATGTAATCCAGTGACTTTTTACGTTCATTATTCAATAGTGAATTCACTGCATTCCATTCAATTTCTGGTATAAGCGTTTCATTTTCAGTTTTTCCTTTTACAAGCCCGCATTTATGCAACTTAAAAATGTCAAGAATATTAAGAACCCTGTCTTTTCTTTCAATTTCCGTTTCCACATAAAAAGGCGTGTTCAAAATAATGGAAAAAGCTGTAGCATGAAACGAATTCGTTACAACACATTTTGCACCTGCGATCCATTGTAAGAATTCTGCTGGACCGACAGCTCCAATGTGCTTCACATCACGATATTTAAACCATGTTTCCTGATCCCACAGCATTAAGAGCTCATACCCTGTTTCTTTGCTTAGTTTTTTTGCAAATCTCAATGCTGGTTCAGCTGTTTTACTATATCCCATCTTAAAGAAAAGGATATAATCTTTTTTTACTGGCTTTGCAGCTAATTGCATCCAGCTATTTTTCGGTGTAAGAAAAACTGGATCTAACACCACTTCTATGTTTTTTTCTTTCATTCTCTGTTCAAGAGCCGTTTTTGACGCGCTTTCTCGCACAGAAATATGTCTAAATTCTTGGAGGCACTGAATCATCTTATTTGATTCTTTCAATGAAAAATCTGCGCCACCCGTACTTGCTGCATATGCCACTTTTTTTACAGAGGCATCAATTTCCGGCAAGAAATAATGCATATCATATTTTGTAAGATTATAGTTCCAAACCTGATCTGAGCCTACAACAATTTCATCAAGGGAATTGCAAATATTCTTAAAGTCATTTTCACTCAAACACTGTTTTGAGCAAACTATGTTTTCTTCCCTGAAAGCTTGGAATTTTAAATTACGTTTAATTTTATCCGGAATCCGCAAGGCACTTTTAATAATTGCTTTTGGATGGTTATCTTTGAATGGACTGATTGAGTAATCTTTACGAATAAACTCCGGCTCATAGTCTATCAGCTCACATTCCACGTTTCCGCGTTCCATAATTGTTTTTTGCAAGGACACAGCCTGCAGTAATGCTCCAAAATTGTTTGCAGAATGAAAAGTTAATATACCAACCCTGTTCATACGATTGCACCTGCAAATTCTTTTTCACATCTATCCAACACAGCCGCAATTACCTGATCCATGTCGTAGTACTTATACTCGCCAAGACGACCGCCAAAAATCACCTTGTTTTCTGCGTCTGCCAGTTTCTTGTACTCAGCATAAAGCAAGCCGTTCTTAGCATCATTAACCGGATAATACGGCTCATCTCCCGATTTCCACTCGCTGCTGTACTCACGGCTAATAATGGTCTTCGGCAAATCATTACCGTCCTCGTCCTTACCAAACTCAAACCATTTATGCTCAATGATGCGAGTCCACGGAGTTTCACGGTCGGTATAGTTCACCGCGGCGTTCCCCTGAAAATTAGACTTGTCCAAGGTTTCCGTTTCAAAGCGAACAGAACGGTATTCCAGCGTACCCAGCTTATAGTCAAAATAAGCATCAATCGGTCCAGTGTATACAACCTTATCAGCCAATGCATCCAACTCATCCTTGTTCTCCAGATAGTCTGTGTTCAAACGAACCTCGATGCCATCCAGCAGATTAGCAATCATCTTGGTATAGCCGCCAACAGGAATTCCCTGATAAAGAGCATTGAAGTAGTTGTTATCGAAAGTAAGACGAACAGGAAGGCGCTTGATAATAAAGGATGGTAACTCCTTGCAGTCGCGTCCCCACTGCTTTTCAGTGTAGCCCTTAATGAGCTTCTCGTAGATGTCACGACCAACTAGCGAGATGGCCTGTTCTTCGAGATTCTGCGGCTCACCAGTAATCTCCTTGCGCTGTTCCTCGATTTTGGCGGCAGCTTCCTCCGGAGTCACAACACCCCACATTTTATTAAAGGTATACATGTTGAAGGGCAGCGAGTACAGCTCGCCCTTATAGTTAGCCACAGGACTGTTGGTAAAGCGATTGAATTCTGCAAACAGGGTGATGTAATTCCATACTTTTTTGTTGTTAGTATGGAAAATGTGGGCACCGTACTTGTGAACGTTGATGCCCCCAACATTCTCTGTATAAATATTACCTGCAATGTTCGGACGCTTATCTACTACTAAAACAGATTTTCCATGAGCCTTGGCTTCATGTGCAAAAATAGCTCCGTAAAGGCCAGAGCCGACTACTAAGTAATCATACGTATTTTTCATCCCTTGTTCTTCCCTTCTTTACCACATTAATATAAAACGACAATGATGCTGCAACGCATATTATATAAAAATGGAATGTACGATCATAAATCATATTACCCGTCAGTCCGTAAATTAAACAAAAAATTTGAATTGCAAATGAAGTCACTAAAACTGGTCGATATGCGTTGTATTCCTCATCATAATTCAATAGCTGAATGTTCTTAAATGTAATTATAACCGAACTCACTGCAGAGATAACAAAAATTGAAAATCCAATTATTCCGGTTTCGGCCAACAACTCCAAATATATATTATGACACCCTGTCGTTGCATCTACTATTGAAGATGCCAAACTTGAGTAGCGAATTCCAAACCAGCCAATTCCCATTATTGGATGTTCCAAAAATGTTTGCCATGCATATGTCCACATTGAAATTCGAGTCAGACTTGATGAATCCGTTCCAACATTTTGAATCTTTAAAAGTGTATCTCCCAATTGCGGAATCATTTCAGTAATAACTGGCCCAACAATTAATAAAATCACCACCACGAGCATCAATCTAAATGTTTTTTGAAAAACTTTTGCCGGATTAATTGCATAATAAGTCAGAATTACTGCTGCAATTCCAAACATCAAATGTGCTCTTTTTGTTGTAAGAAGTAATGCTCCTATTGAAATTACTGCTAAAATAGCTATAATCCTTTTTTTCTTTTTTTCTACATCAGATAGCAGGCTTGCTATTAAAGCAAGACAAACTATCGTAATATATGTACCATTTTGTGAATAGTGATCCGCAATGCCTGCTCTATATCCATATGCGCCATAATATGTTCCCGGCTGGTATGCTTTATAGGTCAACCCTATAAATTTTTCATATAAACCATTATTCAAAAAAAACAGCCATGTAAAAAGCACATTGAAGCACCCAACTAGAACTATTAATTGAGGAATATTTTTTATCCACTGTTCACTATACATCCCCACAAATACTATTGAAAGACATAAAACAATTCTTAAAGTGTTCAAATGTGTTCCTGCGGCAAGTTCCTTATTGTTAACAAGAACAACAGCAATATATAATATCCACAATAAGTAAATGTCCTGTTTCTTAATCTTTCTATTTAAATATACAAAAGCTCCTAATGACGACAGCCCAAGAACTGTAAACCTAATATCAGAGATTAAAACCTTTGATAACAAAGCCCAGTAGTTTGCTTCTATAAGAATTAAAATCACTGTAAACTCTGCCAATGTATTTCTACTAATTTTCAAGTTCACTGTTGTTCACCACCTCACCATCTTTTCAGGTTATATAAAGGAATAATAAATCCTGTTTTATACATTAATAATTTTAGCTTGTATTTGCCTTTTATATGACTTAAGTTCAATGCTTCAGTCCAAACACTACTTTGCATTAGTTTTCGGATGGATTTCATTTTTTCCTGCATCGTCAAATTCAGTTCTTCCGCAAGATAATATTTAAAAACAATCTGCTTTAATTTTATGAACAGCCAATCTCTATATGCATTGCAAATTTCTTCTTCATCTACTCTGCTAATAATAGGCGTTATTTTCTTTATTGCCTTTGTAATAGCTTTTTCTATACTAGAACTAAATTTGTTCATCACACTATATTCATTCTGAATATAATAATACCAATAATTATCTACAATACAGATTCTTGCATTCTCAATTAATTTAAGCGCCCAGAGTGTATCTTCCGCAATTGAAAGTTCCTTATCAAAAGGGATTTTCAATGCCGTTTCTTTTCTAATCAAATGTGCCCAGCATCCCTCAAAATTAAACATCCATCCATCTTGGTTTCTTCCCCAGCTGCCGCAATTTTTCTTAAATATATGTTTTGCGTACTCTTGACGTAATTTCTCATCATCCAAACATAGCATTCTCCCTGTTCCGGGGTTTACTATAACGTCCATATTTTTAGCGTCACTTCTGTTAGTCTGCAGGATTCTTCCAATTGCCACATCACTATTTGTTTCAGTTATTGTTTGATATGCACTTTCCAGCGCATTGGAAGTAAACAAATCATCCGCATCGGCAAATAACACATAATTTCCATTTGCCTTTTTTACTCCATAATTTCTAGCTTCGGAAACGCCTTCATTACATTTATGATAAACACTAATCTTTTTGTCTTTAACTGCGAGATCATCTAAACACTCGGCTATAGCAATCTTGCTGCCATCATCGACAATAATAATCTCATAATCCGTAAAAGTTTGAGTCTTTATGCTTTCCAGACAGCTCTTAACATCCTGTATTTCGGTATTATATACAGGTATAATAACACTGATTTCCATATTTTATTTCCTTAAGTCATTTTCAAACAACCTTTTATTAAGGTATGGACGCGATGAATGCAATCCAACTATCTTAGCTGGTGCCCCCGCAACCGTTACACCGTTTTCTGTTACAGATTTATTCACGACTGAATTTGCCCCAATTATAACATCATTTGCAACTTGGATTTCTTCAAACACCTTAGCTCCTGTACATATGTATACATTGTCCCCAATAGTCGGTCCCCCCCCTTGAATCTCCAATATTTACGCCTTCTTGAATTCTACAATTTTTACCGATTCGTGCTCTTCCATTAACCGTAATCGTACCCCAATGAGATATATAAAGTCCTTCCCTAAATGTATTAATAGGTATTGAAAATCCAAGCCTTACGCTACTCCGATGAAAACGGAATCTAATCCACTCTTTGTATATTTTCCAAAACAAGCCATTCTTACAATTAGTAATGTACTCTCTCTTGCGAAGCAACCGCTCCCAGCGCCACACATCATCTGTTCCCAATCGAGGTCTTTTAACATTGTCTGGAATTCCTAATGCTAATTTGTCCTGTTCTAAATAGTATTTATAATCTTGCAAAGACTGTATCATTTTGTTCTCCCAGCGCCATTCCTATTTGCTCGCAATGATTTGTTCGTCCGTTGTACCATAGTAAGAATTTATTGTTTTCTTCATCAAGTACAATTGAAGGTTTATACACTGCATGACTATCCCACTTTCCTCGTTCTGGACTAAGAATTGGGTTACTTTTTGAATAGATCCAATTTGAAATTCCATCATCGGAATATGCAAGACAAATTCTGGCTACATTAATATTTTGATATGCTATGTAAGCCATGCAATACCGTCCATCCTTCATCCTAACCACATCGCAGGCTCCTACTTTGGCTTTCTGATATAAAAAATCAGCATTTGATGACATGACTGGTATTGGGTTTTTCTTCCAATGTATTCCATCGGTGCTTTCTGCATAGGCAATCACATCCGGTTCATAGCTTTCTCCTGCTGCATACCACATTTTAAACATATTACTGCAGTCATCATACATCACACACGGGTTCATGACAGATTTCTTTTCAAATTCCAGTTCAGGTTTAATAACTGGATTGATTTCATATCTGTCGTACTTTCTCCCGTCTGCACTTGTCGCAAGCCCAATGTAACTTTTACCCTCGCTTTGACCTGTATACCATAAATACCAACGACTATTCCGATGCAAAAAACACGCGCGATTCACATCTTTTTCCCATTCGCTAGTTGGTATTCCAGTTATCGCCACACCTATCTTTTTCCATAAAGTACCTTCAATAGACTCATAAAGCTCAACTGATTTAGTACGCCGATTTGAAACACCCATCATATACTTTCCATTAATTCGTCGAACAAATGGGTCAAATAAGCTCCCACCGTGTTCATCACTTAGCACGGGATTATTCTCAAACTTATTCCAGCCTATTCCTGTTCCATCAAAATCGTACGCATGCTTTTGATTTATAGTTCTCGTTATTTTTTTTTCAATTCGACTTAATAAATCATTGTGCATTTTATTTGTCCTCAGCAATTTGTCTAATCACATGAATATAATTTTGAGTAAAATATTCAACTGTGAAATTATTATCAAATATCTCTCGATTACACTTGCCTAGTTTTTCGATATCTAATTTATTCATTTTCTTCAAATGGTTAATAGATTTAATAGCATCTTCAACCGTATCATAAAAAGATAAGCCACTTTTTTCAAATTTTTTGAAATATTTATTACCACCTGTGTTGCTCAATACCACAGGAACTCCCAGTGAAAGTACTTCAAGCAAAACCAAGTCAAAATAAGTTTCATGATTGGGAAGAACAAAAACATCTGAAGCAGCAATTAAAGAATGCGGATCATTCGTCCAACCCACCTCAATCCAGTGTGAATTATCCAATCCTTTCATCGGTTCCTCTTTGCCAGCAATCAAAAAATATGTATTCTGGTTATTGAGAAGTTTTTCTCCCATCTTCTTTAAATCTGCATAACCCTTAATTTCATTATGTCTTCCAACATAAGAAACCACAAACGCATCTTCCGGTATATGATATTTTTTTCTATATTCGGCTCTCGTAATTCTTGCACTGCATCCAACTATACCCGTTGGTAAATACAAGATTTTTTTATTTTTTCGAATGGAAGCATACTCGTTCCAAGTATGATAATAAGGCTCTTCAGCCTCCTCACAAGGAAAAACAACATAATCTGCACGTTTAAATGCAAATTCATCCATTTCAATTAATCGATCAATCGGTCTTTTCAGTAACCGGTAATCTATCGGATTCAACTTTCCAATTCGTTCCTGATTATACACACACGGAGAATGTGAGGTTAAAATCACTTTTCCGGTATAGGTTTCCAGAAATTCTCTATTACGATACATATCTTCTGTCCAATGAAAGTGTATCATATCGTATTCTTTCATTGTGCTATCTACAGGTATTTTCTTTTTTAATAATTGTGTGTCTTTTAAAGCTCTCCGCAACTCGAGAATTCGCTTTGGCATTTTCTTTTTAAGCCCAGTGTTTTCTTCGAGTGTCATAGAGCCATTATTATAAAAGTCTATCTCCAAGTCACTATCTTTATAATTAAAATCCTTCAACCCATTCCAAAGATTATAAAGATATCCAGCTGGTCCTCCAGATGGTTTGAGTTTCCTTTCCGGAAAATAAATTAAAAGCTTCTTCATTTCCTTACCTTTCTTATTGCCAAATTACAACTTCTGTACGGCATTTTTGTCCAAACAATTTGTGTGTTCTTTCTACTGCACCTAAAAGTTTCATCGCTTCATCAAAGCTTCCGCCATTATTCAGCATCCAATTAGCAGTTTTCCCCGAAAATTTTATTCCATTTTTCTTTCCAATTGGCAGATATTTATACAGTTGCATTATCGCTTTATTAGACTCGCAAAATACCGTTCCAAAATTTGGTGCACTGTTATCTTGCTTCTTTTTACATAATTCTAAACGTTCTTTTCTTAGGGCCTCACTAGTTTCTAAGGATGTCTTATTAAATTTGAATCTAACAGCCAATACGATTGCATCACTATGCTGAAAATTTGACATTCTATAAGAGAATTTACAATCTACTTTCTCCATCCAGTAAACCTGTCCCCTGCAGAATACTTTAACACTCTCAATATAGTCACTGATGCACTTATTAAAACTCTTTCCTCGTCCCGCATTCATGACTACAGCACCACCAACTAATCCCGGGACAGAGTACAAATACTCTATACCACCATATCCATCAGCGTTGATTGTCTTAATTAATTTCTGTAATCTGACAGAAGCTCCTACAATATAAGTACCATTTCCTTTATCTTCAATTGTCGAGCTGAATTCTCTAAGATTTACAACACTATCAAACACACGCGTATTGATAATAATGTTTGACCCACCCCCTATAAAGTACTGAGGATGCTTGTCTTGAATCAAATTTATGAGTTCATCTTCTGTTTCAGGAGTGTATAATTTACTGGCCGTGCCTCCCATTTTAAATGTCGTCAATTTTTTTAGGTCCGCATTGTTATCTATTTTCATTAATCCACACTCTTTCTTCGATCTGCAATTACTTCACCAAGTGTTACAAAAAAACTCTCGGCACATCTTCTCTCTTTATCCAATCCACAAGAAATTCTATTTTTAATTGTTGACGACATCTTCATACTCAAGCACTCATCTATTTTATTCATGAGCATGGTCCAATCTACACTCTCCGAGTTTACGGTTGAAAAATAAAAATCAGACAACTTCATTCTTTCAAGTGCATCAGATATCTTATTGGGCATCCCATCTATTGATTTCTCAGCACTGACAGCTATAACAGGGGTTCTATTAAGTAATGAAAACATTGTACCGTGAAAATATTTTGATATTGTCAGCTGAAACAATCCAAATATGATACTCCACTCTTGTGGTGTCAAATCAGCAACATACGGAATGTCTGCATATTTATTGTAAGAGTATAATGATACTGTTTGATACTTTTCTCCGTATTTTTCCTTAATCTTTTTTGCAAGTTGTGCTCTAAAGTTTCCATTCAAATTCGACATCATAAATGCAATTGTCGGCTTATTTGGATCAAAACGATACTTCTTTTTCAGTTTGTCAATCAATGCTTTTCTATCAATTGGACTCAAATCTCCCGCAAGTAACGACGGATCACAATTATGATATACTTTAAGTTCAGGTGCTGCATACTTCACAAGCATCTCTGTCTGAGCATCTCTAACTCCAATATATTTAAACGCGCTAAATGATTTTTTTAAATACTCCTTTTCACTTGACGCAATATCTGAAAAGCTTGAAACAGCAAGGCCATTGCACGAGGCTGCATATGACATAAGTGTACTTGATTCACACCCTATTAAAAAATACGGATTAGGAATTCCTCTTTTGCTAAAATTCCATACCGCATCGCTTCCACTAATCAAAATGTCGTACTTTCCATTTATATTCTTCATCACCATTTCATAATCATCAGATATTATTTTTTTATCCGATAATGGAAGTTCGTCCCACCCCTTTTGGAAAGCCTTATACATTTCAATTCTTTCTCTTAAATGAATCAGACTCTCTTTTCCTCTATAAAGGGTAATCATCTTATAGTAGCGATTCATCTTTTTTGACATATAGTCTACAATTTCCACACTCACATCTGGAAATCTTTTTTTTATCTCTTCCGCAAGATAGTAAGCTTGCATCACTGCACCATAATTTAAACTTCTATGATAAGTTAGTATTCCAACTTTGACCATGTTTTCATTCCTCTCGGTTCCAAGCAAATTCTCATTGAACAATAAATGTATCTGATTTTGTGGTAAATTTTTGAAGAGCTTTTTTAGTTATAGCCATTCCCTTATAAATGGGATTTTTTGTATACGACTCAAAACGATTGGCATAATATTTCATATTTTCTTGACCGGACAAATCAGAAAGAACATTTAATAGCGCAATGTCCAAATCATGGTAAGCTGGACTCGCAATCGTTCCAACCAAATCATACATTGACCAATAACCGCAATCATATTTATCTATTTTTGTTGCCATTGTTTTGCAGGATTTATCGAAAATCCCTTTAATCTTTACATTTCCTGTCGCAATATAATAATCATATAAGCCAAACAATGCAAAAGCCCAACCATTTAACACCGAGCTAACTTTTCCGTTTTCTGGAGGATATTTTTCAAAGGAAATATCCTCACCTTTCTCAATCATCGTTCCTCCATTTATTACAGGCGTAACCATAAAATCAATAGCCTTTTTTGCGCTATTCAAAAATCTTTGATTACCAGTCTTCAAATATGCACGGAGCATTATAGAAGCACCTTGTCCCTGTGCCATACAGGAACTGTTATCCCTATAACTACCCATTGATGATCTTGCATCCCATTTCCCACTAACTTCTTGCCTATCATAAAGATACTCCGCTAATTTAAGAAATATCTGTAATTTATCGTAGTCATTATTAAGAAGGAATAAGTCGTAGCACCCCAAAGCATATTGCGAAATTGTAACCAATGAGTATACTTTTTCTCCTGATGACATCAAATTGTACGGGATACCATTAGAATCAAGTAAAGTCGCTGGTGTCACTTTATTAGTCAAATCATTATAGTATCCTTTAATTTCATTTTTTTTGTAACAACGACCAATGCCTTGTTGAACCGCTGCTGCACTTGTTCCTAAAATAATTTTCGTCCAGCGTTTTAACATTGGAATAATCTGTTTTTTTTCCATAATTCCCTCAACTATTATTGCTTATCTCATAAATCTTTTTTGCGAAATCTGTATAGTTTTTTTCAGCGTTATATTTTTTCTCCCAGAGCTCGCGTGCAGCAATCCTACGCTTGCGATACGCCTCTTCCGATTCGTTCAAAAGCAATTCTATTTTTTTCTGTAGTGCCCCTTTTTCGAAGTCTTTGTCTAATAAGAATCCATTTTTCTGTTCTTTATCAATTATTTCCGCAGATCCGCCTACATCTGTGGCTATTACAGGAATACCAAAACTACTAGCCTCCATTAGACTAACCGGAAGCCCTTCTGAATAGCTTACATTAACAAATACATCAACCTTATTTGATTTATAATAATCATAGACCTGTTGATTCTGCATTCCACCCAGAAATTCGAAATCAATGTTCTTCAGTTTTTCCTTTGCATATTCCCTAATTGAATCATAATACTTTGTCTTTCCTTCTACTCCCCCACCGATATGCGTCCAAAGGATTCTTTTATCGCCTTTTTTCACAAGCGCTAAGTCATCTATTAATCGTTCAAGTCCCTTTACTTTTACCACACGTGAACATGACACTATGTGAAACTCCCCATTACCGCGCTTTGGTGAGAGTCCATAATCCCTTGTTCCAAGATAAGCAGTTTCAATCACAGATTCAATATCTTGATATCTTGTTTTTAAATGCATTGTCCCATTATCTGAGCATGGAAAAACATAATCTACTTTATTTAAAAGGTATTTTCTAAAAGGCAAATAATTTATTTTATTAGCATCTTCATATATGTCATATCTATGTGCTCGCGAAATCACTGTTATTTTCCCAGAATAATTCATTTCCTTTTTTATGTACTCTTTTAGCCTTACAGCAACCGTAGCATTAGCAAAGAACCAATAACTATATATAACAATCTGATCATAGTCAGAAAAATTTTGCTGCTTCAAGATTTCTATCGCTTCATTTTCCAGCCTAACACACCTTGATTCAAAGTTACATAAAAAGCATCGCTGTATTAAATCGAGTTTTCTTGTTGCATATTCTTCAGATTCACTTGTATCCGGTTTTAATAAATGTAAAGGTGAAGCAAACAAGTCTTTCAGACGCATGCTTTTTCTGCTTCCCGTTGCAGTAATATAAGCTTCTGTTTTTTCTGGCAATGCTCTTGTCATCGCCTCCCCCTTACTGACATCTTGAGCCAAAACCATTATTTTATCATAATACGGAGTATGCTTATTAATCTCGCTCTCTAAAAAAGGCTCCCCGAAGGCATATGGATATTTTCTTGTCAAGATAATCAGTAATTTTCTCATTCTTATTAGTTCCCCTTAATGTATATTCGCTTCCACACTGCAAGAAAAGCATATCTCACAAAACAGTAACAGCTAAATGGCAGTGACAGCTTTTCAATATCTCTATACAAGCTCCAAACGCCTTTTACTGCTTTAATCTTATTACTACTCAAAGAGTTTTCTGCTCTACGATATTCTGCAAGGACTTCATCCAGCCCATAGCACTTGTATCCAGCTTTTAATACCTGAAGCCATGTTGCCGCATCCTGTCTCCGACGAATATCTGGCATAACAAGATATTTTTTATCAACAATACTTGTATCTACCATAATACCAACTGTCTGTAACAAGTTATTCGTCAAGAATCCCACATAATCTACTGACGGTAGCATGTGTACTTCTTTGTTTAGTGTATTTCCCTCATCATCAATAACCTCGTAGGATGCGCAGGAAAAACCACACTTATGCTCATTCATAAATTGAATTTGTTTTTCAAGTTTTGACGGTTTCCATATATCATCCGCATCCAAATAAGCAACATATCTTCCCGTAGCCTCATTAAGCGACCGATTTCTTGCCTTTGCAGCGCCGCCATTTGTATTCTGCTTCAAAATACGTACACGCGGATCTTTTTTTGAAATTTCCTGTACAATCTTAACAGTATTATCTGTAGAACAATCATCTACAATAATCATTTCCCAGTTCGAATAAGTTTGATTTTGAACAGATTCGATTGTCTTTTTTATATACTTTTCACTATTCCATGAAGGAGTTATAATTGAAATTTTATCTTGCATGTTCTCTCCACACTCTACTTATTAATCTCTACCAAACAAATCTCTGGTGTAAACCTTATCCTTCACATCATCCAGACACTTGTCATAGCGGTTTGCTATGATGGCGTGGCTCATTTCCTTGAACTTATCCAGATCATTAACCACTACTGATCCAAAGAAAGTCTCACCATCTTTCAGGGTCGGCTCGTAGATGATAACCGTTGCACCCTTTGCCTTGATGCGCTTCATAATACCCTGGATAGAACTCTGACGGAAGTTATCGCTGTTGCTCTTCATGGTCAAGCGGTACACACCGATGGTCACAGATTTTTCCTGTTCCTTATCGTACTCGTTATCCTCGTCATAACCATAATAACCAGCCAGCTTTAGGACTCGGTCAGCGATGAAATCTTTACGAGTTCTGTTGCTCTCGACAATAGCTTCGATCAGATTCTCCGGCACATCTGCATAGTTAGCCAGCAGCTGCTTGGTATCCTTGGGCAGACAGTAGCCGCCGTAACCGAAGGACGGATTATTGTAGTGGCTGCCAATACGAGGGTCAAGGCATACACCGTCGATAATCTGCTGGGTGTTCAAGCCCTTGCTCTCTGCATAGGTGTCTAATTCATTGAAATAAGCAACACGCAGAGCCAGATATGTATTGGCAAACAGTTTGACTGCCTCTGCCTCGGTGAAGCCCATGAACAGGGTGTCGATGTTCTCCTTGATAGCACCTTCCTGCAGCAGACCAGCAAACTCGTGTGCCGCCTCAACCAGACGCTCATCGTTCAGATCAGTGCCAACGATGATACGAGAAGGATAAAGATTATCGTACAGTGCTTTGCTTTCTCTTAAAAATTCCGGGCTGAAGATGATGTTCTTGCTGTTGAACTTCTCACGCACGGAAGCGGTGTAGCCCACAGGGATCGTGGACTTAATAACCATGATGGCGTTCGGGTTATATTCCATGACCAGCTTAATCACAGCTTCGACCGCAGATGTGTCAAAATGCTGGGTGTGGCTATCGTAGTTGGTAGGTGCAGCGATTACAACAAAGTCCGCATCGGAGTATGCAGCCTTTGCATCCAGCGTTGCGGTCAGGTTCAATTCTTTCTCTGCAAGGTATTTTTCAATATAATCATCCTGAATCGGAGACTTTCGATTGTTAATCAGCTCAACTTTCTCCGGAACAATATCAACTGCGGTTACCTGGTGGTGCTGGGAAAGCAAGGTGGCAATGGATAATCCCACATAACCAGTGCCCGCAACGGCGATTTTGTAATTCTTCATGTTATTTCCTCCTCCGTCCCTCATCGGGCATATCCTCTAATTTTCTATGTACACATCCATATGGATGGCATTTCTCTCTAATTTCCACTGTGTGATAACCACACTCGGCTAAGTGTTTTCTTATACTGTCGTATCCAACTACCCCAGCAATCATATTTCCCTTGTTTTCTACTTCATAAAACATCCGTTGAGTACACTCGTCTCTATTTCTCTATAGCCGAAGTGTTGCTTTATATAATCGACCCCGTATACCCTGCAATGACGTTTTTTCTAAGTGTTGGATTGTTGAATCGAACCTTGTCGGCGCATGAGTTTTGTTAAAACTGTATATATCATCCAGTCCAATTCTCACCATTCATTGTTCGTTATGAACAAATCATTCACTTTAACCACTCAAAACATGTAATTATCATCACCATCCGTGCTCTACTCAACAGCTGTTTTATGAAGTAGAAATCATCTGTTTTTCTCTATTTTTCATGACTCAACAAACCGTTATGATGTAGGTGTCATTAGTGGGTCAGATAGTGTACTCAGCAGCAGTTTCAGACGTTAATGATAAACTCATATATTTTTGTTGTTTTCTCCTGTTTTCCGCCATTTCCTCATAACTTCTGAAAAAGTTGTGCCAATTTTGTGTCACAGTGGTCAAAAGTTCAGCGTTCTGTATAGATTTTTGGCATTTGCAGTTCATATAGCTGTAAAATACAACCAATTTCAGTGCCCTATATAGTGTGCAAAACAGGTTCTTTTTGGCGATACTACGTCAATACGGTTTGTTGAGTAGACATTTGTAGGAGCCGCGATTACTACAAAATCAGCATCGCTGTATGCTTCCTTTGCATCCAGAGTTGCTGTTAGATCCAACTCTTTTTCTGCCAGATACTTCTCAATGTACTCGTCTTGAATCGGAGATTTCTTATTGTTAATTAACTCCATTTTTTCAGGAATAATATCTACCGCAGTCACCTTATGGTGCTGGCTAAGAAGCGTAGCAATGGAAAGGCCAACATATCCCGTTCCAGCAACAGCAATCTTTAAATTTTTAAATTCTCTCATTTCTCTATCCCTCTAATTCTTATTTATAAAACTCAGCGTACCACTCAGCGAAATTCCGCAGACCAGTCCGCAGACTTGTGCTTGGTTTGTAGTCGAAGTCCCGCTCCAACGCACTAGTATCTGCGTAGGTCACAAGTACATCGCCCGGCTGCATCGGAACAAGTTCCTTGTGCGCCTCGAAGTCGTAGTCTTCTGGCAGCACTTTTGCTCTTACTAACTCTTCAGAAAGGATCTGCACGAAGTCCAGCAGATTCTCCGGGTTTTGATTGCCGATGTTATAAACTGCATATGGCGGAATCGGCAAACCATCTTCACCATTCTTTTTGTCCGGTGCTTTCTTCATTACACGGACAACACCCTCAACGATGTCATCCACATAAGTAAAGTCACGCTTGCAATTGCCATAGTTGAAGATTTTGATTGTTTCGCCCTTGACCAGCTTATTGGTGAATCCGAAGTACGCCATATCCGGTCGTCCAGCAGGTCCATAGACCGTAAAGAATCTCAGTCCGGTGGACGGGATGTTGTACAGCTTAGAGTAAGCATGGGCCATCAGCTCATTAGATTTCTTGGTGGCTGCATACAAAGATACGGGGTTATCCACCTTATCATCTGTACTGTACGGAACCTTTTTGTTTGAACCATAAACACTGGAAGAAGAAGCATACACCAGATGCTCCACTCCTGTCTGTCCGTTGTCATAAGAATGCCGGCAGGCTTCGAGGATATTAAAGAAACCCACCAGATTAGATTCCACATAAGCATCCGGATTGGTGATGGAGTAGCGTACACCAGCCTGTGCCGCAAGGTTCACCACTACAGCCGGTTTATACTTTTCAAACAGATCTGTAATTAAAGCCTTATCAGCAATGTTACCATTCACAAAAGTGAATGTAGAATACTTATCCAGCTCATTGAGACGGAACTCCTTCAATGCCACATCGTAGTAAGTATTCATGTTATCAATACCGATCACTGTAGCCGAAGGAACTTCCTCATAGATTCTTTTCACCAGATTTGAGCCAATGAAGCCAGCTGCACCAGTGACTAAAATCGTCTTATTTTTCAAATCTATTGTACTCATTTCTATCTCCTCCATCCAATTCTTTCCACAAAAACAAATCCCGCAACAGAGTATGCGCCTTTGCATTCTATGTTGCGGTCAAGTTCAGTCTTTTCTCTGTAAGTTTTTTCGATACCGTTCCCCCCGGTGCATGTTCTTATCTTAATTCATCAAACTATTTTTCGATGTCGGGCGGCTTCCGGTCTTATCCGGAAGCGCCCGCGCCGTTGCTTGCCATGCCAAGATGTAGATATAAACAACTGTAGTCACCACCGACAGTCCCGCTTCTGTCCGGTACAGGTACCAGATCCGTCCTGCAGCTTAACCCCGTTTATTTCTCCGTCTTCAAAATCCGTGACAGTTCTGCCACGTTTTTGGACGAATCCATAGCTGCATAGGTTACGATCACTTCGCCATTTCCGGTTTCTGTCACCTTTTCAATCAGTAAGGAGGCTGTCACATCCCCGTCATGGGAATCGTAAGCGGTTACGCCTTCCAGCAGCTGATCGGTATCTGTGCCGATTGTATAGGTCTGCTTGGTATCCGGCAGTGTGATCACCGGCGCTGTCCGGTCCATTTGTAAGTAGAAGAATGTGCAAAGCGCAATTAAAGCTGCATCTGCAATAAAAAATCCGATGGTCAGACCTTTTGTACTCATTTTGCATCCTCCTTTTCTCCCGTGTTCTGTTCCGGTACAGCAGTTTCTGTCTCAGCAGCTGTCGCGTCGGTTTTGGAGCCCGCATCCAGCGGCAGTTCACCCTGTGCTTCGTCTGCACCATCCTGTCCGTGGCCGTAATAGTTGCCATAGTAATGGCCATAATATTTTCCATAATAAGGATTCTTATTGGTGTTGACCTTGTTCAGGACACATCCAAGAATCCGGCAGCCTACCTTGTCCAGCTGTTCTTTTACATTCTGAGCAAATTTGTAGCTGATGGCTCCGCTTTCGACAACGAGTACCGTTCCATCGCAGATCGCACCTGCAACCGCGCCGTCGATGACGCTGCCAAGGGGCGGGGTATCTACGATGACATAATCGTATTGCATCCGCAGCACTTCCAGCATATTTTTGAACGCATCGCCTCCCAGAAGCTCACTGGGGTTGGGCGGTACAGGTCCTGCAAAAATAATATCGAAATTGTTGACGTTGGTTCTGCAGCATACATCGTCCAGTTCCATCTGTCCGCTCAGGTAATGGGACAGTCCGTATTTTTCACGGTTTGCTTTATAACGGCCCCGCAGTACAGATTTTCGCAGATCTGCGTCAACCAGAATCGTCTTCTTGCCGCTTTCTGCAAGGGACAGGCATAACTGGAAGGAAACACTTGTCTTTCCTTCGTTTGGCGTACAGCTGGTCAGGGAAATCACTTTGACATTTTTTCCCGCAAAGCTCAGATTGGTACGCAATGTTTTATAGGCTTCTTTTGTTCTGAAATCCAGACGCTCGATGGAGCGAATTATTACGTTCTGCATATTTCCCTGTCACCTCACTTTCCGCTTGTCGCCTGTTTTTTATATTTTTTCTTTTTCTTCTTGCTTTCAGCTTCATTCAGCGGAATCATCGCAAGGGTGGAAATTCCAAGATATTTTTCCACATCCTCTTCCGTCTGAATCGTATCGTTCATCAGGTGGGAAAGGATGACGATGGCTGCTACAATCAGGATACCAAGCATTCCGCCCAGCGCCGTGTTCTTTCTGGCGGAGGGGCTCGCCTTATGGGTCGGTACGTTTGCAGTTTCTACGATATTCACTGTTTCGATATCCATAACGTTGCGGATATGGGTCGAGGCTGTTTCACGGATTGCATTAGCAATTTTCATCGCCGTAACCGGATTGCTGTCCGTCACCGCAATAGAGATCACTCGGGTGTCCGCAGGTGTGCTCACTGTAACCTTATCGCTTAACTGCTCATAACTTAACGGCAGATTCAACTGCTCGATTACCGCTTCCAGTACGAAACGGCTTTTGATCAGTTCCGAATAGTCCTTAACCAGCTGCGTGCCTGCCTGCAGGTCGCTGTAGGTTACATTTGCGTTGCTACTGTCCTGTTTGTTCAGGATATAGATTTTTGTTACAGACTGATACGTGGGCGTCATCAGGAATTTGCTTCCCCCAAAGGCCAAAAGTGCTGTAAACAGTCCCACTGCAATCATCAGCGGAAGCTTTCTCCAGAGTACCAAAAAAAGTTCTACCAGATCGATTTCGGTTTCCTCGTTGCTTCTCTGGTTTTGATTTTCCATGTCTCGTTCCCCTTTTTCTATTCGATGTCTTCCATATCTGTATTGTCCAGAATGTGTGCTGCGTTTTTGTAGAGCAGACGTGCCGCATATTCCGGGCTGCAGTGTCTTTGCAGCCATGAGGCTCCTTCCGCCATCGATACAGACCGTTCTCCCTCTACTCTGTGGGCGTCCGTTCCGATCAGATCTGCAAGCTCTTCTTTTATCAGGCTGCGTGCTGTGCGCTTTAGCTGTCCGCCCAGCAGTCCCGGAAGCTCTCCTGCGTTGATCTGGATCCGGCAGCCCATGTCCTTTAATTCTTCGACCCGGTTGAAATCCTTTACCACGTTCCGATAGCGCTCGGTGTGGGCGACAATCGGACGGTAGCCCTCGCAGAGCAGGTCATACAGGCAGTTCCGGATGTACGCCCATTCTTCGTCCGGTGAAAATTCTGTCAGAATATAATCTGATCCGGCAAGGGTTCCCGCCTTGCCCTGTTTTAACAGCTCGATGGTATCCATACAGCAAAAAATCTCACCACCGCTGTAAAGTCTGATGTCGATTCCGTTTTCTTTCGCAGCCTGCTGCAGCTTCTGTGTCCGTTCCAGTGCGGAAGCAGCGGTAATGCTGCGTCTGTTCGGTTTCTGATGCGGAGTCAGGATAACTGCTGCAACGCCCTGTTTTACTTCCTGGCGCAGCATCGCCAGGCTCTCTTCCAGATTTCTCGCGCCGTCATCCACCTCCGGTAAAATATGACAGTGAATATCTATGTACTGATTTTTCTTCTCCGGCATCTCAGGCCTCACCTCCGGAGTTTTTTTTGCTGTCCGAACTGCTTTTTACGGTCTCCGGTA
This sequence comes from Gallintestinimicrobium propionicum, assembly GCF_025567525.1. NCBI lineage: Bacteria > Bacillati > Bacillota > Clostridia > Lachnospirales > Lachnospiraceae > Gallintestinimicrobium > Gallintestinimicrobium propionicum. Next base: position 33,052 of record NZ_JAOQJY010000022.1, on the reverse strand, counting down.
CTGTCTCGCATTCTGATGCAGCCTCCGCCTGTGCTGCCCGAAGTCCGTCGGCAAACAGCCACAGCATCCGCAGGCAGTAATCCTGTAGAATCTGAGGCATCCCGTTGAGTCCGCGCATCAGCTGTTCTTCCTGACTGACTGCGGATTTTTTCTCTTTCTCGCCATAAATCAGCGTATCCAGACTCACTCCATACAAGCGGGACAGGTTAATCAGTGTTTCCACACTCATGCCGCAGGTTCCCCGCTCGATATCCGCATAATATTTATTGACGACACCGAGCCGTTCTGCCACCAGCTCTCTGCTCCAGCCGAGCTCAACCCTACGGGAGCGCAGCCGCTCTCCGGCAGCGATCCGGTCATATGCCGGCTTCTCCTGCTTTCTCTTCATCTTGTCCCCCACTTGTTTCTTTCTGTTCATCCTAACGTATTTCTACTCTAACAATTATGTTTTTTGTCGAAATTACAAACTTCTTTCCAGTCACTTTATTATACCATCTAACGTCTTCTTTGCAAGCAGACAACGTAGCCAATATTTATGTCATTTTGATTAAATTTCTATGAAAAGTGTTAAAAATTGATAGAAAACCTCCTCTTGTATCTCGTATTTCGGATTCTTTCCTTTTCAATTGGCATGTTTTTCCTGGAATCCTGTTCGCCTGAATATACTCTGTTTTCCCCACTATTTTCCGGCTTTTACCCCCCCCCGATCAAAATTTAATCATTTTTACATTGTTATATCGTATATTCTTGTTCTCTATTTTTAATGTTCGTTAAAATGTGTATTTTTGTTTGTTTTATAGTTGGTTTTGCTCTTTCTGCAGTTTTTTTCATTTTATTGTACAGACGCTTTTTCGTATTTTTTAGTCCTGCATGACTTGTTTTTGTCCAATCCGACTAGTACAGCGTTTCGTAAATAACTATACCAATCGCGTAGGATGTGGATTCGAGTGTGCAGGTATAAAAACGCAGGCGTAGCGGGCTACGCTGAGGCTTTTATACCTGTGCAATCGGATTCACAGGCAAGTGAGTGGTATAGTTATTTCGAAAACGATGTACTAGTTTCTATTTTCACTTTTTTCTTTCCAACATGCACCTGTATTGCGCCGACCTCCGCCGTGGAATACCAGCGGATTCCCCGCTCTTCCAGGCGTTTCAGCGTTTCCGGCGCCGGATGCCCGTACCGGTTGTTTTTGCCGCAGGAAATCAGGACCAGCTCCGGCTGTGCCAAATCCAGCAGTGCTTCTCCCGTCGCGTTGGATGCGCCGTGGTGCCCGGCGTCGAGGATGGTGCAGCGGAGGGGATTTTGCGCAGCGGGCTGGGTTGATGGTGCGCACGGGAGTGCCTGCCCCTGCGCAGAGGGCTGGGTTGACGGTGCGCACGGAAATGCCTGCTCCTGCCCAGCGGGCTGGGGCTGCTCCACGGCGGGTCTCGCCTGCTCCACCAGCCAGTCTTCTCCGCTCTTTTCCAGATCTCCGGTCAGCAGCATCTGAAAATCGCCCTGTGACAGGCGCAGCACCAGCGACGCATCGTTGCGATCCTCCGGCACTTTTTTCGCATAGGGGTGCAGGCAGGAGATCTGCAGCGCGCCATCGGTCATGCGCTCTCCCGCAGAAAGGTATTCCACGGAGACCTCCGCCTCTTCGATCTGCTGCAGCAGCGTTTCCAGCACTTCATCCTTCAGCGCCACATCCGGCAGAAAAATGCGCCGGATTTTGACCCGGCTGCTTTTCGACCACTCCAACAGCTCCCCTACCGCGCTGATGTGGTCTTCGTCCCAGTGCGTGATGAAAATTCCTTCCACGCTCCGCGTCCCGATATATTTCAGCCATGGAATAATCTGGTACTGTCCGGTCTTTTTCTTCGACGTACTTCCGGCATCCACCAGATATACATGATGCTCCCGGGTTTCGATTCCAACGCACTCTCCCTGCCCGACGTCCAGCATCGTGACGTTCAGTTCGCCCGGCAGGCGGATCAGGAAAATCCCCATCAGACACACAGCTGCTGCAAGCCGGAGATGCGGACGGAGTTTTTTGCCTGACACAGCCAAAGCGATCAGTCCGATTGTATACACGGCCAGTGCCTGCCAGGTCGGATATCCGGTGTGCAGGATACTGCCCGGAAGCGCCGTTGTAAACCGGCACAGCTGCTCATAGCAGGAAAAAATCGCTTCGATGGCGGCGCAAAGAAGGTGCTGGGGAAGCTCCAGGCAGTGGGCAAGCGCAGTCAGACGGGCGACCAGCTGCAGTCCGATCAGGCACGGCAGCAAGATTCCCATCAGCGGAATGACTGCCAGATTCAGCAGTACCGACCACGGACTCCATTCATAAAAATGAATCAGCAGAAACGGCAGCATCGTCATGGTAATGCCCAGACCGGCAAGGATATTTTTGCGGAGGAGACGGCAGGTCCGGGCGATGACAGCCCGGGCAATATTCCATCCGGTAACTCCATTGGTGACTCGCAGTGAAGGTGCTGCGTCCTCCCAGCCATCCTGCAAAACCGGAATCATTACCGCAATCCCGAGCACTGCCGAAAAAGAAAGCTGGAAGCCTGCATCCAGAATCCGCTGTGGCTTGGGCACAAGTAGAAGCAACGCCGCCACCGCAAGGGAGGTTGGCAGATCGGGCGTGCGTTTGAGCAGTCCCGCCGCCAAAAACAGCAAAAACATGACAAGAGCGCGCCGGGTAGAAATGCCCATTCCGGTCAGCTGCGCGTATACAATCAGAATCCATGTGGAAATTCCGGCGCTCAAAGTAACCGGAAGCCGTACTTTTTTCAAAAGTCCGAACAGTCCTGCGCCGATCAGGGACAGGTGCAGTCCGGAAATTGCCAGCAGATGGCTGATTCCTGCGCCCTGGTATAGCGCTTTTACTTCGCTGTCCATTCCTTTTTTCCGTCCGAGCACCATGGCGGATGCGGTCGCACCGTTCTTTTCCCCCAGCAGCTTCCGGAACAATACCTCCGATTCGTAGCGCAGCTGTGAAAGAAATTCTTCCAGCCGTCCATAGTTTTTTGTCTGAGCGGTAATTTTTGTTTTTCTCAGCGCAAACAGGCAGTCTTTTCTCCGATAATAGGCTGCTGTGTCGAACTCTCCAGGATTCGTTGCCTGCAAAAATGGCGACACTTCACCGAAAACCCGAACATAGCTGCCTGCCTTTGGCAGCGCTTCGTCTTCCTGCAAATAGCACAACGCACTCGCGTTTTTCCCGAATATTTCCTGCATTTCATTGATTTGTGAGGTTGTTTTCTGAGAAGAAATAAGAATTGACATCTGGTCCGCATCTGCCGAACCGGATATCTGTGACAGGTTATCGGTCGTTTCCGCCGAATCCCCTGAAAAAACAAAAGATGAGGCATCTGCCTCGATAGAAAGGTCTTTTAAATAAAAGCTGGCGTTTTCCTGCGCTCCATCTACAGGCTGCCAGCAGTCTGTGACTTTACCCGTCAGGCACAGGGTTTCGCCATCCATGGTTTCCAGCCAGGTGTCAAGCTGTGTAAGCGAGGTGCGTCCGCCAATGGGTGCTTTCTCTGACGTGTCTGTGCCAGCGTCCGTTCCCACCCACTCCGGCAGCAGACGCGCTGCCAGATAGAGGGTCAGGAAAATCAGGATTGCCGCGCACAGCGGTCTTCTGCAGTTTTTTATGATTGTAATTCCTCCGTTTCGTAAACCAGATCAAGGTTCCGGTCAAACACGTTAGACAGTGAAATTTTTTCCCGGAAAATCATATCCGTATTCCCGTTTACCGCAATCTGCACCTTGTTGATGTTCGACAATTCTACCAGAGAGTTGACAATGGAATAGATCTGAACCTCTGCGGAAACATTGTAGGTCTGTGTCAGGAAACCGTTATCCAGGTTTACATAACATGTCCCATCCTTTACCGTCACGCCCAGCACCTTTGTCGCAGGGTTGATGACCGGGTAAAGCTCTTCGTTTTCTGCATCCGGTCCGGCAATCAGCCGCTCTACCACCAGCTTTTCCATGGAAATGTTGCTGCTGTATACAACCGGGTTTGTCTGGACACCGATCAGGCGCTCGCCGTCTTCATTGGTAAAATAAAGAAGCAGACGCGTTTTTTCGTATGCATTGATTTCATTTCCTGCGTTGTCGATAAACAGATCCGCCGTCATAGGACCGACCACGTTGCCAAGGCTGTCCGTCAGCGCTTCTCCGCCGACCGTCACCGAAACATAGGAAATTCCCTCCAGCTGCGTCATCGTGCGCACAATTGCAGCCCGAACCAGCACTTCTGAGGACGGAGACAGCTTTTTATATTCCACACTCATGTCCAGCACCAGCTGATCGTCTTTGACATTCCAGCTGTTAATCGCAAAACCGCTGATCGGCGAACGTAAAGACAGCTCTACCGGATTTTCCTTCAGTTGGGAAATACCCCATTCCGCCTGTTTGGAAAGAGTGTCGCCCTCCGGCTCTTTTTCCACTGCCGTGATTTTCGTTTCTTCTTTATTAATATAATAAACGCTGACCGTATTTGCAGGCGTCTCTTCTTTCTTCCCGCACCCGGCAAATATTCCGGTCAACAGCAGACAGCCCAAAAGCAGCGCAACCGCCCGCATTTTTCTGATCTCTGACATAATCTTCTCCAAATTTTCTGAAATCACTTGATGTAAGACAAGGGGATTTTCACCGTAAAGGTCGTGCCCTGTCCTTCCACGCTGCTCACTTTGATCGAACCACGGTGCAGCAGAATCGCATTTCTGGTGATGGCAAGTCCAAGGCCGGTGCCGCCGATTTCACGGGAATGCGATTTATCTACTCTGTAAAAACGTTCATAAATATGCTCGTAATCCTCCTCCGGGATACCGATGCCGGAGTCGGAAACCTCTACTGTAAAAAATTGATGATCCGCGTCCAGAAGCACCTTGACCCAGCCGTGTTCTTTATTGTATTTAATCGCATTTTCCACAAGGTTCGTGAAAATCTGAGATATTTTGACCTCGTCCACCTCTGCCGTAACCGGGCGCAGGCTTTCCAGAACCACCTCGATGTCCCGTTTGCGGGCGATGGGACGCAGGCGCTTTAGCGTCGTTTCCAACAGCTCATTGATATCCACTGCGGAAATGTCCATTGAGCCTTCGGTTTTGTCCATTTTTACAAGGGAAAGCAGATCGTTGATGATTTTATTTTCCCGCTCGATTTCCTCCGTAATGTCCTGCATAAACTCCTGATACAGCTCCACCGGCACGTCCGGCTGCTGATTCAGGGAATCCGCCAGCACCTTGATCGAGGTCATGGGTGTTTTCAGCTCGTGAGACACATTTGATACGAATTCCTGCCTGGAATCGTTGATGACCTTCATTCTGCCCAGCAGCTGGTTGAAGGCATCCACGATATGCTCGGTTTCCAGATAATCCGGTACGGAAATCGGCTCGTCCGTGAAACCGTCCTTGACCTCACTGATCGCCTGGGTTACGCGCTTAAAGGGCATAATCAGGATGTGCGAGAAGAAAAAGACGATGCCGATAATGATAATTCCCATCACGATTTCCAGAATCAGGGCTTTCCGGCTCAGGATGTCCAGCGTCGTCGCAATGCTGTCTGTCGATGCACTGGCCAGAATCACGCCGCGTACGATGCTCGTCTGCCCTTTTTCCCCGTCTACCGTCTCCGTAATCGGAACCGTCATCTCGATATAGCCGTTCGTCTTGTCGTAGCGGGTCGTACTTTCCCCGCGGAAGCACTTGATCACCTCCTCGGAAATCATCGTTTTCCCCTCGCTCATGGCGTAGGTGTCTTTCACAATGCGGAAATTGCTGTTGATAATCAGCACACGACCGTCATACAGGTTGGACATCTGCTCCAGCTCGGCATTGACAACATCGGAGGTTGGATTTTGCAGGTAGTTGTAATTGACCAGGTGATTTGCGATAATCCGGTACTGGGACGCGACGTCCGAGCCGCGCAGATTAACCGCACGTTCTTCGTAATTATTCAGAATGCCCAGCCGCATGATGTCGCTGGGCACGATTCCGATGATCAGCATCAGGAGGAAAATGTAGGCCTTCAGGCTGCGGAAGATCGGAATTTTATAAGTGAGCCGCCGGAATAATCCGGGGGTTTTGCTGCTTGTGTTCATGAATGCCTCCGGGGGAAGGGGTGTAAAAGGATGGGGCTGGCGTCCGGGACGCTGCCGACGGGAAACCGGACCTTTTGCTTCGCAAAAGCCCGGTTCGCGTTGCTCACCGGGTTACCGTCTGAAATCCGGCGAACTTTTCTGCAAGCAGAAAGTTCGCCATTTTTCATCCGTAGTCCGGTTCTGCTTATACGCGGAAGAAGTACCCCACTCCCCATTTGGTGTGGACGTAGCGGGGTTCGCTGGGGTTGGTTTCAATTTTTTCGCGGAGGCGGCGGATGTGGACGTCTACGGTTCGGACATCCCCGGGATAGTCTGCGCCCCAGACGAGGTTCAGCAGTTTTTCACGGCTGTAGACTTTACTCGGATTGCGGATCAGAAGCTCCAGCAGGTCGAATTCTTTTGCAGTGAGATTGACCTCTCTGCCGGAAATGCTGACGCGGCGGCTTTCGCAGTCCACGCGCATATCTCCGCTTTCCAAAATGCTTTCCGGCTTTGCGATCTGTCCTCTCGCAGAAGTACGGCGCATGATCGCCTTGATGCGCGCCTTTACCTCAAGGATGTTAAAGGGCTTGGTGATATAATCATCTGCACCATATTCCAGTCCCATGATTTTGTCCATGTCGTCGTTTTTGGCTGTGAGCATTACGATCGGAACATCCGAAAACTCCCGAATCTGCTGGCATACTTCGGTTCCGCTCAGTTTTGGCAGCATAATGTCGAGCAGAATCATATCAAATTTCTGCTCTTTCGCACACAGCAGTGCCTCTTCTCCGTCATATGCGCAGGTCACTTCCATTCCGTCCTGCTCCAGACTGAACCGGATTCCTTTTACAATCAGCTTTTCATCGTCCACAACCAAAACTTTCTTTGCCATGTTTCTCCCTTTTCCCGACCGGACAATCCGTTTCTCGCTGTTTGTCCGGATTCTTTCTGTCTATGATTAAACTGTAATTTTGTCTTTGATTTTTGAAAATGCAGCCTGCTTGATTCCGCTGATTTTCATGATATCCTCAATCTTTGCAAACGCTCCATGCTGCTCCCGATAGCTTATGATCGCCTTTGCCCGGCTTTCCCCGATTCCAGGCAGCGTCATGAGTGCAGCAACGTCCGCTGTGTTGAGGTTGACCAGACCGTTCTCCAAGGCCGGAGCGCTGTTGCTTCGCACATTTCTGTCTGTCGTTTGCATATCGCTGTCCGGCGAAGTCTGGATCCCGGCTTTCTTTTCTGTCTGTCCGTCAGCGCAGCTTTCCGATTTTGTCATGATATAAATCTGACAACCGTCCACGATTTCTTCCGCCAGGTTGCAGCATGCTTCATCCGCTTCCGGTAAAAAACCGCCTCCGGCCTCCACGGCGTCTATAATTCTGCTGCCTGCCGGAAGCTCATATACCCCCGGAGCGGATACTGCTCCACAGATATGCACCACAAGGGTTTTTGCTTCCTCTAAGGAAGCATCGGAGAGCTCTGTCCGATCTGTGCTTCCGGCACTTGGCTCAGCCTTGCGGTTTTGATCCGTGTCCCCGGCATTTGACTCAGCCTCGCGGTTTTGGTCTGTATTCCCGGCATTTGGTTCAGCCTCGCGGTTTTGGTCCGTGTCTTCGACCTTTGATTCTACTTTGCGGTTTCCATCCCCATAGGCTATGCTTTCCTTTTCCGACAAAAAGAGCTCTTCCCGCTGTGCCCCACAGGCCCCTAGCGTCGGGCATAGCGTTGCCCACAGAATTCCCCATAAAACCACTCTCCAAAGCCGGTCTGTTCTTTTTTTCTGTTTCCAGGATCTCAATTTTTCTCCTGCGGCGCGGCATGCCGCAGCAACTGTTTGAAATATCGGCATTTTATCCTCCATTCCGCAGGCGCTTTGCGCCGAAGGAACCGCGAGCAGAACTTCCAGTTCTGCGCTGCGATCCTGGCTACTTTGTGACGCCTGCGGCACAAAGAGCTGTGTGAAAAATAAGCGATCACGCTTATTTTTCACACCATCTCCTTTTCCATATTCGAAAAGGCCCCATTTCCTGCCGCATATCAGTATTGTATGTCAGAACCGGGTATTTGACAAGCCGGAAAGCTTTCCAAAAATGCTTCCGTCACAGCCCCTATTTCCTGTATTTTGCCAATACGGAAAGCATTTTCCCAACGTCCAGCGGTTTGGGCAGATGCTCATTCATTCCTTCCCGCTTCACCCGTTCTGCATCCTCCAAAAAGGCGTTGGCCGTCAAAGCAATGATGGGGATACTTTCGGCATCTGCACGGCCGCTGCTGCGGATCGCCCGCGCCGCTTCGTAGCCGTCCATTACCGGCATCATCAGATCGGTCAGGATCGCATCAAAGGTACCTGCCGGCTGCTCCAGATAGCGCTCCACCTCTTCTTTTCCATTATATGCCTTTGTGATCTGTACACCTGCATCTGTCAGAAAGGTTTCCGCGATCTCCATATTCAGCTCATTGTCCTCTGCAAGAAGCACACGCATTCCGGTAATATCCGCACTCTGATCCCCTTCTTCGATCTTCTTACATTCCTGTTCTTTGGGTCCTTCAAACAGGAGCGTGACCGTAAATGTGGTTCCAGCTCCCTTCTCGCTCTCCACCGTAATCGTTCCGCCCATCTTGTCGACCAGATGTCTGACGATGGACATTCCCAGTCCGGTTCCCTGGGTTACACTTTTCTCATCGGTATTTTCCCGTGAAAAGGGTTCATACAGGTGGGGAAGAAATGCTGTGCTCATGCCGATTCCGTTATCCGAAATTACGGTTCGGCAGGATATCCGGCTTTCCCCGATCGCCTTTATAGTCACCTGACACAGGACATGTCCGCCGGCATCCGTATATTTGATCGCATTCCCCAAAATATTGATAAAGATCTGTCTGACATGCAGAGGGCTTCCAAGCACACAGCCGGTTGCTTTACCTTCTGTCTGTTCCTCATACGTTAAACGGACTCCCTTATCTGCTGCCCGGGGTTCCACGATCGTGATAATTTCCCGCCAGAGCTCTTTTAAGCAAAAGGGTTCTTTTGTAAGCTGAAGGTTTTCTTCATCCAGCTTGTTAAACTCCAGTACATCGTTGATCAGCTCCAGCAGATGATTTGCCGCAACCTTTTCCTTTACACGGTTTGCATCCACCAGCGCTCTGTCCTCCCTGTGGCGGTCGCTGATTTCGATCATTCCGATAATGCCGTTTAACGGTGTCCGGATATCATGTGACATTCGGGACAAAAATCCGGTTTTTGCTGCATTTGCACGCTCTGCCGCCTCCTTTGCCTGCTTTAACTCCTCTTCATTTTTATCAATCGCAGCGACCGAGCGCTCCGTAATATAAAAAATGATCAAAAAAGAAAGCACCAGTACCAGAAACATGGTTGCTGCAACATAGATCAGATTTTGGTTCGCCTCTAAAATACCGTAGGAAACTGCAAGATTATATTCCCCATATTTTTCATAGACCAGATACTGCTTTCTGCCACTGATTTTCGCACTGGTCCGATACCGCTTTCCTTCCTGCAGTTTTCCTCCTTCCAGCCGATCGGAATCCTGCAGCTCATAGAGCAATACATCCTGCCGCGTGGTTGCTAGCATTTTTCCTGTGGTGGCATTTAGCAGAAAAATATTCATTCCGGAGGTGATCGGCATCTGCCGAACCAGATTTTCCACGCTGGCACTGTTCATTTTTGCAAGCAGTCGGCTGGGGGTAATGCCAATCTGGATCATGGCCGTGCCGGAAGAATTCCAGACGATGGCATACATCATCATTTTCCCTTCTGCAGTATTCGGCACCATATCCTGACACATGGAAAGCTTTTTATCTGTCAGCATGGGCTTAAAATATCCCATTTGCTCGCCGGAAGAAAAGCTGTAGCCAAAATACTCCGGATTGGTTCCTGCAACGATACAGCCGCTCGTATTGAAAATGTGGATTTCGTCCACACGCAGCTGTTTTGCGATCTTACGGTACTCCACTGTGGTCTGATATAGTCTTCCTTCCATTTCAAGGAGATTTGCCACCGTCTCTGCCCGCAGCGTATATTCTTCCTTCAGGGTTTCCAGAAGCGTCTGATAGCTTTCTTTATTTTCTTCGATCACATCCTCCAGCTGCTGCAGGATCATCTCGCTGGCGTTCCAGGCATTATGCCGATTGCTCAGCATCTGAAGAGAAACGCTTCCTATCCATATGATAATAAACGATGTCAGAATGATTCCGTAAATCCGTCTGGTCCGATTTCTATTTTTACTCATAAAGCGGCGCTCCCTTCGTGAACTGTACACTAAGTATAGCATTTTTTCGATGTTTTACATAGTGTCTTGTGTTTCTTTGCAGACAAGTCTATACTGACCTTGTGTAGTATTAAAAACGGAGGATTATTTTTCTTTATGAGTAAGCAGGCAGCACAAAACACAACAAATCAGATCACTGAAGGAGTCATCTGGAAGCAGCTTCTGATTTTCTTTTTCCCTATTTTATTTGGAACATTTTTTCAGCAGCTCTATAACACTGCGGATGCGATCATCGTCGGCAACTTTGTCGGTAAGGAAGCGCTTGCCTCTGTCGGGGGCTCTGCTTCCACGATTATCAACCTGCTCGTCGGATTTTTCGTCGGTCTTTCTTCCGGTGCAACTGTTATCATTTCCCAGTATTACGGCGCAGACAACCGGCGCAGGGTCAGTGATTCCGTTCATACCGCTATTGCACTGGCGATTGCAGGCGGCGTTGTAATTATGCTGATCGGTCTTGTTTCCGCACGCTTTGCCCTGACCGCGATGGGAACGCCGGACGACATCCTTTCCCTTTCCCTGACTTATATGAAAATTTATTATCTCGGCACGATTCCGTCCATGATCTACAACATGGGCTCCGGTATTCTGCGCGCTGTCGGCGATTCCAAACGGCCGCTCTATTTCCTGATCGCTTCCTGTCTGGTCAACATTGTGCTCGACCTTTTATTTGTCGCCGTGCTCGACATGGGCGTTGCCGGAGCTGCGATTGCGACGATTGCGTCCCAGTTTTTCTCCGCGATTCTGACCCTGATCGCCCTGCTGCGCACCCAGGATTCCTATCGCCTGATCGTTTCCAAAATCCGGTTTCACCGCGATCTTTTATTTGATATCATCAAAATCGGTCTGCCTGCCGGTCTGCAGTCCGCAATGTATTCGATTTCCAACCTGTTGATCCAGTCCTCCATCAACTCCTTCGGAACCGACACGATCGCCGCCTGGACCGCTTATGGAAAAGTGGACAGTATTTTCTGGATGATTATGGGTGCTTACGGCGTTTCCATCACGACCTTCGCCGGACAGAATTTCGGCGCCGGAAAATACGACCGTATCAAAAAAAGTGTCCGCATCTGTCTCGGTCTTGCTGCCGTGACCAGCCTTTTCCTCAGCTTTATCGTTTTGAATTTCGGCGGAACGATCCTGCTTTTATTCACACGCGATACCAATGTCATCAACATCTGCATCGGCATGATGCGTGTCGTTTCTCCCGCCTACATCACTTACATCTGCATCGAAATCCTTTCCGGTACCTGCCGCGGCTGCGGGGATTCCTTTTTCCCGATGCTGCTGACCTGCTTTGGGGTCTGTGTCCTGAGAATTCTCTGGATCACGATTGCCGTTCCCCTCAGACACGAGGTCGCAACAGTGGCATTTTCCTATCCACTGACCTGGACCATTACATCGATCTTGTTTATCCTCTATTATAAGCGTGGAAAATGGATGCAGAAGGATACCCTGCGCAATGCGCCCCAGGGGCAGGGTAAGAACGCGTAAGCGCTTCCGTAAAAAAATCCCGGCAGAGCCTTTTTTAGGGGCTTTGCCGGGATTTTCTGTTACAGAACTTTTAGCAATTGAATCAATTTTTGCGATTTCTTCGCTCTGTGATTCGTTTCTTTTACTGCAAATCTTTTAAATCCATTTTCCACTTCATAAAACTGCATCAGATGCTCTTCATTTTCTGCCTCCAGAAAAAATACCATGCCTCCGGTCATATACTGTAATTTCAGAATGGTATCAACAGCTGCCTGAAGCAACTGCTTTCCTGTAATTTTCCGATTTGCCCCATTTCTAAAATTTTTTCCCAGCTGAGCAATCAGATACGCAGAAAGTGTATATGTAAGTTCATTTTCCCGTTGCTCACTGACTCTGGCTATTTTACGTTTCGTCGTGTTACTGAACTTCTCCGCACTGGCGCAAATCGGTTTAATCGCCAGCGTAAAGTAGCCTACCAGCGAAGCATCCTGACTGTGGAATACCAAATACGTTACTGACTGATTCTTCTTTGTAAATTCTATCGCCTGTTCCTTTAAAAATCGTTCAACATCGGCGTTTTTACTGCAGGAAAATTCGGAGAGAAGTTCTTTCAATTCCTCCTCTCCAAATCTTCCATTTTCTGTTGCAGCCAAATACTCACGAATGTTTAACACTGTAACCTCGTTAAGCATTTACCTCTTTTCTCTTCGCCATAAACTTTCTGATGTCTTCTGCTCCGCGCAGATGGGTAATTCTCAACTCATTTTCCGTCTTTCTGCAGAGAGATTCCATATAGGAACTTTCAATCGCATCCGCAAACAATTCTGCCTGTTTTTCTCCAGAAACCAAAAAGTTCTTTTTAATACTCGAAGTTGCTATATTTAACACCTCCCCTTATAGTATGCCGCACCAATTATCATATCTCTATTATATGCGTTTAAAACATTTTTTCAATACAATCCAAGCTGTTTACTCTGCGATTTCCGCCGATGCTTCTGCAGCAGTTTCCTGCTTCAACACCTCCGCTGCCTGCTTTGCTCCGTCTGCGTTGATCGTGATATTGCGGTTCACTTTTGCATCATAGGTTCCTGCTTTTACAACTTCCGCAAGGTCGATGCCCACGGTTTCTTTCATGGTTTCAAACAGCTTTGTCATCACTGCCGGTACGTTTCCTGCTACCTGGTCCACACCGTTTGATCCGTCCGAACCGCCGATGATCGTGATCTTGTCGATCTGGGTCAGAGGCTCTGCGATCTTGCCTGCGATATCGGGCAGCACCTTGATCAGCATTTCCGCCATTGCCGCGTTGTTGTATTTCTGATAAGCCTGCGCACGTTTTTCCATCGCTTCCGCCTCCGCAACACCTTTGGCGCGAATCGCTTCTGCTTCCGCTTCGCCGACCATGCGGATACCTTTGGCTTCCTGTTCTTTAGAGAACAGATCTGCTTCCGCCTTCGCACGCTGCGCCTCTGCAGCCTTTTCCGTTTCAAATTTCTTTGCTTCCGCTTCTTTCTGGCGTTCAAACAGCTCTGCTTCCGCTTTCTGCTGACGTTCGAATTTCTCCGCTTCCGCTTTTTTCTTAACCTGTGCATCCAGCGATTTTTCCATCGTTTCTGCTTCACGCTGTTTTAAGAGCACCAGACGTTCCTCTTTTGCAATGTTGGCATTTGCCGCAGTTACTTCGATGGTCTTTCGCTGTTCCTCTTTCTGGATCTCATATGCCGCATCCGCTTCCGCTCGCTTGCTGTCCGCGTTTTTCTGAAGCTCTGCCTTCTGCATATCCAGCTCGTTGTTCTTGATGGCGATCTCTCTTTCGGAATTGATCCGCGCGTCGTTGGACTGACGATCCGCTTCCGCCTTTGCTACCGCGATTTCTTTTTCTGCCTCAGCCTTTGCAATCGCTGCCTTTTTCTTGATCTGGGAAATGTTGTCGATACCAAGGTCATCAATGACACCGTTGGAATCCGTAAAGTTCTGCACATTGAAGCTGACAACGTCCAGACCCATGGCAGCCAGGTCAGGCTCGGCATTTTCCTTTACCAGGTCCGCGAATTTCTGGCGGTCGCTGACCATTTCCTCCAGACGCATGCGGCCTACGATCTCACGCATGTTGCCTTCCAGAACCTCTCTCGCTACCTGCGCAATGTACTGGGTGTTCTGATTCAGGAAGTTTTCTGCTGCCTGCTTTAATTTTTCGGGCTCGCTGGAAACCTTGACGTTAACTGCTGCGTCCACCTGAATGTTGATGTAATCCGCCGTCGGCACCGCTGCTTCTGTCTTCACATCGATCGGGATCAGCTTTAAGCTCAGCTTGTCAAGACGTTCCAGAAACGGGATCTTGATACTCGATTTCCCGATAATGATCTTTTTGCGCAGGCCGGAAATAATAAATGCCGTGTCCGGAGGTGCTTTCACATACCCGGAAGCGATAATTCCAAGCAGCGCGATCACTGCGATTATGGCAACAACAGCTCCTAAACTAATTCCTGTAAACATACTCATTCTCCTTTTCTCCACCGGTCTGGTGGACTCGTAAAGTAAATAGCTTCGGTCGCTGTCAGGCGACTTTTCCGGAAAAGTGCTTTTCCCCCGGAGGGTTTTGTTTCCTATGGACACCCTTTCCAACGAAACAAAAAACGAGGCCTCTATTACAGCCTGACAGCTGCAATAAAAGTCTCGCGCGTTTCATTTAATACGGACATCTGCAGCAAATCGATTATCATCTGGCTGCTTGTCGGGGTGACGGTTTCAAACCACCTCTCGGTGCTGGCTACTCCCTTTTATTGTTGAAATAAATTATAGCACTTTTTTATATTTTGTCAACACCCTGTCGATATATCGTTCTATCAAAGAAATGTTTGCGTCAGACCGAATACATATTTTGAGGCACCGCATTTGGAGAATATCTGGGAATGATTTATGATTTCTATTGACATAAAAATCTGCTCTGCCTATAATAATAGTAGTAGGAAAAGCGTGCTTTTCCAGTGGGCTAACACTAAAATCTGATATGCTTGTCAATCCTGTGATTGACCGTTGGCGGACAACACTAAAATCCGATATTTTTACCGGTATTTTACCGGTCGTTGGCAGACAACATTAAAATTAGCCACAAAGAGGGAGTATATAGTACAATGGTGCTATTGCTCTCTCTTTCCATATCTATTATTTATGATCTTTCAGGAAAATCTATGTATATGTAGTCTAACCGTTATTCTTTATGGAGGATTTCCGAACTATTTATGAAGTTTACAAAAGAAGACGCACGTAAAAGAGTTCTGAATTGTGCGAAGCAATATCAACAAAACCTTTTGCATAAGAAGTTGCTTATCATTTTCAGAGAAAGACAGGATAATTCCATTCGGTTTATAGAGGTCATATTTCATGAGAGAAATTACCAACACCTGACCGGATTGGAAATGAAGGGATACAGCGATTTTTTTGTTTTTCAACTGTCAAAGACAGGATTGTAGCACTTTTTTATATTTTGTCAACACTCTGTCTCCCGCTGTCAGGGTTGTTTCATGAAGCGATAAATTCAAACATTTTTGGCTATTCAATTATTCTTCGTGAAACAACCCTGCTTATACAGGCAAGACATTTTATGCAACTTTTTTATGCTTCTTCCCGTTTATGCTATTGCTTTGCCAGAACATGAAAATAAAAAGGAATCTCCGGCGCACAGGAGCTGCACGTTCATCTAAGCTCCGGCCAGTACTTTACATTTGCTTCTATCAAATCGTCCAGTATTAACTTAGCAACCGCCGCGCTTGGAACTGTTTTAGACATGGTAATCGCCTGCCACATTTTTTGATAGCTTTTCTCAACCCAGGCGTCAACAACCAGCTTTTCCGCCGCTACCTGCTGCTCCATAAGCCCTTTTTCGAATACCGGTATTTTCCCGACCTTTAATGGTTCATATCCATTCTTCCCTACAATACAGGGAATCTCAATCATTGCGTCATAGGAAAAATTTTCAATCGCGCCATGATTGGGCACGATTAGCAACATTCTTTCCTGTGTGTTATATGCCAGCGCTCTTGCCAGATCAACAATATACTCCGCATGATTTCCCACTTCGAAGCCGCAATTTTCCACATTCTTTGTCTGAATAAGCCTTCGAGCCTCTTCAAACACCCGTTTTTCTCTCCCCTCCCTTACTTCATCTGTTCTTGTGTAATTTAAATCTGAGTGCTTCACCACATAGTCCGGGTATAAATAATACTTTAAATACGTATTTGGAATGAAATTCGGGTCAACCGCATAGACGTCTTTCGCCTTATTATAAGTATCCGTCCAGCTTTTATCATCTGTATGCCCATCTATTTGGGAAGTATTAAACCCGTTCTCTTTCACGTAGGCCTTAATTACCGGCATTAAATCCTTTCCGTTTTTATCCCTTATGTCACTCCACCAGCCAAAGTGATTCAGCCCAAAATACCTGGTAATCATCTCCTTTCGGGATTTCAGCCCGCAGATGACAGCCATTCGTGCCTCTATTCCAACGGGCATATCACAGATATTGATGATTCTTGCGTCCGGCCTGAGCCGGTTTGTTGCTTCCGCAACGATTGCCGCGGGATTCGAATAATTCAGCATCCACGCATGCGGAGAGTACGTTTCCATATAATCGATTAACTCGATTACAGGTCCGATGGAACGCATTCCATATGCCAGACCTCCCGGTCCGCAGGTTTCCTGCCCTACCACACCATATTTCAGCGGTATTTTTTCATCCTTTCCGCGCATCTCATACTTACCAACGCGGATATGTGCCATTACAAAATCGACATCAGTAAATGCGGTTTCCGGATCAGTTGTATATGAAAATTCAATTTCAGGAGCCTTATGCTCAATAAGCACGCCACATGCTTCGCCAATTATTTTCTGCCTCTCCTCATCGTTGTCATAGAACTTTATTTTTCTGATGGGAAACTGCTCTCTTTTTTCTAACAATAAGAGCAGAATTTCCGGAGTAAACGTACTTCCGCCCCCGGCAATCAGAATTGAAAATTTTTTCATTATCCCTCCTCCTTTTTTAACATAGGATCATTTTTATCAAAGCCATAAAAATAAGTAAGCAAAAACGTTACTACACACGCAATAAGAGCGCTGATAAAGAACAGGATAAAATTCTTAGTCCCGCCCTGGAAGAAGGAAAGCGCGTTTCCTATAAGGGGAAAGCTGGGTCCCAGATAGTAAACTACATCGGTAAAAGCCGCAAATAACCCGCCGCAAATTCCTCCGACCGCCAATGCGATTAATGTCTTTTTATATTTCATACCGATTCCGTAAAGCACCGGCTCACTGACACCTCCCACATTGTGGGTGATAAATAACTGGAATACATTCATTCGTTCTTTTTTATTTTTGATTTTCAGTAAAGCAGCCAGCTCCAACCCCAACAACGCCTGGTTTGTAAGCGTCGCCGGAAGAACAGTCGTGTCATAACCTAAGGAATATAAATTAGGAAGGATAACCGCATATAAGATCGGCATATGCATACCGGTCAAGATCAGGAACGGCCACAAGCCGCCTATGATTCCCACCAATAACGGGGCGCTGTCAAGCATTAAAATAACCTGGGCAATCCCCTCACCGATTAAAGTTCCCAACGGGCAGAATAAACATAATTCCAGCGGTAACATGATAAACATTTCAATAAACGGCTTAATTGATGTAGACAACATCTGCGGAATAACCTTACTGATCAGCATATCTACATATTTTAAGGCAAAAACACTTAACAGGATCGGAAAAATTGTCGTTCCATAGGTTCCGAGCTTACATGGTATTCCCAGTATTGTAAACGCTTCGCTTGTAGTTGCAATTTCAACAAATTCCGGAACAAGCATCATTCCGCCAAGATACATTCCTAAAATAACGTTAAGCCCGAGTTTTTTCGCGGCGGTGTAGCCCAAATAAATCGGTAGGAAATAAAAACATGCATTATACGCAAAGTTAAACGTTATATACAAATCACTTGTCGTTTCCCATATCGCTAACACATCCGGACCGCATACTACGGCAACCGTTTTAAATAAACCTGCGGCACAATACGCCGGAATCATCGGTGACATGACAGCGGACATAAATTCAAATAACTGGGCAAAAAACTGTTTTATCCCTTTTTTTTCTTTTGGAGCGTCCAGATTCTCGGCAATTTCCTCCTGAGTTCCAAATCCCCCGATTTCTACCACCTTTTTATAAAGCTCAGGAACAGCCTGCCCGATAATGATTTGATATTGTCCCCCTGACGTGACAACCCCTAAAACACCCTGGATCTTTTCAATTTCTTCCGTATTTGGAATACTTGAATCCTTTAATTGAAAGCGCAAACGGGTAACACAATGATATACATTAATAACATTATCCTTGCCGCCTACCTTTTCCAGTAAAGTAACAGCTAACTTATGATAGTTTTGATTCATTGAATTTTGCAGGAAAGACCCCCCTTTCCTGATTCCTCCTCTCATTTTTTTTACAATCATTGAGGATATGCAACCACCCCACCCGGTATAAATGGAATACAGGTTCCTTTAAGCTCTATGCAGTCAAATCAGAAAATGAAATTAACTCAATCCCGTTTTCTAAAATAAAGTCCTTCATTTCTGTTGAAAGGTAGAATTCAAGATCTCTCATTCTCTCCAAGCTGCAGGACGATAATTTTAACAGATCAGCATCAACAAAGCCCGGGTGGCAGACAAGCGCCACATACTCAAATCCCTTTAGATATTCCAGGTTGTCAAAAAATAATTTCATCGGATCGCGGTTCAACTGTTCCATTGCATGAAACTCTTTTCCTCTGGTTGACAGATTCATTAATTCGTCATTTTTTATCGGCGCGTCACGAAAGTCTATGATATTATATTTTTTGTACAGATCATCACAAAACGGAACTCCTGTCTCAGCTGATAACGTCCGGTACGCTTCCTCCATAGAGCCGGTTTGAATGGAATGCCCACACAGATAGGCAGGCGCTTTCCCGCATAAATCAACAAAACGCTGATACTGTGCCGCTATTTCTTTATATACTTCATGAAACGGTAATAACTCATTCTGCCCTTCTTTCGTAGCCCATTTTGGATCATTCACTCTGATTTTTGAGCTGATAAAACGGCCATTTTCATCAACCAAATGTGGAATTTCCCTGTAATCTGATACGCAGGGACCGCAAACCAGATTAAAGTCTATTCCAAAACAGCAGGTTTCCCTTTCTTTTACAAATTGTGCCGCCCATGGGGCGATCTCCATATTCGTAAACATGCCCGAGCTTGTTAAAATCCCATGATCAAATGCTTCGATGATTCCATACGTAACACTTTTTGTAATTCCATAATCATCACCTTTAACCAAAAGCTTCATTTTTCTTCCTCCTTTATTGCAGATACATCGTTTTCGTAAAACAGCCTTTTAAATGAAAGCTCAAATTGCCTGTATTCAATTTTCAAGGAGCACTTAGCAAACCGAACGGCAGAAAAATATTGACATGTCAGTATTTCTCAGTACACTGATGACGCATAAGGATTACAGTGCGATACAGCTAATGTACGGTTCCTGCAAAAATAAAACCCCAGCACTCTCATGCTGAGGTAATGCCCTTGCGGTTACAATCCTCTCGTGTACATAACCGAGTAACATGTATCATAAGATACAGCAATTCGTTACTTGTACAGCTTTTCTTAAATTCTTTATATAAATATTGATCAATATTATATACGCAGTTATAGATATCGGGATAAGTATTTTTCATATTATCATACAGTTCATCAATATTACCGTCCATAAATTCTTCATTATTTTCTTTTCTTAGGACATAATATTTCAAGTGAATTTTAAACCTGAAATAATTGAAGTCATTTTTATCAAGAACAATGCCAAAATAATCCTCTATAATTTTTGTTACGTTTTTAATGATTCGGGTAATTTGACTCTGGTGCTGCTGATCATCCTGATTCGTTTTTCCTTCCAGTGCATTCAGCAAATGCATGGTTATACTTGTAACCTCCCCTTTATCCAGGCATACCTGATATTTTGCATTAATATTTTTGACGATCCATTTTGCCAGCTTTGTCAAGTGGGGATATTCAAACTCAATTTCATAAGAATAAGGTAGCGATATTTGCATTCCCTTACGATATCTGGTAACTGCAAAATTGATATGATCTGCAAGGATAAACACCAGATTAGGATTCAGATTACCGCCAATTTTACTCTCTATGGCATCAACGATACGGCTTGTAAAAAGGAACATGTTCTCCGGAATCTCCGACAACAAATTGTAATATCGGTAATCTATATCATAAAATGAACGCTCTATTTTTGACATATCATTAATACTATAAGGGAGTTCTCCAAAGCCGATACCCTTGCCAAACAAGACTACCTCGTGCCCGTTTCCGTCAACACCAATGGCTACATTATTATTGATTTTTTTGACAATCATCATAGCAATACCTTCTTACCCTTTCATTAGTACTCCCTTTTATCACTACGATTTCTTCCTGCGTATCAAGCTGTTTTCAACAGCGTCCTGTAAGTTGCTTTGAAAAACCAAGCAATAAATGTTTATAAAATAAAAAAACTCTTTGCGCACCCATCCCCTTAGGTGATGCCTCAAAGAGTTACAATCCCTTGTTACATGTAAATGATATCACTATTTAAAACAGTTGTCAACCGGATTTTTTCTCCTGTAGCGCCTGACAGCGAAAAGGGATGCCGCCCGACAAAACAGCAGCTTCAAATCCCTGTTTGTCGATCCGGCATCCCTTCTCTTCTTTTCCATTTGCCTGCATGCGGTCAGTGGGACTCGAACCCACACGGTTGCCCATTGGCACCTAAAACCAACGCGTCTGCCAATTCCGCCATGACCGCTCACCGCTTCGGCAGCCGGTTGTTTCGACTGCCGAAGGTTTCTCTTTCGTATAACTTAATTATTATATCGAACTTTTGAAACTTCTGTCAAGCATTTTACGGCATCAGCTCATAGATTCCACGATTCTTGTTGTCGCGCACGGACAGCCAAAGGTAATTGTTATCATCGTCCACATCCTGGCAGACCGGTACCTCCTTGCGGTTCGAACCGGCTCCGTAGGGGCTCCAGATTCCCGCGTCCGCAAAGCCGTTCCACTCTTCCTGATTGCCGTCCCAATTTAACGTCGTCAGGTACATTTCTCCGCTGTAGAAGCCGCTGCGGAACGTTCCGATCACATTCTGGATGTAGCGCTCCTTTTTGGCAGCCTTGCTCATATCCAGCTCGTAATGCTCCTGTCCTTCACCGTCCGGCAGGTCGTTTTTCCATTCTCCGGCATACATATGCTCGCGGTACGCGCGGTCCGACGTGGTGTCATCGTCATAATAAACGTAAAAGCGCACCCACTTGCCGTTGCCTTCGCGTTTGCCATTCGACCACTCACCGTAGTAATAGGCGTTATCCGCATAGCAGGCGATTCCGGTTCCGTCCGGCTGTCCCGCGCTGCTGCGCTCGCCATAATAATAAAAGCTGTTTGCATCCGAAATATCCGACGACATCCTCATATACCAGGGCAGCATCGCCAGATCCTCCACCGCGTCCATATTATCCTGTTCCCAGTAACCGGACATCTCCAGAAGCATCTCTTCGTTTGTCTTGTTCGCACTCTCCGCGCCGGATAACGGATCGTTTCCGCTCACCGTCCGGAGGTTGCCCTCCTGCTTGGCACCCTGACTTTCCTTCCCTTTGCCTGCGGGAAGTTTGCTGTCCGGATGCTCTGTCAGCGTCTCATCCTCCTGCTGTCCCCTTTCCGCCGTCTGCTTTTTCCCCGCCGTTGTTTCTTCCGTCTGATCCGCTGCGTCCTTCGTCTCTGATTCTGCAGACTCTGCCTGTTCCTCGCTGTACCATATCTGCGTGCTTTCCGTTTCTGCGATCTCTGCCCGTGTCTCCCTGCGCTGATGCAGCCGTACTGCGCACAGCGCGATGATAATTACCAGAAAAAGAGCAATCGCCGCCACCGGGATCAGATCCCTTTTTTTATCGTCCATGTCCGCATTTCCTCCAGTTGGTTTATTGTAACATAGGCTTTCTTTTTTTCCTATTTAAACTTTATTAAGAAAAACGAAAGCTTTTTCTGTTTCTTATATATATGCGTTTTCCTCCCTTGACATCCCTCAAAGTCCTGACTATTATGGAACAGAAAACGAATTTACCTTACACGAAAAGAGGAGTTTTATGAAAAAATGGATTGTCTGGCTGAAAAAAAACAGTCCCTGGATTTTTCTGCTGATCGGCCCTGTTCTGAATTTTTATCTGCTGGAATGGTACACGCATAATCCGTTCCAGACCATGAAACCGTATATACAGGGGATGAATCTGGCGCTGTTTGAATTTGCAGCACTGTTTTTATTTGCACTGACCGGCAGGATCAGCCGCGCACTCGGCATCGAAACCGCCTTCTGCGCCGTTTACGGTCTTGCAAACTACTTCGTCCTGGAATTTCGCGGCGCGC
This sequence comes from Gallintestinimicrobium propionicum, assembly GCF_025567525.1. Taxonomy (NCBI): domain Bacteria; kingdom Bacillati; phylum Bacillota; class Clostridia; order Lachnospirales; family Lachnospiraceae; genus Gallintestinimicrobium; species Gallintestinimicrobium propionicum. The sequence goes on along the minus strand of NZ_JAOQJY010000022.1, from coordinate 10,729 downwards.
CCATCCAGCCGTGGGACATTCTTTCGATCTCGACTGCTGCCAGCGTCGCGGACAACTACGAATACAAATTGAACCGCACCGCAGTAATCGTGCTGATCTGTTTTGTCCTGCTTCTGGTTCTGGAATTTTTCCTGAAAAAAGGCTTTCCGAAAAAAAATAAAAAAGCCCGGATTGCCCGCGTCTGCCTCGCACTTTCCTGCGGTCTTTTATGCTTTGGCTACACGAAAATGCTGCACAGCGAGGACATCGTCGAACAGAAGCTTCACCTTTACAACAAGCTTTTCACTCCGACGACGATTCAATTTAAAAATGGTACTGTAACTGCGTTTTTAATGGAGCTTCAGTACATTTCTGTCGATAAGCCCTCCGGTTACAGCGCAGAAAACGCCAAGGAGCTGCTGGCATCCTATGATACCGGCTCTCAGGAATCCGATGGAACACCTTCGGACAATGCACAAAAGCCGAACATTATCGTCATCATGAACGAGGCGTTTTCCGATCCGTCCGTGCTCGGCGATTTTACAACGAACGAGGATTATATGCCCTTCGTGCACAGCCTGCTCGACGGCGCGGATAACACGATTTCCGGTCACTTAAATGTCTCCGTTAAGGGCGGCAACACTGCCAACACAGAATTTGAATACCTGACCGGCGCTTCAATGGCGTTTCTTCCTTATGGAAGTATCCCGTATCAGCAGTATGTGAAAAAAGAGACGCCTTCGATGGCCTCCTATCTTTCCTCCCTCGGCTACTACACGATTGCGATGCACCCGTACCGCGCCGCCGGCTGGGACAGAAATCTCGTTTATCCCAAGCTCGGCTTCGACGAGATGCACTTTCAGGAGTTTTTCACAGATTCTCCGCTTGTGCGCAAATATGTCAGTGACGAGGGCAACTATGAAAAGATCATAAAGCTCTACGAGGAAAAAGATGCGGACACGCCGCTGTTTTTATTCAACGTGACGATGCAGAACCATTCCTCCTACAGCGACTGGGCGGATTACGACAACTTTTCTCCCGATATCACGGTAGAAGGCTCGGATTCCAAGTTGCTTCCGGCGTACCTGTCCTTGATCAGGCTGTCTGACAGCGCCATCCAGAACCTGGTTTCTTACTTTGAAGCACAGGAGGAACCTACCATGATCGTCTTTTTCGGAGATCATCAGCCTGCCGATTCCGTCGTACGTCCGGTCTGGAAATTAAACGGCAAAGATGACGCGGACTTAACCGACGAGGAAGAGGCGCTGCGCTACAAGGTTCCGTTCTTTATCTGGGCAAACTTCAATATCGAAACGGAAAACGATCTGGAAATCAGCGCAAACTATCTTGCGGCAAAGACGCTGGACGCCGCCGGGCTTCCAAAATCCGCTTACGATAACTTCCTGTCGCAGCTGCGCACGGAAGTACCCGTCATTTCAGCCAACCATGTAACGCTGTCCGACGGAACCTTTACCACTGCATCCAAGCAAAAAGATCTGCTTTATGATTATCAGACCCTGCAGTATTACCTGCTTTTTGACTAAACCGCGGAGGATTTCCTTTTTTATGAAAAAAAAGATCTGTTTCTTTTCCTTCCTGCTGCCGTTTCTTTCCATGATGGCGATTTTTATCGGCAACGGCATTTATCCCTTCGGAGATCAGAGCTTCATGCACTCCGACATGTACCATCAGTACGTCCCCTTTCTGGAAGAATTTGTCCGGAAAGTGCGCGACGGCGAACCGCTCTACTACTCCTGGCGCATCGGTATGGGCTCCAATTACCTGTCTCTTTACGGCTACTACAGTGCAAGCCCGTTCAACTGGCTGATGCTCCTTTTGCCCGAAAAATATTTAATCGAATTTATGAGCTACATGGTCGTTTTCAAAATCGGTCTGTGCGGCTTCACCTTTTCCTGGCTTTTGACAGAAAAATTCCACACAAACGACCTTTCTGTCCTGTTCTTTTCCACATTTTATGCGATGTCCGGCTTCGTTGCCGCATATAACTGGAACGTCATGTGGATGGATACCCTCGTCCTCGCTCCGTTGATCGTTCTCGGTCTGGAAAAGCTGGTCTTCGAAAAAAAATACAGCCTCTACTGCATCACCCTCGGGCTGTGCATTTTATCGAACTATTACCTTTCCATCATGGTCTGCATCTTCCTGTGCCTGTACTTTCTCGTGCTCGTACCGAACCTGTTTGGCTCTGATGGCTGGAAAGCGTTCCGCGCAAGGCTGCTTGGCGCAATCGGACGTTTTGCTTTATTTTCCCTGTTGGCTGGCGGTCTCGCCGCTGTGCTGCTGATCCCGGAAATCGCTGCCCTGCATGCGACTGAATTTTCCGAATTCAACTTTCCGGAAAAGATCAACTGGTACTTTTCCTTCTTCGACGTAATCGCGCGGCATGCGACCGGTGTATCCCGGGAAACCGGTCTGGATCACTGGCCGAATATTTTCTGCTCCAGCGCAGTCTTTTTCCTGATTCCGCTCTATATCGTCAACCGAAAAATCCCTCTGAAGGAAAAGCTCGGCAGACTGGTATTATGCGCCTTTTTCATCGTCAGCTTCTCGGTCAATACCCTGAATTTCATCTGGCACGGTTTCAACTACCCGGATTCGCTTCCGGCACGTCAGTCCTTTTTGTACATCCTGCTCGTGCTGCTGATGTGCTATGAGGCGTTTTCAAAGCTCGACGGCTTTACCATGCGCGAGCTGTTTGTCTCCCTCGCCTGCGGGCTCGGTTATCTTTTACTGGCAGGAAAGCTCGTGGAGGACGACGCCTTTACCCAGGGCACCTTTGTGCTGAGCGCCTGCCTGCTTGCTGCCTACGTGCTGCTGCTCTATGCCTGGAAAAAAGGGAAAGAAAAACAGCCTGCAGACAGCCTCCCGTATCAGCGCGCGATTGCAATCGCCGTGCTGGCGCTGGTCGCTTTTGAATCCACCTACAACATGGCGCTGACGAGCGTTTCCACCACCAGCCGCAGCAGCTATCTGGAAAGCATTCCCGCCTACCGGGAGTTAGTTGCTCGTAATGAAGAAAAAGATTCCGATTTTTACCGCTACGAAAAGCTCAGCCGCGTCACCAAAAATGACGGTGCGCTGGCAGGCTATCCGACAGCGTCGCTGTTTTCTTCCACCTCCAACGCGGCGGTTCAGGACTGGTACGACCGCATGGGCATGAGCGAAAGCAAGGTATTTTACTGCTTTGACGGTCAGACGCCGCTTTCCGCAGCGCTTTTAAATGTCCGCTACCTGTTTTCCCGCTCCGATGCAGAGGATTCCAGCCTCTACACGCTGATCGACGAGCAGGACGGCGTTTACCTGTACCAAAACAACTATACGCTGCCTGCGGGATTTATCCTGCAGGATGGACAGGATCTTTCTTCCTCTGATTTTTCTGAAGAGACCTCCGACCCGTTCGAGGTACAGAATCAGATGGCGGCTTCTGTTTCAACCTCCGATCCGCTCTTTGTTCCCATCGAATCAGAGGAATCCGGCAATCAGGCTTTCTTTGATGTATACACGGAGGGGCATTACTACGCTTACTGTAAAAGCTCCAAAATCGATACCGTTTCGATCTCTTCCGCCAGCGTCAACAAAACGTATAAAAAAGTCAAATATGACTATATTCTCGATCTCGGCCGTCACGAAACCGGCGACCATGTAACGCTGACCAACGACGGAGATAGCGTGCTGAATGCCGTTGTCGTGCGCCTGGATGAAGCGGTTTTGTCCCGCACACTGCAGACGCTCTCTGAGCAGCCCTTTACGGTAGATTCTTATGATTCCAGCCATCTGACCGGACATGTCGACGTCACCAAAGCCGGTCGGCTGATTTTATCCATCGCAAACGAACCCGGCTGGACGATGAAGATGGACGGAGAAGCCGCAGACTACGACGTGTATGATGGTGTATTTCTATCCGTTCCGCTGACGGAGGGCAGCCACACGATTGAGCTTTCCTACCGCCCTGCAGGTCTGACCACCGGTCTGATCGTCAGCCTGATCTGCCTGCTTGTGTTTATCGGAATCGGAGTTGCTCAGAAGCGTTTGGGAAAAAAATCCTGACACCCGGCTGATTTTATGCTATAATTTTTAACTGGTGCAGCGTTTCGTACCTGCACCATAAGACGTTTGAGTCCTGATTCCCTGAGCTTCTGTCAGAAGCCAACGTCCGTTACACTTTTTTACAGATTCCTAAGATTATTGAAATATGCCGCCCTGCGGCAGAAAAGAGGTAATATGGAACACTTAATCATCCCGGAGAATTATTCCTCCGCCCTGAACCTGCACGATACCCAGATCGGTATTAAGACGGTGAAGGACTTTTTCCAGAGTCTTCTGGTCCGTCATTTAAACCTTCTGCGTGTCTCTGCTCCGTTATTCGTCGATCCCGCTTCCGGCATGAACGATAACTTAAACGGTTATGAGCGCCCGGTTTCCTTCGGCATTCTCGAGCAGAACGATTACCGCGCAGAGGTTGTACAGTCCCTTGCAAAATGGAAACGCTACGCGCTCAAGGAATACGGATTTTCTCTCGGCGAAGGTCTTTACACGGATATGAACGCCATCCGCCGCGACGAAACGACTGACAACATCCATTCCATTTTCGTCGATCAGTGGGACTGGGAAAAGGTCATCGACAAAAAGGACCGCAACCTGGAAACCTTAAAAGCAACCGTCCGCGACGTTTACAAGGCGCTGCGCAAAACGGAAATGTACATGGCGATCCAGTATGATTACATCGAAGAGATTCTGCCCCGTGAGATTTTCTTCATCACCACCCAGGAGCTTGCAGACATGTTCCCGGACAACACGCCCAAGGAGCGTGAATATTTCATCACCAAAGCAAAGGGCGCTGTCTGCATCATGCAGATCGGCGATAAGCTCGAAAACGGCGAGCCCCACGACGGCCGTGCACCCGACTACGATGACTGGGCATTAAACGCCGACATCCTCGTTTACTATCCTGTTCTGGACATCGCCCTGGAGCTGTCCTCTATGGGTATCCGCGTGGACAAAGAGGCTCTGCTGTCCCAGCTGGAAAAAGCCGGCTGTCCCGAGCGCGCAGAACTTCCGTTCCAGAAAGCAATCCTCAACGAAGAGCTGCCTTACACCATCGGCGGCGGTATCGGTCAGTCCCGTATCTGTATGTTCTTCCTGCGCAAGGCGCACATCGGAGAAGTACAGTGCTCCATCTGGCCAGAGGAAATCCGCAAAGAAGCGGAAGCCCACGGAATCCAGCTGCTGTAAACAATAGAATGCACGCTTTGCGAGCATTCTATTGTCATGAACAATAGAATGTACGCTCTGCGAGCATTCTATTGTCATGAATAAGGATAAGCGGCTGCGCGTTGTCCTGTTATAGAATGCACGCTCCGTGAACCTTCCATTGTCATAAAAGAGCGAGAAAGCTGTATCGTACAGCTTCCTCGCTCTTTTTGGTCAGCACATCACACAAAGGATCTTCTTCTCGTCGCAATGCAGGCGCTGTCACCAGCTAATCTTAACTTCTTCTCTGCTCATCCTTTTTGCCGCAATGCCGTCTTTCCCTGCAGCATCCACAATAAAAACAGGCTTCCTGCTGACAGCACCAAAAACAGCACACAGGACGGAACGCTTAAAAATACGCCGCCAAAGGGCAACAGCTCTAACATCACATACACAAACAGGTTCGCAACGCTGTGGAACAGCATCGGCGCTGCAATCGTTCCATACCATTCATACACCAGCGCCAGCAGGCAGCCGATTACGGTCGCATAGACCGCCTGAACAAGATTTCCATGGAACAGACCGAACGCCAGTCCGGAAAGCACCACCGCATACGGCACTTTCAACACCTTGCGCAGCTGTCCATAGACCACGCCGCGGAAAACGATCTCTTCGCCCAGCGGCGCAAGAATGCCGTAGGAAATGATTCCCAGCCACACCGGCGTATCGAACTGCATCTCCGAAACCCTCTGAAAGGTCGGAGAGAACCGATACAATTCTGTCAATGTCAGAACTCCGTTCATGCCGATTGCAATTGCCGCCGCCAAAATCACCATCGGAACGATGGACAGTTTATCGATTTCTTTTGTTGAATGGAACCGGATCTTTTTGTGCCAGATTCCGTAACAGATTATAAATGCACCGAACGTCGAGAGTGCGCTAGCCACATTCAGCCAGAAATTGTAGGAAGAGCCCTCCAGCTCCTGCAGCCCGATGGCATACACTACCGATACCGCCGTCAAAATTGCGCTGCTGATTAGGAGACTGATTACATAATAGGCAAACATCGCCAGTGCGCTGGTTCCAACTGCACTCCAGAACTGCCCGGATTTGGTCTTCGTTTTGGCAGCGCTGCCGCGGTAGCGCTCTGAAAGGGTATTCGAGCCAGTCGCCGTGCTGGTTCCTGCCTGCGCGCTGCTTCCTGCCTGCGCGCTGCTTCCTGCCTGCGCGCTGTTTCCTGCCTGCGTGCCACTTCCTGCCTGCGTGCTGCTTCCTGCCTGTGTGCCGCCCAGCAGTACGCTTCGCAGTCCTTCCACATCCCGGACAATGATCTCCGCACCGGCATTTTCCAGCTCTCCCGGCTGTGCATACCCATATGACACCGCGATGCAGTGTGCACCGATCGCTTTCGCACCCTCCACATCGAAGCTGCGGTCGCCGATCATCACCATCTTATCCGGATCGCTTTCGCCCCGCGCTGCAAGCTGGGACAGCACCTCTGCAACCACTTCTTCTTTGTGCACTCTTCTTCCGTCCAGCTCGCTTCCGACCACGATGTCGAAATATTCCCGGATTCCGAAATGCACCAGAATATCCTCCACATAAACGGTCGGTTTGCTCGATGCAATCGCCAGCGTCGCCCCGGATGCCTTCAGATCATGCAAAAGCGCTCCCATTCCGGGATACAGCACATTTTCGTATTTGCCGGTTACAGAAAACCGCTCCCGGTACTTCTCAACTGCCTCCTGCGCCTGCTCCGCCGTAAAGTTATAATATTTCATAAAGCTCTCTGCAAGCGGCGGTCCGATAAACGGCTCCAGCCGATCCAGCTCCGGTTCTTCAATCCCAAAGCTTCTGAGCGCATACTGCACACAACCGCAAATTCCCTGTTTCGGATCGCTGATCGTTCCGTCCAGGTCAAATAAAATACAGGAAAACATAACAGTCTCCTTTCATTTCTCTTCTGTTCTGCAGACAAACGCCTGCAGTCTTTCCTTATAGTGTACCAGAAAGCGCACGAAAAGGTTATGAAATTTTTGTGAAATAGAATTTTCCGTTTCCTGCATTCATAAGTTGTAACAAAAATTCGGCAGGAGCCTTCATGATCCGAGATTTCGTTCATCTGATTCAAAATAAACTGCGCCACTATGCCGTTTTTCCCTCCCTGCACAGCCTCTCCCGCTCGTCTGCATTCCAGACCGCCCTGTTTTTGCTCGGCGTCCTCGCCTTTGCCCGCGCGTGCATTTTTCTCGCCCCTCCGTCTGTAACAACACTGGCGTCCGCCTCTGTAAACGGCACGTTTATGCCTATTTGCCGTGTCGAAACCGACCAGAAAAAAGTCGCGCTGACCTTCAACTGTACCTACAGTGCACAAGACATGCAGCAGCTTTTGGAAATTCTGAAAGAAAAAAATGTGCACGCCACCTTTTTCGTTTCCGACGCCTGGGCAAAAAGCTATCCGGAGCTGCTCTGTACGATTCACAACGCCGGACATGATATCGGCGGTCTGTGGACAACGCAGGCATCCCTTTCCATCCGGGAACAGACGCTCACACTGGAAAATCTCACACAGCGAATTGATCGCCTTACCGATTCTGAAACGACGTTGTTTCGTTTTGAAGATGGAAACTATGACAACTCTGCTATCCGGCTCATCCAAGAATCCGGCGGTTATCCGGTGCAGTGGAACATCAATTCCATGGACTGGAAAGACTACGGGGCACAGGACATCCTCCATCGGATTTTAAACAGTCGCCAACTCCAAAACGGCTCTATCCTCCTGTTCCATGCCGGAACTGTTTATACCGCACAGGCGCTTCCCGACCTGATCGACAATCTGGAGGATCAGGGCTATCAGCCAGTTCCCATCTCCGAGCTGATCTGGAAGCACTCCTATTATATGGATGCAGACGGCGTGCAGATTCCGAAGACGGAACCGTAAACGATAGAATGCACGCAGAGCGTGCATTCTATTGTTTCTTTTCTTCTTTTTTATCTTCTTTTTTCACTTCCAGCATAGACGTACAGTACGGACAGCGGGTTGCCTCTGCCGCAACCTTGCTTCTGCAATAAGGGCACATTTTCACAGCAGGTTTTTCCGGCTCCTTCTTTTTGCCAAGACCAGCCAGCGCATTCATCCCTTTTACCATCAGGAAAATAATCACTGCCATTATGATGAAATTGATCACTGCGGTCAAAAATGCACCATAGCGGATTTCCACATCCCCGACCATCACAGACAGATACGTCAGATCCGTATTGGCAAACAGACCGATCAGCGGTGAAATCACATCGTTTACCAGCGAATTGATGATCGCCTGAAACGCAGCACCAATGATAACGCCGACTGCCAGATCCATGACATTTCCTCTCAGCGCAAATTCCTTAAATTCCTGCAACAGTTTTTTCATAGTGGTATCCTTTCTTTTGTTATGTTATACTTTGGGACATGAAACGAAGAAATTTATCCCATTTAAAACTTACAATCTTTTTGATCCTGCTAGCTGTCCTGATTTTTGCAGCGGCAGCCCTGATCCTGAAAACCATAAAAAACGCTTCCACTCAGGCGCTCTCCTGGTCGGAAGCTGTTGAAGCCGTTTCCTCAGAACCTGTCAAAAATGTACAGCCATCCTTAAGTGTCCCCACGCAGATTACCAAAATCGGTGACGATTATTTTCTGGTGGACTGCTATCACAATCAGATTCTGACCTCGAAAACGCCGGATGCTCCACTTACCGACTGGTATGTGATGACCGATCAGATCAACCGCGGGCACACCATCGCAGGGGACGGCACCGTTTATCTTGCAGATGACACCGAAAACAACCGCGTCCTCATCTTTGAAAAACAGGACGGACAGTTTTACCTTACCCAGCTTTTCAACGAAATCGGCACTCGCCCGCATTACGTCGTCTATGATGAAACGGAAAAACGTTTTTATGTACTCAGCTCCATGACCGGACAATTGTACGTCTTTTACCGTCCCGATCCGGACAGCTCATCTGTCGCCCTCGAAAAAATCCTCTCTGTGCCAGAGCTGGATCAGATTTATGTCCGCTCCTTTACAATCGACGGCGACGACCTGTACTTTGTTTCCGGCAATCAGTCGATTCTGCGCACCCGCAAAAAAGACCTGAAAATCCTGGAACGTTTCCCGGTTCCTGCCGAAATCTCCGGCATGATCCAGCTGACGCACATTCAGGACTGGTTTTACATCACCGTTTCCACCGACCTTACCGGCAATCAGGATTATGCGACCATCCTGCGCGTGCAGGATTTAAACGATCTTTCTTCCGGCAGCTGGGAGGATATTTATGACAACTTTGCCGGAGGCGGAACGCCTTATTATATCTCTTCCTTTGACGGACATTATTATCTGACGGAGCACAGGATTCCCGGACACAGCGTCTGGCAGTTCGATGTCATCGACAACGCACTGACAGACATCCGCGCCCTGTTTTAGGACTCATCGACCGTTTCTGATCGTCTTGCGTTTCGAATGCCCATGTTTCGTACTTTGCTTTTTAGTATATCATCTGTTTCAACTTTCCTGTACAATCCTTTTATCGCGTTCCCGCTTTGAAAAAACGCAACCGCAATAATCCTGACGGTACAGGTCGTACTGGCGGCTTAACTCGATGGACCTTAAATAGCCGCCCTTTTTCTTAAAATCCGACGGCAGGCACGCCACATGATATTCCTCCGCCAGTCGGCTGCCGATTTCGTTGAGTTTCTGCGCATTTTTCAGCGGACTGATCGTCAGCGTTGTTGTAAAAAAATCATAACCGCCCTCTGCCGCCAACCTCGCCGCTTCCCGCAGCCGCAGCTCGTAGCAGATAAAGCAGCGCTCTCCGCCCTCCGGACAGTCCTCCAGCCCTTTCGTCGCCTCGAAAAATTTTTCCGGCTCGTAAGCGCCCTCCAAAAGTGCGATCTGGTTCAGCATTTCAGACCCTTTCGCCTCTTCATTCAGCGTGCTCACCAGACGTTTTAATTCCTCCACCCGATGCCGGTATTCCTCCAAAAAGCTGATGTTTGGATTGTAATAAAATACCGTCACGTCGAAATACTGCCGCAAATATTCCAGACAGTAGCTGGAGCACGGCGCACAGCAGCTGTGCAAAAACAGCCGCCGGTGATGATCCGGAAGCTTATCGATCAGGTGTTCCAGTTCTTTTTGATAGTTAATTTTGTTCATTTCTCCTCTTATTCACATGCAGAAAAATTTTATATTTTAACCATTTTCTTCTGCATCGGAATCTTCTGATTTACTTTTTCTGCCGAACTTTTTTACATACTCCTGCGCTTCTGCCAGAGAAATGTTCAGCTTTTTCTGTAATCTTGCAAGAATCTCTTCTTCTGAAATCCCAAATTCATATCCAGTCTCAATAATTCCTTTTGCTTCTCCTTCTGCTATCCCCTCACGCCTCGTCTCTTCAAACACGGTGCACATATCAGCATCTGCCACTCAAAATGTGTTTAAATATACTCAAACACATCGAGAAATTGAAGTCCTTGCGGATACTTCTTACTGCTTCATTGT
>NZ_JAOQJY010000021.1:0-64664 GCF_025567525.1 Gallintestinimicrobium propionicum | reverse complement strand
AGATAGGTTTGAGGTGGAAGTGCAGTAATGCATGGAGCTGACAAATACTAATCGGTCGAGGGCTTATCCTGACAGGTTGGGAATGGATGTAGAAGATACAGAAGAGGATTTCAGTGTTCAGTTTTGAAGGTATGAGAAAAGGAAGACAGGTGAAGAACCTGTCTTTTTTGTTATTCCAGCTCACCCGTGGAACCAAGCAGGCTGCTCCGTGCCCTGCGTAAAATCCTACAGAAATGCTTACGATTAGGTATTGCCCTAAAAACACCCTTATGTTATAATATTCACAGCGGGCAATGATAAAAAATTAACAAATAAAAATAAGCCCGAAATTAGGCGATTGATTCAAATGGAGGAAAAGACATGGCTAAGAAAATTGTATTAGCAGGTGCTTGCCGTACAGCTATCGGCGTAATGGGTGGAACACTCAGCACTACACCGGCAACTGACCTGGGCGCTATCGTAATTAAAGAGGCACTGAACCGTGCAGGTGTTCCTGCTGATCAGGTAGATCAGGTATATATGGGCTGCGTAATCCAGGCAGGACAGGGACAGAACGTTGCTCGTCAGGCATCCATCAAGGCTGGTCTGCCGATCGAGACTCCTGCAGTTACGATTAACGTTGTATGTGGTTCCGGTCTGAACTGTGTCAACATGGCTGCAGAAATGATCGCTGCTGGCGATGCGGATATCGTAGTAGCAGGCGGTATGGAAAACATGTCTATGGCTCCTTACGCAGTTATGCAGGGTCGTTACGGCTACAGAATGAACGATGGCAAGCTGGTTGATACCATGGTTCATGACGCTCTGTGGGATGCGTTCAATGATTATCATATGGGTATTACTGCAGAGAACATCTGCGAAAAATGGGGTCTGACCAGAGAAGAGCTGGATAAGTTTGCAGCAACCTCTCAGCAGAAGGCTGTAGCTGCTCAGGAATCCGGTGCTTTCGATAAGGAAATCGTTCCTGTAGAAGTTAAGAAGAAGAAAGAGACTATCGTATTTGCTAAGGATGAAGGCCCTCGTCCGGGTACCACCGCTGAAGGCATTGCAAAACTTCGCCCTGCATTCAAGAAAGACGGTATTGTAACTGCAGCGAACTCTTCCGGTATTAACGACGGCGCTGCTGCAATCGTTGTTATGAGCGAAGAAAAGGCAAAAGAGCTGGGCGTTAAGCCTATGGCTACATGGGTAGCTGGTGCTCTGGCTGGTGTTGCTCCTGAAATCATGGGTATCGGTCCTGTTGCTGCTACCAAGAAGGTTATGGCAAGAACCGGCATGAAGATCGAAGACTTCGATGTGATCGAAGCAAATGAAGCTTTCGCAGCACAGTCTGTAGCAGTACAGAAGGAGCTGGGCTTTACAGATGAGCAGTTAAACCCCAACGGCGGTGCAATCGCTCTGGGTCATCCGGTAGGTGCATCTGGCTGCCGTATTCTGGTTACTCTGCTGCATGAGATGGAAGCTAAGGATGCGAAGAAGGGTCTGGCTACTCTGTGTATCGGCGGCGGCATGGGCTGCGCTACTGTAGTAGAAAGAGACTAAGTTCATTTTCTGGGTGCAAGACACCCGTTTTCGGAGAATGCCTTCACGAACAGGACGATGGTTACCAGGATCAGGCAGCCATTCCATAATAAGAGAAGACATTCTCCAAACTATGTAAAAAAACATCAGGAGGAAGATCATGGAATTCGTATTGTATGAACAGAAAGGTCAGTACGCGATCATCACGATCAATCGTGAAAAAGCACTGAACGCCCTGAATTCTGCAGTTCTTGATGAACTGGATAAGACTCTGGACAGTGTTGATCTGGATCAGGTAAGATGTCTGATTCTGACCGGCGCAGGACAGAAATCTTTCGTAGCAGGCGCTGATATCGCTGAGATGAGCACTCTGACCAAGGCAGAGGGTGAAGCATTCGGTAAGAAGGGCAACGATGTATTCCGTAAACTGGAAACATTCCCGATCCCGGTTATCGCTGCAGTAAACGGCTTTGCACTGGGCGGCGGCTGTGAGATCTCTATGAGCTGTGATATCCGTATCTGCTCTGAGAATGCTGTATTTGGTCAGCCGGAGGTTGGTCTGGGCATCACTCCCGGATTCGGCGGCACACAGAGACTGGCTCGTCTGGTTGGTGCAGGCATGGCAAAACAGCTGATCTACACCGCACGCAATATCAAGGCTCCCGAAGCATTCCGCATCGGTCTTGTAAATGCTGTATATCCCCAGGAAGAGCTGCTTCCCGCTGCTGAGAAGATGGCTGCCGGCATCGCTAAAAATGCGCCCATCGCTGTCCGCAACTGCAAGAAAGCCATCAACGAAGGACTGCAGGTTGATATGGATCAGGCGATCGTGATCGAAGAGAAACTCTTTGGTGACTGCTTCGAGACAGAAGATCAGAAGTATGGCATGGCATTTTTCCTGGACAAAAATAAGGAAAAAGTAAAAGAGCCTTTCAAAAACTGCTAAGGCAACAACCTTTTAAGGTTTTTAATAAAAAATCAGGAGGATAACATCATGAAGGTAGGTATTATTGGCGCCGGCACAATGGGTTCCGGCATCGCACAGGCTTTCGCTCAGACCGAAGGCTATGAAGTATTTCTTTGCGATATCAACGAAGAGTTCGCTGCAAACGGCAAGAAGAAAATTGCAAAGGGCTTTGAGAAGAGAATTGCAAAAGGCAAAATGACTCAGGAAGCTGCTGACGCTGTTCTGGCTAAGATCACAACAGGCGTTAAGACCATCTGCACAGATTGCGATCTGGTTGTAGAAGCTGCTCTGGAAAACATGCAGATCAAGAAGCAGACATTCAAAGAGCTGCAGGACATCTGCAAGGCAGACTGCATCTTTGCTACCAACACATCCTCTCTGTCCATCACAGAGATCGGCGCTGGCCTGGATCGTCCGGTTATCGGCATGCACTTCTTTAATCCCGCTCCTGTTATGAAGCTGGTTGAGGTTATTGCAGGTCTGAACACTCCTGAAGAGGTTGTGGAAAAGATCAAAGCAATCTCCGTTGAGATCGGCAAGACTCCTGTACAGGTAAATGAAGCAGCTGGTTTCGTTGTAAACAGAATCCTTGTTCCGATGATCAACGAAGCAGTTGGTATCTATGCAGATGGCGTTGCAAGCGTAGAAGATATCGATACAGCTATGAAGCTGGGTGCAAACCATCCCATGGGACCTCTGGCTCTGGGCGACCTGATCGGTCTGGATATCGTACTGGCTATCATGGAAGTTCTGGAATCCGAGACTGGCGATCCGAAGTATCGTCCTCATCCCCTTCTGAGAAAGATGGTTCGCGGCGGACAGCTTGGACAGAAGACCGGCAAGGGCTTTTACGACTACACGAAATAAATAATAATAGGAGTGAGGCGGCTGCCTGATCAAGACAGCCGCAAGCTCACAAGGAGGAATATAAAATCATGGATTTTACTTTGGACAAAAAGCATGAGATGGCGAGACAGCTTTTCAGAGATTTCGCCGAGAAGGAAGTAAAGCCTCTGGCAATTGAGGTTGATGAGACCGAAGAATTCCCCAGAGTGACTGTTGACAAAATGATCAAAGCCGGTTTCATGGGTATCCCGGTACCGAAGGAATACGGCGGACAGGGCTGTGATCCTCTGACCTACGCTATGTGTGTAGAGGAGCTTTCCAAGGTTTGCGGCACCACAGGCGTTATCGTTTCTGCACATACCTCTCTTTGCTGCGATCCGATCATGACATTCGGTACAGAAGAGCAGAAGCAGAAATTCCTGGTTCCCCTTGCAAAAGGTGAAAAGCTGGGTGCGTTCGGCTTAACGGAGCCCGGTGCTGGTACAGATGCTCAGGGTCAGCAGACCAAGGCTGTTTTAGACGGCGATGAGTGGGTATTAAACGGTTCCAAGTGCTTCATCACAAACGGTAAGGAAGCTGACGTTTACGTTATCTTCGCTGTAACCGGTGTTGTTGAAAAGCGCGGCCGCAAGATGAAAGAAATCTCTGCATTTATCGTAGAGAAAGGAACTCCCGGCTTCACATTCGGTACCAAAGAGAAGAAGATGGGTATCCGTGGTTCTTCCACATACGAACTGATCTTCCAGGATTGCCGTATCCCCAAGGAAAATCTGCTGGGTCAGCAGGGCAAGGGCTTCAACATCGCTATGCATACTCTGGATGGCGGCCGTATCGGTATCGCTTCTCAGGCTCTGGGTATTGCAGAGGGTGCTCTTGAGAGAACCGTTGCATATGTAAAAGAAAGAAAGCAGTTTGGCCGTGCGATCGGTGCATTCCAGAATACACAGTTCCAGCTGGCTGATATGGCAACCAAGGTTGAGGCTGCTCAGCTTCTGGTTTACAAGGCTGCTATGGCAAAGGCTACTCAGAAGACCTACTCCGTAGAAGCTGCAAAGGCAAAATTGTACGCTGCAGAAGTTGCTATGGAAGTTACCACCAAGGCTGTACAGCTGCACGGCGGCTATGGTTACACCAGAGAGTACGAAGTAGAACGTATGATGCGCGATGCGAAGATCACTGAGATCTACGAAGGTACCAGCGAAGTTCAGAGAATGGTTATCTCCGGCGCTCTGCTGAAATAATCCATACAAAGTAAAGAACTTTGCAGGCAATAGACAAATTAAAATAAGGAGTGAATCATACAATGAAAATCGTTGTTTGTATCAAACAGGTACCCGATACCAAGGGCGGCGTTAAGTTCAATCCCGACGGCACTCTTGACAGAAGTGCCATGATGGCAATTATGAATCCCGATGACAAGGCTGGTCTGGAAGCAGCGCTTCGCTTAAAAGATCAGTATGGCGCAGAAGTTACCGTTCTGACCATGGGTCTTCCCAAGGCAGAAGAAGTTCTGCGTGAGGCTCTGGCTATGGGCGCAGACAAGGGCATTCTGGTAACAGACAGAGTCCTGGGCGGCGCTGATACATGGGCTACTTCCCAGACAATTGCAGGTGCACTGCGTAATCTGGAGTATGATCTGATCATTACCGGACGTCAGGCAATCGACGGCGATACCGCACAGGTTGGTCCTCAGATTTCTGAGCATCTGGATATTCCGGTTATCAGCTACGCTCAGAACTTAAAGGTTGAAGGCGATTCCGTAATCGTTGAGCGTCAGTACGATGACAGATATCACGTTCTGAAAGCAAAAATGCCCTGTCTGGTTACTGCACTGGCAGAGTTAAACGAGCCCCGTTACATGACTCCCGGCGGAATCTTCGATGCTTATGATGCAGAGATCACCGTTTGGGGCAGAAAAGACTTAAAGGATGTGGATGATTCCAACCTTGGTCTGAAGGGATCTCCGACCCAGATCGCAAAGGCATCTGATAAGGTTCGTAAGGGCGCAGGCGAAAAGGTTGCTCTTGATCCGGCAGAGTCTGTTGACTATATTATGGACAAGTTACTGACCAAACATGTAATTTAACAAATTATAGAAAAGCGTGGTGAATGAGATGAACTTAGAAGAATATAAAGGCGTATTTGTCTTTGCACAGCAGGTAGACAACAAGTTAAACGGTATTGCACTGGAGCTGGTGGGCAAAGGAAAAGATCTGGCAAAGGATCTTGGCACAGAAGTAACTGCAGTTTTAATCGGTAGCGACGTTATGAGTCTTACCAAAGAGCTGGCTGAGTACGGCGCAGACAGAATCATCGTTGTAGATGATCCTGAATTAAAAGAGTACAGAACCGAGCCTTATGCACATGCACTGGCTGAGGTTATCAAGAAGTACAAACCCGAAATCATGCTGGTTGGCGCAACAGCAATCGGCCGTGACTTAGGTCCCCGTGTATCCGCAAGAATCCACACCGGTCTGACCGCAGACTGCACACAGCTGGAAATCGGCGATTTCCCGATCAACCCGATCCCGGGCAGAGAACAGCTGCACAACCAGCTGCTGATGACTCGTCCTGCATTCGGCGGCAACACAATTGCTACCATCGCTTGTCCGAACTTCCGTCCTCAGATGGCTACCGTTCGTCCTGGCG
This sequence comes from Gallintestinimicrobium propionicum, assembly GCF_025567525.1. Taxonomy (NCBI): domain Bacteria; kingdom Bacillati; phylum Bacillota; class Clostridia; order Lachnospirales; family Lachnospiraceae; genus Gallintestinimicrobium; species Gallintestinimicrobium propionicum. The sequence continues at coordinate 58,681 of NZ_JAOQJY010000021.1, read as the reverse complement.
TTATGCAGAAGGCTGAGCGTGTGGAAGGCGCACAGGCTGTTATCGAAGAGTTCAATCCTGGATTCGTTCCCAACAACAAATATGTTGAGATCCTGGATATCGTAAAGGCTGTATCTGACGTAGAAGATATCATGGACGCTAAGATCCTGGTATCCGGCGGTCGTGGTGTAGGCAGCGCAGAGAACTTCAAACTGCTGGATGATCTGGCAGAAGCTCTTGGCGGTACCGTAAGCTGCTCCCGTGCAGTTGTAGATGCTGGCTGGAAGTCCAAAGACCTGCAGGTTGGACAGACCGGTAAGACCGTTCGTCCTCATGTATACTTTGCAATCGGTATCTCCGGTGCAATTCAGCACCTGGCTGGTATGGAAGAGTCTGACATCATCATTGCAATCAACAAAGATGAGACAGCTCCGATCTTCGACGTTGCTGACTACGGCATCGTTGGCGATCTGAACAAGATCCTGCCTGCTCTGACCGAGAAGATCAAAGAAGCAAAGGCTGCAAAGAACTAAATTGTATATAGAATGTATACAGGAAAGACCCGTCGATGAGGCGGGTCTTTTCTCGTCGTATAGGAAATTTCGTTTCGATACGAGAAAAAACGCTCCGTGATCATGTATGCAGCAGGCTTGTATCCTATCCCCGAATTTGATATACTTGTCGCTGGAAAGGGATGACAGAATATATGGCGAAAGAAAAAGAAATCAAAACAAACGCGATGCGGATTCTGGATCGGATGAAGATTCCGTATACCCATTATACCTACGAATGCGACGAATTTATCGACGGCATGCAGATCGTGGAAAAGCTGAACTTAAAACCGGAGCAGGTTTATAAGACGCTGGTAACGCAGGGACACAGCAAGGCCTATTTTGTCTTTGTGATCCCGGTGGCAGAGGAGCTGGATTTGAAGAAAGCGGCAAAAGCGGTCGGAGAGAAATCTCTGGAGATGATCCATGTAAAGGATATCAACCAGATCACCGGCTATATTCGCGGCGGCTGTACGGCAGTCGGCATGAAAAAACAGTATAAAACGGTAATCGATGCCAGTGCTCAGACATTGCAGACAATGATCGTTAGCGGCGGACGGATCGGATCGCAGATCGAACTGACTCCGGAGGATCTTGCAAAGGCAGCCAATGCGGTATTTGCGGAGATTATCGCTTGACCCGCAAGTGGGTAAGTGTTATTATTTTGGATGGTGAAGTGCGTGTTTTGTGGACGCGCACAGGTTTCAGAAGAAAAAATGAGGTGTAGAAAGATGAGTGCAAATTTTGAAGAACTGATCTCCAAGGTCAAAGAGTACGGCAAAAAGAAAGTATCTGTTGCTGTAGCAGAAGATGCTCCGATTCTGGAAGCTGTAGAAGAAGCAAGAAAACAGGGCTTTGCAGATGCTATCCTGGTTGGTGATGAAGCAAAGATTCGCGAGATCGCTGCAGGTTTAAATATCGACCTGACTCCTTACGAAATCATCAACGAGCCGGATCACTGGCAGGCTGCTTTAAAGGCAGTTAAGCTGGCACATGACGGCGTTGCTGACATGTATATGAAAGGTCTGATCGATACCAAATCTTTCTTAAAGAGCATTCTGGACAAGGAAGTTGGTCTGCGCACCGGCAAACCGCTGTCCCACGTATGCTGTTTTGAAGTAAAAGGCATTAAGCAGCTGTTGTTCCTGACAGACGTTGCATTTATGACATATCCTACCCTGGAAGATAAGGTACATATCATTGAAAATACCGTAGAGGTTGTACATGCATGCGGTATTGAGTGTCCGAAGGTTGCTCCTCTGGCAGCAGTTGAGGTTGTAAACCCCAAGATGCCTGTTACCGTTGAAGCTGCTGAGCTGACCAAGATGAACGAAGAAGGCAAGATCACAGGCTGTATCGTAGATGGCCCTCTGTCTATGGATCTGGCAATTGATCCGGAAGCTGCAAAGCATAAGGGTGCTACTGACCGTAAGATCCAGGGCGATGCAGATATCCTGCTGTTCCCTGATATCCACGCCGGCAACCTGGTATACAAGACTCTGGTACACACTGCAGAGGTAAAGAACGGATGCATCCTCACCGGTACTCAGGTTCCCGCAATCCTGACCAGCCGTTCCGATACCTTCCAGACCAAGGTAAATTCCATCGCTCTGGCAGCGGTTGTAGCAGAAGGCTTAAAGAAAAACAAATAATTTCGCAGCATAACTGGAAGCTGCAAAAAGGAGACAGATATGGCAATCAAGAGTCTGATTATCAATCCCGGTTCCACCTCCACCAAGATCGGTGTATTCGAGGATGAGAACCTGTTATTTGAAGAAACACTGCGTCATTCCACAGAAGAGATTGCACAGTATGCGTCCATTATCGACCAGAAGGATTTCAGAAAGAACATTATCCTGGACTTCCTGAAGGCAAAAGATTTCGATGTTAAGAGTTTCGATATGATCGTAGGTCGCGGCGGTCTGTTAAAGCCTATCCCGGGCGGCACATATACCGTAAGCGATGAACTGCTTGCAGACCTGAAAAAGGGTGTACAGGGTCAGCATGCTTCTAACTTAGGCGGTATCCTTGCACGGGAAATCGGTGATGAGATCGGTGTTCCTTCTTATATCGTAGATCCTGTCGTTGTGGATGAGCTGGAGCCTGTTGCGCGCCTTTCCGGTATGCCTGAGCTTCCCAGAAGAAGTATTTTCCATGCGCTGAACCAGAAGGCTGTTGCAAGAAGATATGCAAAAGAGCACGGCGTAAAATACGAAGATCTGAACCTGATCGTAATCCACCTGGGCGGCGGCGTTTCTGTTGGTGCGCACAGCCAGGGCAAGGTTGTAGATGTAAACAACATCCTGGACGGTGAGGGTGCATTCTCTCCGGAGAGAGCAGGTACCGTTCCGGTTGGCGATCTGGTTAAAATGTGCTATTCCGGTAAATATACCGAGAAGGAAGTTTATAAAAAGATCTGCGGAAACGGCGGCTTAAATGCTTATCTGCACACCAACGATTTCCGTGATATGCAGAAGATGGCAGAAGAGGGTGACGAATATGCCGCTCTGGTAAGAGATGCCTTCTTCTATCAGATCTCCAAGGATGCTGGTGCAATGGCAGCAGTATTAAATGGTAAGGTTGATCAGATCATTCTGACCGGCGGTATTGCATATGCACCTGTTACCAGGAAGATGCTGGAAGAAAAGCTTGGCTGGATCGCTCCGTTCACTGTATATCCCGGTGAGGATGAGCTGCTGGCTCTGGCACAGGGTGGTCTGCGCGTTATCCGTGGAGAAGAAGCTGCAAAAGAATATTAAGCTGATACAGAACATTCCTGCGATCTTCTAAAAGGCAGCAGGAAAGGATCAAAAGATACTGCGGAGGTCAAAAAAGGCTTCCGCAGTTTTTTTGCGGGTCACAAAGCCGGGAATCATATATTAAGAATTTGTGAAAAAACTGTAACAACCTGTTGTCAAAGGGGCGCGCGCCTTGCATTTTCGGGCTTAATCTGTTAAAATAACCTTTAGTTTTTTAGTTATCGTGGCAAAGAGGGCTCTTTTTGCCCTGTTTTGGCAGGAGTAAGGCGTCCGGCGGGCGCATTTGAATGGAGAATAACGGATGAATGTCATTGAAAAAGTTTTTGGTACACACAGCGAAAGAGAGTTAAAGCGAATCCTTCCGATCGTGGATAAAATTGAGTCTCTGCGTGACGACATGATGGCGCTGACGGATGAACAGCTGAAAGATAAGACGAAAGAATATAAAACACGTCTGGCGCAGGGCGAGACCTTAGACGACCTTTTGCCGGAAGCATATGCAACGGTTCGGGAAGCGGGACGTCGTGTCCTGAACATGGAGCATTTCCGCGTACAGCTGATCGGCGGTATTATCCTGCATCAGGGACGTATCGCAGAAATGAAAACCGGTGAAGGTAAGACGCTGGTATCCACGCTTCCCGCTTACTTAAACGCGCTGGAGGGTAAGGGTGTACACGTTGTAACGGTCAATGATTATCTGGCAGCCCGTGACGCAGAGTGGATGGGAGCGATTCATGAATTTCTGGGCTTAAAGGTCGGCATTGTATTAAACAGCATGAAGCCGGAAGAGCGGAAGGCAGCATATGCCTGCGATATTACTTATGTCACCAACAACGAGCTGGGCTTTGATTATCTGCGTGACAACATGGCGATTTACAAGGAGCAGCTGGTACTGCGTGATCTGCACTATGCCATCATCGACGAAGTGGACTCTGTCCTGATCGATGAAGCGAGAACTCCTCTGATCATTTCCGGACAGAGCGGAAAATCTACCAGCTTGTACGAAGCCTGTGACATTTTGGCAAGACAGTTAAAACGCGGTGACGATGTTGGCGAGTTTTCCAAGATGGATGCGATCATGGGCATCGAGCAGGAAGAAAACGGTGATTTCGTTGTAAATGAAAAGGATAAGGTTGTAAACCTGACTGCAGAGGGTATCGAAAAGGTTGAGAAATTCTTCCATATCGAAAACCTTGCAGATCCCGAAAATCTTGAGATCCAGAACAATATCATCCTCGCTTTGCGTGCACACAACCTGATGCACCGCGATAAGGACTACGTGGTAAAAGAGGATCAGGTTCTGATTGTCGATGAATTTACCGGACGTATCATGCCCGGACGCCGTTATTCCGACGGTCTGCATCAGGCAATTGAAGCAAAAGAGCACGTTAAGGTAAAGAGAGAAAGCAAGACGCTGGCAACCATCACGTTCCAGAACTTCTTTAATAAATTTGAGAAAAAATCCGGTATGACCGGTACCGCTCTGACAGAGGAAAAGGAATTTAGAGATATTTATGGAATGGACGTTGTGGAGATTCCTACAAACCGTCCGGTTATCCGAAAAGACCTGCACGATGCGGTTTACAAGACAAAGAAAGAAAAGCTCAACGCCATTGTGGAAGCGGTCAAGGAAGCACATGCAAAGGGACAGCCGGTTCTGGTTGGTACGATTACGATCGAAGCGTCTGAGCAGCTTTCCGGTATGCTGCGCCGCGAGGGTATCCAGCATAAGGTGCTGAATGCGAAGTTCCATGAGCTGGAAGCGGAAATCGTTGCAGACGCCGGTATTCACGGTGCGGTTACCATTGCAACCAACATGGCAGGCCGTGGTACGGATATCAAGCTGGATGAAGAAGCAAAGGCAGCAGGCGGTCTGAAAATCATCGGTACTGAGCGCCATGAATCCCGCCGTATCGACAATCAGCTGCGCGGTCGTTCCGGCCGTCAGGGAGACCCCGGTGAATCCAGATTTTACATTTCCCTGGAAGACGATCTGATGAGATTGTTCGGTTCTGAGAAGATGATCAGCATGTTCAATGCGCTGGGCATTCCGGAAGGTCAGGAAATTGAGCACAAGATGCTTTCCAAGGCGATTGAAAACGCACAGAAGAAGATCGAGGGCAACAACTTCGGTATCCGTAAAAATTTGTTGGAATACGATCAGGTCAACAACGAGCAGCGTGAAATCATCTATGCGGAGCGTCGCCGCGTTCTGGACGGAGAGAGCATGCGCGATGTGATCTACAAGATGATTACCGATATCGTAGACAATACGGTGGATATGGTCATCGGCGAAGAAAACGATTCTGAAGAATGGAACCTGGCGGAGTTAAATTCTCTGCTGCTTCCGATCATTCCGCTTGAGCCGATCACAAAGGAACGGATTTCCAAGCCGAAAAAGGACAGTTTAAAGCAGCAGCTCAAGGAAGAAGCTGTTCGTTTCTATGAAACAAAAGAAGCAGAGTTCCCTGAACCCGAAATGATCCGTGAGGCAGAGCGAGTTGTTCTGTTAAAGGTTATCGACAGAAAGTGGATGAACCACATCGACGATATGGATCAGCTGCGTCAGGGTATCGGCCTGCAGGCCTATGGACAGAGAGATCCGCTTGTAGAATATAAGATGAATGCCTATGAGATGTTTGAAAATATGACAGAGAGCATTAAAGAGGATACGATCCGCGTGCTCTGCCATATCCGCATCGAGCAGAAGGTAGAAAGAGAACAGGTAGCAAAGGTGACCGGCACCAATAAGGACGAGAGCGGTCCGAGACGGCCTGCAAAGCGGGAAAGCGTCAAGATTTACCCGAACGATCCCTGTCCTTGCGGCAGCGGTAAGAAATATAAAAACTGCTGTGGAAAGAACCGGTAAAGGTGGACGAATATTATGGCAATGGTAGAATTAGATCAGATGAAGTTCGAGCTGCAAAGCTACGAAAATACCCTTCATGAAGTGAAGGATTCCCTGGATCTGGAAGGAAAAAAGAAGCGCATCGAAGAGCTGGAGATGGAAATGGAAGCACCCGGCTTCTGGGACGATCCGGATTCCTCCAACCGCAAGATGAAAGAGCTCAAAAATTTAAAGGATACTGCGGAGCTGTGCAATAAGCTGGAAACGCAGTATTCCGATATCGAAACCCTGATTGAGATGGGGCACGAGGAAGAAGATCCGGATATGGTAGAAGAAATCCGGGGCGAATTGGATGAGTTTATCGAAGAGCTGGATGAGCTGCGTATCAGCACGCTGCTGTCCGGCGAATATGATAAGGATAATGCGATCTTAAAGCTCAATGCGGGCGCAGGCGGCACAGAGAGCTGCGACTGGTGCGGCATGCTGTACCGTATGTATACCAGATGGGCGGAGAAAAAGGGCTTTTCCGTGGAAGTTCTGGACTATCTGGACGGTGAAGAAGCGGGCATCAAGTCTGTTACCTTCCAGGTAAACGGCGAGAACGCTTACGGCTATCTGAAATCGGAAAAAGGCGTACACCGTCTTGTCCGGATTTCCCCCTTCAACGCCCAGGGCAAGCGCCAGACCTCCTTCGTATCTCTGGATGTTATGCCGGATATCGAAGAAGATCTGGATATTGAGATCAACCCGGAGGATCTGCGCATTGATACCTACCGAAGCAGCGGTGCAGGCGGTCAGCATATCAACAAGACCTCTTCTGCGATCCGTATCACGCATCTGCCGACAGGTATCGTGGTACAGTGTCAGAATGAGCGTTCTCAGTTCCAGAACAAGGATAAGGCGATGCAGATGTTGAAGGCGAAGCTGTATCTGTTAAAGCAGGAAGAAAACGCCGAGAAGCTTTCTGACATCCGTGGCGAGATCAAGGATATCGCATGGGGCAACCAGATCCGTTCCTATGTCCTGCAGCCTTATAAGCTGGTGAAGGACCTTCGGACAAATCAGGAGGTTGCAAATGCAGATGGCGTACTGGACGGCGGTCTCGACCCCTTCATCAACGCATATCTGAAGTGGATCAACACAAAGGATAAAGCGACGGAAGAATAAAAAGAGTATAAAGAAACCGGACACCGACTCCCGGCTGAGCAATCAGTCAGGAAGTAGGTGTCCGGTTTTTTACGCTTCAGCGCTTTTTAACGATACCAGCTCAAGATAGAAGTAGGCATAGGTCTGCTTCTGATAAGGATACACATACAGCAGTCCGATGCCGCAGGTTAAGAACCCGCCCATTAGCCAGGGCAGGAAGCTTACCATCAGGAGGAAATACTGCCATTTGTGGCCTTTCATGAGCCTTCTGGAGCGTTTTAAGCATTCCTTTGCACTCAGCTCGGGAAAGTCCAGCATGATGAAGAAAACCTGGGAATACAGCGTTTTTACATACAGCACAAAAGGCAGGAAAACGATGCTGATCCCTGCTGCAGCATAGAGATAAACCATATTCACGCGACCGGATTGCAGGTACAGGCTGAAAAGAAGCGACGGCACGATTTCCGGGATACATAACAGCAGGGACAAAACGAGCTGAATCTGGATGGCCTTTAACGGCTCATGCCAAAAGCCAGAGAAAATGCCGCCCGCATAGACCGGCTGATGGCAGGCATTGCTCAGAAACAGTCCTGTGATGCCGACCTGGAAAATCCCAAAGAAAACACTGATGGCAAATGTGACGGCATAATACAAAATTGTACCAAAGGGCGGATGCACCTGAATCAATCCGGAGGGAGCTGTGATAATATACTGCAAAATAGCGAGAGAAAGAAAGGCGCTGGAGAGCGGCACATAATGTCCAAGCAGGGATGCGCGCGCTTTTCCCTTCAGGACAGACCTCTTTAACGGGGAGGCTGTGCCGGTGGTTGTAGTCTGATCATTCATTTGTAGGTTACCTCTCAGTCATGTAAGCTTTCGGGAAGTTCGATCCCGTATTCGTTCAGAATCTCGTCAAAGGTCAGACCGGTCATTTGCTCGTAGGTGTCATTGACCATTGTCCAATACTGCTGTTTTGCATCGGAGTTGGAAAAGACAATAAAAAAAGAAAACCCACCGACAGCAATATTGATGAGGAGTGCACTGCAGGCGACGATGACACCTGCGAGGGCGTGATTGGACATGGAGGTGTTCCCTCGGGACAACAGCCCAAACATGATGGACAGGATCGCGAGAAAGATCGGAATGACAATTGTCATCGTAAGGGTGCTGGCGAGCGCAGCGATGGCGAGAACCAGCGAAAACGTCGCAAAGCCGTTGCGCTTTGGCTGAGGTTTCATTTCCATAATATAGTCTCCGTTCTGGGAAAAATGCAGTCGATGAAATGCCTGCACTTTCCGCGTTCTTTTGAGATATTCTAACATTTTTTATGGTAAGATTCAAGTTTTTGAAAAAAAGTGTTGACAATTCGAGAAAAAGAAGGTAGAATAATTTTTGTTGTGAGGGACACGAAGTCCTGAACAACAAAAATGTGCGCGTAGCTCAGCTGGATAGAGCGTCTGACTACGGATCAGAAGGTCGGGAGTTCGAATCTTCTCGCGCACGCGACTGGAACCGGAATGTGAAAGCATTCCGGTTTTTTATCGTATAAGAAATTTTTTTCTATACGATAAAAAGGCTCCGCTAGGATGCGCACTCGGTACAAAGGTAGATGATTGCCGAAGCAACCGCGCCTCGGCGCGAGAATGTGCGGAATACATTCTGGTTTTCACAAAAACTGTCCATGACAGGAAGCGAGGGAGAAGCTTATGATTCCATCGAGAGAAAAAGCAGAACAACTGCTGCAGGAGGGACTGCAGAAAAATCCCGGACCGTGGGGCGATCACTCCAAAACGGTGGCGCATTGCGCGGAAAAAATCGCAGCCGCGTGTGGTGACCTTGACCCGGAAAAAGCGTATGTGCTGGGACTTTTGCACGACATCGGGCGGACATTTGGCGTGAGACATTTAGGACACGTTTCGGACGGCTATTCTTATATGAAGAAGATCGGCTGCGACGAGGTGGCGAAGGTGTGCCTGACGCATTCCTTTGCGACGCAGACGCTGGAGGAATATATCGGAAAATATGACGTTTCGGAGGACGAGTTGTCCCTGATCCGGACAGAGTTGGAAAAATCGGTTTACGATGATTACGACCGGTTGGTTCAGCTGTGCGACAGTATTGCCGGAGCGGAGGGCGTGCTTGACATAGAAGAGCGGATGTTGGACGTCAAAAGGCGTTATGGCTTCTATCCGCAGGAAAAATGGGACGCGCATATCGGACTGCGGCGGTATTTCGAAGAGAAAATGGGGCGGGATGTTTACGAGGTCTGCGAAAAGGAAACCTACGATCCGAAAAAGTGCTGAGCGGACAACAGCCGTGGGGAAAAATTCCCCGACCGGGGATAAAAAATTTTTTCGGGATAATCTGTGTGTATAATTTTCCTGCAGCGTGCCGATACTAGTGTCTGTAAACGCAGGAGAGACAGTGATGGCAGCAAGGATGGACAGCCTTTCTTGCGCGACAAATATTATCTGCTGCATTTTGATTTTCATGGAAAACAAAAGCGGCGAAAACAGGAGGGCATTATGGCCAAGAACGATTACACACAGAAACAGACCAACAAGAATAATTCTGAAAATACTCAGAAGAACCAGAGCAAGAACAGCACCAAGGAAAGCACTTCTGACTGCAAGGACAAGAACAATCAGTAAGTGAGCCTTTGAAGGCTGTAATGCAGACGAAAAGAGAAGCCGGCGCAGAACGGGTGAAAATCCGGGAGCGCTGGCTCCTTTTTGGGTGGGAAGAAATTTCGGCGCGTTTTTCTTGACAGCCCACAGAAAATGCCCGTACAATAAAAAGAGCGAGAAATCAAAGAAAAGGTGCCGGGGCAAGGATGCCTGCGCATAAATGCCGAAGTAAAGCTACCGTGGTATAAATGCCGGAGTAATGCTGCCCGTGCACCGATAGAAATGGAAGAAAAAATGAGAAAAATGGAATTGATTGCACCGTGTCATTTCGGTCTGGAGGCGGTTCTTCGACGGGAAATCACGGATCTTGGATATGAAATCAGCGAAGTGGAGGACGGCAGAATTGCGTTTCTCGGCGACGAGGAAGCGGTCTGCCGCGCTAATATTTTTCTGCGGACGGCGGAGCGCGTGCTGATCAAGGTCGGCAGCTTTCATGCGGAGACCTTTGAAGAGCTGTTTCAGGGCACGAAAGCGCTGGAATGGGAAAGCTACATCCCGGCGGACGGAAAATTTTGGGTGGCAAAGGCTGCCAGTGTAAAGAGCAAGCTGTTCAGCCCGTCGGATATTCAGTCTATCATGAAAAAAGCGATGGTAGAACGTTTGAAAGGTGTATACAAGGTCAGCTGGTTTCCGGAGACCGGAGCACCGTTCCCGGTACGGGTTTTTCTGAAAAAAGATGAAGTGACTGTGGGATTGGATACGACCGGGGAATCCTTACATAAAAGAGGCTATCGCAAGCTGACGGCGAAGGCTCCGATCGCGGAGAATCTTGCAGCGGCGTTGATTATGCTGACGCCCTGGAAAGCGGATCGGATTTTGGTAGACCCGTTCTGCGGAAGCGGCACGATCCCTATCGAAGCAGCGATGATGGCGGCGAATATGGCGCCCGGCATGAACCGGGAGTTCACCGCGGAAGAGTGGGGACATTTTATTGATCGCAAATGTTGGTATCGCGCATCGGACGAAGCGCAGGATCTGGTTGATCTGGATGTAAAGACGGATATTCAGGGTTACGATATTGATGCTGAAATGGTTAATATTGCACGGGAAAATGCAAAACTCGCAGGCGTGGATCACCTGATCCATTTTCAGCGCAGACCGGTTGCAGAGCTTTCCCATCCGAAAAAATACGGCTTCCTGATTACGAATCCGCCCTACGGTGAACGTCTGGAGGATAAAAAGGACCTTCCGGCGCTGTACCGGACGCTTGGCGAACGCTATGCACAGCTGGATGACTGGTCGATGTATCTGATTACTTCTTATGAAAATGCGCAGCAGGACATCGGACGCAAGGCGGACAAGAACCGCAAAATCTACAACGGTATGATGAAGACCTATTTTTATCAGTATCAGGGGGCAAAACCGCCGAAGAGAGCAAAGCAGGAAGGACAGGCAAAAAGATGAAGCAGATCATTTTTGCAACGGGAAATGCAGGAAAAATGAAGGAAATCCGGGAAATCCTGAATGGAACCGGATGGAACGTGCTGTCGTTAAAGGACGCGGGCATCGACACGGAAATCGAAGAAAACGGCACAACCTTTGAAGAAAACGCAAAGATCAAGGCGGAGGGCATCCGAAACTGGTGTCTGGAAAACGGGATTCCGGGCTGCAGCGGGATTTCGGCGAAAGAAATTATTGTGCTGGCAGATGATTCCGGACTGGAAATCGACTGGCTGGGCGGCGAGCCGGGCATTTATTCTGCGCGCTATATGGGGCATGAAACCTCTTACCGTGAAAAAAACGCCAACCTCATCAGCCGTCTGGACGGCGTCCCGAAAGAAAAGCGCACAGCACGTTTTGTCTGCGCCATTGCAGCAGCCCTGCCGGACGGAAATAGTCTTGTGACGCGAGGAACAATTGAGGGCTATATCGGCTGGGAAGAATGCGGCAGCAACGGATTTGGATATGACCCGATTTTTTATCTGTACGAAAATGATAAATCCACGGCAGAGCTTTCCGCGGAGGAAAAGAATGCGATCAGTCATCGGGGAAAGGCGCTGCGTCAGATGAAAAAGATGTTGGAAGAGCAGAAATAGGGCGGTGCCGGATGGAGAAAACAGATGAAGATACTGATCGTCAGTGATACACACAGAAGAGACGGGAACCTGACCCAGGTGCTCGATATGGTTGGGCAGATCGATCTTTTGATCCACTGCGGGGACGTGGAGGGGAGTGAAGCGTTTATCAAAAGCATCGCAGGCTGTCCGGTGCATATGGTAGCGGGCAACAACGACTTTTTTACGGATCTTGCACAGGAAGAGGAATTTGAGATCGGCAAATATAGGGTCTGGCTGACCCATGGACATCATTATTATGTGTCGGTTGGGACAGAAGCGATTCTGGAAGAAGCGGAGAGCCGGGGCGTCGATATCGTGATGTTTGGACATACGCACCGCCCGTTGATTTTTACAGATCCGCAGACGAACGTGACGGCAATCAACCCGGGCAGCATTTCCTACCCACGGCAGGAGGGCAGACGACCGTCCTATGTCCTGATGGAGCTGGATCGGGAGGGCAATGCCCATTATCATCTGAGCTATTTGTAAGAGGCCGAGGCACAGCGCCATTCGCAATACAATAGAATGCACGCTCCGCGAACATTCTATTGTCATGAATCGCCTCTGCGAGGCTTTCCGCTGCTTCGCAGCTCCCTTTTGCTCATAGAGCGGCGCTCCGCTCCCTTCGTAGCTTCCCGTGCACAGATCCTCATGCAAGCATGGAATCTGTGCTCAGTAAGCTACGAGTGAACTGTTGAAAAAATAAAAATAAAAAATTTAAAAAAGTTGTTGACATATTGGAACTCTTTCTATATAATGAATCTTGCGTCACGGATAAGGCCTTTTAGTTAAGCGACGGGGTGTGGCTCAGCTTGGCTAGAGCGCCTGGTTTGGGACCAGGAGGTCGCAGGTTCGAATCCTGTCACCCCGATATTATATGATATGCAGGTGTAGTTCAATGGTAGAACACCAGCCTTCCAAGCTGGATACGTGGGTTCGATTCCCATCACCTGCTTCGACTGTGTCTAGCAGTCGTTTCTCAGGAAGAAGTCCTGTAGACATTGCCAAGGCGATACGCCGCAACGTGTGTCCGTAGCTCAGCTGGATAGAGCAACGGCCTTCTAAGCCGTGGGTCGGGGGTTCGAATCCCTTCGGGCACGTTGGAAAGTGAGTGATCATTTTCCCTATGGTGGGTATAGCGCAGTTGGTTAGCGCGCCAGATTGTGGCTCTGGAGGCCCAGGGTTCGAATCCCTGTATCCACCTTCCTGGGCTATCGCCAAGCGGTAAGGCACAGGACTTTGACTCCTGCATTCGCCGGTTCGAATCCGGCTAGCCCAGCTTTTGATGCGGACGGATGACGCCCGTAATTTAATTTTATGGAGCACTAGCTCAGTCGGTAGAGCACCTGACTTTTAATCAGGTTGTCGGGGGTTCGAATCCCCCGTGCTTCACTCCAAAGAGACCTGAAGAGTCAGGTCTCTTTTTTGTTGTATAGGAAACTTCGTTTCTATACGGTAAAAAACGCTCTACGGGGACGCATAAGCGGCGGAGCGGAAGAAAGTCGCTTTCGCGATCCGCTGCAGGCAGAGCATGCGTCAGGGCACAAGTTTTTTCAAGTTGTATGGAAACATCTATTTGGGAGGAAATCATTATGCTGCGCAATATCGATCTGGATGAAATTTCGGATGGAAAACTGTATACAGCGGGAGATCTTGCGAAGGTCGGCTGTCAGGACTGCGAGGGGTGCTGCGATTGCTGCTGTCAGATGGGGGATACGATTATTTTAGACCCGCTGGACGTCTGGCAGCTGATGCAGGGACGCGGCAAAAGCTTTGAACAGCTTCTGGACGAAAGTCTGGATCTGCATGTACAGGACGGTGTAATTTTGCCGAACCTGAAAATGGCGGGGGAAAAGGAGCAGTGCGTATATTTGAACGAAAAAGGACGCTGCAGCATCCATCCGTTCCGCCCGGGCATTTGCCGGCTGTTTCCGCTGGGACGTTTTTATGAAAACGGGAGCTTCCGATATTTTTTACAGACAAAAGAGTGCAGCAGGGAAAACCGCACAAAGCAGAAAATTCGCAAATGGATCGATATGCCGGAATTTGGTCGTTATGAGACGTTTGTGGCGGACTGGCATTTTTTTGTGCGCAGGCTGCAGGATCGCCTGATGCAGCAGTCCGATATGGAGGCAGCGCAGAGGATCAATCGATACATTTTGCAGGAATTTTATTTCCGGGGCTGGGATGCAGAACAGAATTTTTACGATCAGTTCTCAGAACGTCTAAAAAAAGCACAAAAAGTGCTTGCATAAATCGAACATACGTACTATCATAAAACCACAGACAGAACAAACGTTCGAGCAAATCAAACAAAATTCAGGAACCTCTGTCTGCGGAATGGAGTACAGGATGAGGATCATGCAGGAAATGTCCCTGATGGAGAAGCTGAATATTCTGAGCGATGCGGCGAAATATGACGTTGCCTGTACGAGCAGTGGGAGCAATCGCCGGGGTGATGGAAAAGGGATCGGCAACACGGTAAACGCGGGAATCTGTCACAGCTTTTCAGCGGATGGCAGATGCATCAGCCTGCTGAAGATTCTGTTTACCAACGAATGTATTTATGATTGCAAATACTGTCAGAACCGGCGTTCCAACGACGTGCCGCGGGCGTCGTTTACGCCGGATGAAGTCTGTCGCCTGACGATCGAGTTTTATCGCCGTAATTATATCGAAGGACTTTTCCTAAGCTCCGGGATTATACAGAATCCGAATGTGACGATGGGGCTTTTGTATCAGACGATTTATAAACTGCGCACGCAGTATCATTTCCAGGGCTATATCCATGTCAAAGCGATTCCGGGGGCGGATCCGGAGCTGATCCGGCTGACGGGATTTTTGGCGGACCGCATGAGTATCAATCTGGAGCTCCCGACGGCGGAGGGCTTATCGCGCCTTGCACCGAACAAGCACCGCAAGACGATCCTGACACCGATGCGGCAGATTCAGAACGGGATTTCTGTGAGCAAACAGGAGGTGGCGCTTTACCGGCACGCCCCGGAATTTGTTCCGGCTGGACAGTCTACGCAGATGATTATCGGCGCGACACCGGAGCATGATTATGAAATTTTGTCTGTGGCAGAGAGCCTGTATCGCAAATTCGATTTAAAACGAGTATTCTATTCCGCATTTGTAAAAGTCAATGAGGATAAAGACCTCCCGGCGCTGCAGGGAGGTCCGCCGCTTCTGCGGGAACACCGGCTGTATCAGGCAGATTGGCTGCTTCGTTTTTACGGCTTTGAGGCAGGAGAGCTTTTAAGCGAGAAGAATCCGGACTTTAATCTGTTTTTAGACCCGAAGGCAGACTGGGCGCTGCGGCATCTGGAACAGTTCCCTGTGGAGGTCAACTGCGCTTCCTATGAAGAGCTTTTGCGCGTGCCCGGGATCGGTGTCAAAAGTGCCCGCAGGATTGTTCAGGCGCGCAGAAGCAGCCGTCTGGAGTATCAGCATCTGAAAAAGATTGGTGTCGTTTTGAAGCGTGCGATTTATTTTATCACTTGCAACGGCAGACAGATGTATCCACTTCGAATTGAGGAAAACTTTATTACGCGGCAGCTTCTCGGCATCCGGGAAAATCTCCCGTTCGACAAGGATGGTGTAACGTATCAGCAGCTGTCTTTATTTGATGATCGGAACTTCGGCTACGATGGGAAGCAGCTGGTACAGCCGGAAAGCGCCTGGAGGGGTGCAGCGGGGTGAAACCGAGAACCGGGGAGAGAAGCGCTGCGAGCCGAAAAGCCCTGTATGGGGAAGGAGATGATGGTCTGACCGAATCTGATGTGGGGGAAAACGAAATGGAAGAGCTGATTCTGATATGCGAGAACTCGGTCGAAGGGATACTTACTGCAATTTATCGGATTTATGAATGGAAGCTTTGCGGCAAACGTGTTAAAATTCAAACAGGTGCGTCGGATTTATGTCTGTTTGCCCAGTACCGGGAGGTAATGCCGGATGCAGAGTGCGCGGCGAAGGTAGCACGAACCCTGCGGAGACGTTTCGGAGAGCAGGCGTGGGAAGCGATCAGCTATGCGCTGGCGTCAGAGGAAGCCGACAAGAGTCAGGCAGTTTATGAGACGGTTGCAGCTGGTCTGTCCGGTCGGATCCGGGGACCGCTTTTACAGGCACTTGCAGAGCCATGTATCCATCGGGTGTTTGCACTGAGCCGGAGTGTACACAGGGTGCGGGAAAGAGTGCTTCAGTTTCTTCGGTTTCAGGAGATCACCGGCGGAATTTTATATGGGGAGATTGCGCCGGATGCAGACGTTCTTGCGTTTGTTATGCCGCATTTTGCAGACCGTTTCCCGTTGGAGAATTTTGTGATTCTGGATGAACGCAGGGCAGCAGCAGGAATCCATCCGGCAGGAAAGGCGTGGTTTTTGGCAAAGCTTTCAAAGCAGGAGTTGGATACACTGCAGCAGGCCGGACAGCAGAAGGATGAGAACGAACAGGAGATCGAAGTGCTGTTTCAGAGCTTTTGTCGGTCCCTTTCAATCCTTGAGCGGCAAAATCAACCCTTGCAGCAACAGCTGGTGCCGTTAAAGTATCGGATGCACATGACGGAATTTCAGAAAAAATAAGGCAAAAGCATGTGGAGGATACAGTGTCGTGGAGATCAAGGTTTCAGTAAGAGGACTGGTGGAGTTTTTGCTTCGCACAGGGGATATTGACAATCGCAAAAAATCTGCCCCGGACGACGCTATGGCGGAGGGAAGCCGAATTCACCGCATGATCCAGAAAAAGATGGGTTCCAGTTACCATGCAGAGGTTATGCTGCGTTACCGCAGAGACTGCGGGGAATATGATCTTGTCGTAGAGGGCAGGGCAGATGGGATTATCGATTCCGATCCCGTTGCAGTTGACGAGATCAAGGGGACGTATCGGGATTTGTCCCGGATGAAGGAGCCGAATCCGGTGCATTTGGCCCAGGCAAAATGCTATGCCTGGATGTATGGGCAGGAGCATGGAAAAGAGCGGATGGAGGTCAGTATGACCTACTGCAACATAGAGACAGAAGAAATCCGCTATTTCAAGTTTGTGTATGAGATGTCAGACCTGGAAGAATGGTTTGACAGTTTGCTGCAGGAATATCGGAAGTGGTCAGATGCAGACATTGCCTGGAAGAAACTTCGTCAGGATTCCATTCACAGCCTGTCTTTTCCGTTCCCGTACCGGGAGGGACAAAAAGAGCTGGTCACGCATGTTTATCATACGATCTGCCACAGCAGAAAACTGTTTATCGAAGCACCGACCGGGGCGGGTAAGACGATTTCGACGGTGTTTCCGGCAGTCAAGGCAGTCGGGGAAGGAAAGGCGGATCGGATTTTTTATTTGACAGCGAAGACGATTGCCCGGACAGTCGCGGATCGTACGTTCGACCTTTTGCGGGAGCGCGGATTACATTTTAAGACGGTGGTGCTGACGGCACGGGATAAAATCTGCTTTATGGAAGAATCGGAATGCAATCCGGACTCCTGTCCTTATGCAAAGGGACATTTTGACCGGATCAACGATGCGATTTTTGAATTGATGACGACAAAGGAGCATTACAGCCGGGAAGAAATCGAGGCCTGTGCTCAGAAATATAAGGTTTGCCCCTTTGAGCTGGGGCTGGATATGAGCCTGTTTTCCGATGGTATTTTGTGCGATTACAATTATGTCTTTGATCCGCATGTCTATCTGCGGCGCTTTTTCGGAGAAGGTGCAGGCAGAGAGCAGTATCTGTTTCTGATTGATGAAGCGCATAATCTTTTGGAGCGTGGTCGGGAAATGTACAGCGCTCAGTTATATAAAGAAGATTTCTTGACCTTGAAAAAGACTGTGAAGGCATTTTCTCCTCGCATGGAGAAGCTTTTGGATAAGTGCAATCGTGAGCTGCTTTTCCTGAAACGCGAATGCGGGGACTGGTGTATCGTGGTGGAGATAGATGCGTTCGTACAGGCACTTTTGCGGTTGTCGCCCTGTATGGAAGACTATCTCGAAAATCACGATGACAGCCCGGTTCGGCGGGAGATTCTGGACTTTTATTTTGAAATCAGTCATTTTCTGCAGATTTATGAGCTGCTGGATCAGAAATATGTTGTGTATACAAAGCTGGATGAAGATGGACGCTTTTTGTTGCGACTGTTCAATGTTGACCCGTCGACGAACCTCAAGGAGTGTCTGCAGCGTTCCGTCAGCAGTGTGTTGTTTTCCGCGACTCTGCTTCCGATCCAGTATTATAAAAAGCTTCTGGGCGGAGAGGCAGAGGATTATGAGGTCTACGCGAAGTCCGTTTTTTCGCCGGAGAAAAAGGGGCTGTTTCTGGCGGAGGATGTGACCAGCCGTTATACGAGGCGTTCCGACCGGGAATACGATAAAATCGCGAATTACATTCATCAAACCGTGTCGCAGCGGCATGGAAATTATATGGTTTTTTTTCCATCACACGTCTTTTTGCAGCAGGTGTATGAGCGTTATCTGAGGTGTTATGCGGTAAAAGACGATACAGAGTGCCTGGTACAGACCGAGCATATGGATGAGGCTGAGAGGGAGGCGTTTTTGCAGCGCTTTGAGGGAAATCCCGGAATGAACCTGTCCGATATTATCCATATGGAAATCGAAGTGGAGGAAGAAAGCAGTCTGGTTGGCTTTTGCGTGCTGGGTGGGATTTTTTCCGAGGGGATCGATTTAAAGGAGGACAGCCTGATCGGCGCGCTGATTGTAGGAACCGGACTGCCGCAGGTCTGCACGGAACGGGAGATTATTCGGGGATATTTCGAAGAAAACGGAGAAAATGGTTTTGACTATGCCTACCGGTACCCTGGCATGAACAAAGTGCTTCAGGCGGCAGGCAGGGTTATCCGGACAGCGGATGATGTCGGAATCGTGGCGCTTTTGGACGACCGGTTCCTGACGCCGGGCTACCGCAGGCTGTTTCCACGGGAGTGGGAGCAGTTTGAGGTCGTCCGGGGAGAGAGCATCGGAAGCCGGGTGGAGAAGTTCTGGAACGACTGGTTATAGGACTATGCGTCTATCCGTCCGGCGCGCAGCCACGCGATTTCCCGGCGGTATGGCGGCAGCAGCTTTTTTGGATTCTGCGGGTCAGGATACCAGGGCGTTTCGAGGATTTTGGGGATAGTCAAAAAATCAGGATGATGGACGATATGGTACAGCGGTGCAAACCCGATCTGACCGACACCGAGATTGGCATGTCGGTCTTTGGCGGCTCCCTTTTCGTTCTTGCTGTCGTTGATATGGAAAACTGCGATCTGATCCTTGCCGAGGGTTTTGTCAAACTCGTCCAGGACGAGATCAGGATTTGCTGTGAGATCATATCCTGCGTCGTGGACGTGGCAGGTGTCGAAGCAGACGCGCAGCCGGTCAGGAAAACGGACACCGTCATAGATTGCAGCCAGTTCTTCAAAGCGTTTGCCGATTTCGGAGCCTTTGCCTGCCATTGTTTCCAGTGCGATGCGGACCGGAGAAGGCTGGGAAAGCACTTCGTTTAAGCCTTCGATGATCTGATGGATTCCAGCGTCCGTTCCAGCGCCGACGTGGGAACCGGGATGCAGGATGAGCACGTCGCTGCCCATCGCTTCTGTCCGCTCGATTTCCTTTGCGAGAAATTCAACCGCGAGGGAAAAGACCTCCGGTTTTACGGTATTGGCGAGATTGATGATATAAGGGGCGTGGACGACGAAGCGGGTAATATTGTTCTGGCGCATCCGTTCCTTTGCCTGTGGGATGCAGAGCTCATCCACCGGTTTACGTCGTGTGTTCTGCGGCGCGCCGGTATAAAGCATAAAGGTATTGGCTCCGTAGGAAAGCGCTTCCTGGACGGAACCGTCCATCATAGATGTTCCGCTCATGCCCACATGGGAGCCGATCAGGAGCGGTTGGCAAGCTGTTTTGCCAGAGGGTTTACAAAGTGGATTCATAGGTTCTCCATTTCTGTAAAGATTTTTAAACGAGTGTGTAGTTTGACCGACGGATATCAGTATCATCGATATATTGTAGCATGAGTACAGAGTGGGAGAAAGTACAAAAAGGAGAATTTCAATGTCATCGCAGCAGCTGCAATTTTATGAACAGAAAATTATCAGCGATAAAGAGTTTCCAATCGAAGTATTTATGAACCGGGTTCAGGACAAATGCCAGTATTTCCACACACACTGGCATGAGCACATTGAGCTGCATTACGTTGTACATGGGGAGACGGATATTTTGCTCAATCAGACCAGGTATACCTTTCGACAAGGCGATCTTGCTGTCATTAACAGCAATGTCCTGCATGCCGGTTTTTGCAACGGAACCCCGGTAGAGGTGCTGGTTGTTATTTTTGAGCTGGACGAGCTGTCTGCGCAGGTAGCGGAAAAAAATATTTTGTTTCAGCCAATGATCTGTGCAGATACAAAGATACAGGAGCTCATGAGCCTGATCTATCAGGAACAGAATGAAAGAAGCCTTGGCTGGAAGCTTGCCTGTAAGGGAGCATTGCTGCAGCTGATCGCTTATCTGGTGCGCCGCTACGCAGAACAGATGCTGACGGATAAAGAGAGCTTAAAGCGTCGGAAAAATCTGGAGCGCCTGAACACGGTTGTCCATTATATTGAGGAAAATTATACGGACAGCATATCAAATGCACAGCTGGCTGAACTGATCCATGTCAGCGAAGACAGGTTTAACCATCTGTTTCGGGAGAGTATGGGGATGGCGCCGCTGCAGTATATGAATGAGGTGCGTCTAAAGAAAGCCATGCATCTGTTAAAAAGCGGAAATTATTCTGCGGCAGAGGTTGCGGATGCGGTCGGATTTTCGGATTACAATCATTTCGGAAGATTGTTCCGGCGGTATTATCAATGTACACCGATGGAAGCGGTGCGGGAATCCGAGGGCAAGAGTGCAAAGCGTCCGGGTAGAAGTGAAGGAATCAAAACCTTCGAAATCGGATCCATAAAAAAAGAAGATCCAGTGGATGTAAAATCGGAAAAAGAAAAGAAGAAATAGCAGAATCGTATGAGAGAGTAGCAAAGGAGGTCTATCTTTCTTTCGTTTTATTCATTAAAATGTGTAGCATAGAAACAAAATAAAAACAGTGATTGTTGGAAATGAATACAAAATGACGAATCTGATCAATGCTAAAGGAGGAAAATGCACATGAAATTAGGAGTATTGACGGTTGCCTTGGGCGATATGTCCCTGGATGCGGCATGTAAATTTTTGTCTGAACAGGGCGTACAGATGGTGGAGATCGGTTGCGGCGGCTTCCCTGGAACGGCGCACTGCAACGCGGCAGAGCTTCTGGCGGATGAAAATAAGCAGAAAGAGTTTTTAGACACAATTCACAAATATGGCTTGGAGATCAGTGCACTGAGTGCACACGGGAATGCAGTACATCCTGATAAAGCGATTGCAAAGAAATTCGATGAGGATCTGACCAATGCGATCCTGTTGGCAGAAAAGCTTGGTGTTCCGGTTGTAAATACGTTTTCCGGTTGCCCTGGCGGATCTCCGGAGGACAAGACACCCAACTGGGTTACCTGTCCTTGGCCGGATGATTTTTCCGAGATTCTGGAATATCAGTGGAACGATGTTCTGATTCCTTACTGGAAAGAAAAGGTTGCTTTTGCAAAAGCGCATAACGTACATAAAATCGCACTGGAGCTGCATCCCGGCTTCTGCGTATACAATACAAGAAGCCTGTTAAAGCTGCGTGAGGCAGTTGGTCCGGAAATCGGCGCGAACCTGGATCCCAGCCACCTAATCTGGCAGGGAATGGATTTGATCGCAGTAATCAGAGAGCTTGGCAAGGCAAATGCGATTTTCCATTTCCATGCAAAAGACACCAAAGTGGATGCAATCAACACTGCAGTAAACGGCGTACTGGATACTCAGCATTACAGCGAAGAACTGACCCGTTCCTGGATCTTCCGCTCTGTTGGTTACGGTCATGGCGAAGATTACTGGAAAGCGATCGCTTCCGAACTTCGTCTTGCAGGTTATGACTATGCGATCAGCATCGAGCATGAAGACAGCCTGATGTCTGGTAAGGAAGGACTGTTAAAGGCAATCGGATGCCTGAAGAATTCCCTGATCTTTGAGGACAGAGGAAATATGTATTGGGCATAACATGGAACTTCCGTCGGAAGTTCCGGCGAGTTACTGCGTAACCCGGCGTGTTTGCGAAAACAGTTCCGGATGGTTTTACCGAGTTGCTTTTGCAACTCGGCATATAGGCAGGGACGCAGAAGCGTCCTGCTGCGACAGAACAGAAAAGAGGAAAAGACATGAAACATAGACTTGCGATGGTCGGCTTTGGCGGAATGGCAGGCTGGCATTATGATTTGATTCAGAGAATTGACGACCTGGAAGTTGCAGGTATCTGGGATATTAAGGAAGAACGCAGAACCTATGCAGAAGGCAAGGGCATCCATGTATATAAAAGCGAAGAAGATCTGATGGCAGATCCGACTGTTGATATCGTACTGGTAGCAACTCCGAATGATGTTCATAAAGGTGTTGTCATTCGTGCCATGGAAGCTGGCAAGAACGCCGTTTCCGAGAAGCCTGTAACTCTTTGCTCTGCGGATCTTGCAGAAATGCGCGCGGCTGCGGAAAAGACCGGCAAATTCTTTACCGTACATCAGAATCGTCGTTGGGATGAAGATTTCCTGACGGTAAAGAATATCATGGCAGAAGGCAAGCTGGGCGAGATTTTCAGAATTGAATCCAGAGTACACGGTTCCAGAGGTATCCCCGGTGACTGGAGACAGGAAAAAGAGCATGGCGGCGGCATGGTGCTTGACTGGGGCGTACATCTTCTGGATCAGGCGCTGTTATTATATCCCGGTGTGAAGTTAAACACTGTTTATGCAACTCTGACCAACGTAACCAACCAGCTGGTTGACGACGGCTTTTCTGCAGACCTCGGGTTTGAAAACGGAGTGCATGTGCTGGTTGAGGTTGGCACGAGCAACTTTGTATCCCTGCCTCGCTGGTATGTATTAGGCGCTGACGGAACGGCTGTCATCCAGGATTTCGGCAGAGACGGCAAGATGGTATGTGCAACCGGCGTCAATGAAGGTGATGTTGTTCCGGTCATCACGGCAGCAGGCCTGACAAAGACCATGGCTCCGAGAAGAGAGGATACCATCCGCACAGAGGATCTGCCTTGGGCAGATAGTGACATCCGCGATTTCTACCGCAATGTAATGGCAGTGATCGAAGGAAAAGCAGAGAGCAGGATCAAGCTGGATGAGGTTGCAAGAGTTATGCGCCTGATGGAAGCAATTTTCGAATCTGCAGAAAAGAAACAGGTTATCAAATTCGAAGCCTGAAAACAGGGGAACAGTCGGAGTGCCTGCAAAATGGGCGTTCCGACAGCATAGATAGAAGGAGAGGGATCCATGAGCAAAACATTACCGATTGCAGTACAGGTTTATTCGGTAAGGGAAGAGGCGGAGCGTGATTTTGCCGGCACAATGAAAAAGCTGGGTGAGATGGGCTACGACGGTGTAGAACTGGCAGGATTATATGGAAAAAGTGCAGAAGAGATCCGTGACAGCATAAAAGCGGCAGGACTGACTGCGATCAGTGCACATGTTTCCTATGACGAGCTGGCTGGAGATTTGGAAAAGACTCTGCAGGACTATGAAACCATCGGCTGCCGCTATATCGTAATTCCCTGGCTGGGGGAAGACCGCAGATTTGGAGCAGCTTTATATGAGGAAACAATAAAGGGAATCCCGGTGATTTCAGAGGGCTGTAAAAAACACGGCATGACGCTTCTGTATCACAATCACGATTTTGAATTTGCAAAGACACCGGACGGTACCTATGCGCTGGATCAGCTGTATGCAGAGGTTCCTGCGGATGTGCTGGGTGCAGAGCCGGACACCTGCTGGATCAAGGTTGGCGGACCGGATCCCAGCGAATGGTTGAAAAAATACAGCGGACGCTGCCCGCTGGTACATGTAAAGGATTTTCGGCGCAAAGCAGATGGCGTAGATCTGCTGGCACTGGGCGAAGGAGAACAGGATTTTCCGACTCTGGTAAAGACCGCAAAAGAGTGCGGTGCACAGTGGCTGGTTATTGAACAGGATGATCATCCCTACGGGACACCCATGGGAGATATGAAAAAAAGCCTTAATTATTTAAAAGAACTTGGAAAGGAGTCTGACATGACAAAAATTATTAAAGCAGGCGTAGTAGGCTGCGGCGGAATTGCAAACGGAAAGCATTTTCCCGCAATCAAGAAAAACGGAAAGATCGAGCTGGTTGCATTTTGTGACCTGATCAAAGAGCGGGCGGAGAAAGCAAAAGAAGAATACGGCACACCCGACGCAAGAGTTTATACCGATTATACAGAGCTGGTGAAAGAGGATGTGGACGTTGTCTACGTTCTGACTCCCAATAACGCACATGCACCGGTCAGCATTGCAGCAATGAAAGCCGGCAAGCACGTTATGTGTGAAAAGCCTATGGCAAAGACCTATGCAGAGGCAAAGGAAATGGTAAAAACCGCAAAAGAGACAGGTAAGATCCTGACCATCGGCTACCAGAACCGTTATCGTGCAGATTCCCAGTATTTAAAGAGTGCCTGCGAAGCAGACGAGCTGGGTGAGATTTACTATGCAAAGGCTCATGCGATTCGCAGAAGAGCCGTTCCGACCTGGGGCGTATTTATTGATGAAGAAAAGCAGGGCGGCGGTCCCCTGATCGATATCGGTACTCATGCACTTGACCTGACACTGTGGATGATGAACAACTACGAGCCCGCAAGCGTAACCGGTTCTACCTACCGTAAGCTGGCAGACCAGACTCAGACCGGCAATGCTTGGGGAGACTGGGATCCTAAGAAGTTCACTGTAGAAGATTCTGCATTCGGCTTCATCAAGATGAAGAATGGCGCGACCATCGTTCTGGAAGCTTCCTGGGCATTAAATTCGTTGGATGTAGATGAAGCAAAGACCAGCCTGTGCGGTACCAAAGCAGGCGCTGATATGAAGGATGGCCTTCGCATCAACCGCGTACATCACGGACGTCAGTGTGTAGAAAAACCCGACTTAGGTGCAGGCGGTGTTGCTTTCTACGATGGCACAGAAGAAAAACCCGCAGATATCGAAGCAGAAGTTTTCTACAATGCAGTAACCAAGGGCACTCCTCTGACTGTAGAACCGGAGCAGGCTCTGGTTGTTACACAGCTGCTGGAAGCAATTTATGAATCTGCAAAGACTGGCAAGACCATTTACTTTGACTGATTCTGGAAGTAAACAATAGAATGCACGCTCCGCGAACATTCTATTGTCATGAATAATAGAATGCACGCTCTGCAAGCATTCTATTGTCATGAATAAAAATGTAGATCCTGCCCGGTTGCAAGACGGTCGGGCAGGATTTTTGGGGAAAAGGAATTACCAGGCTGTATTAGAAGGTCTGACTGGTGGATTCCTGAATAAAAAGGAGAACTGGATATGACATTGGGGATGATTAGCTGGATCCGTGAAGAGGATTTTCAGCGGGTAAAAGCAAAAGGACTGTCCTTCGTAGAGCTGGATGTTAATGACAGAGTGAAGGAATTTTTGGATGCATTGGAGCAGACAAAGGAATATAGCAAAAAGTACGATCTTCCGGTAGCGGCCATCGGACGTTGGGGAAGTGCCAGAATCGATGAAAACGGCATCCGTGAGGAAGAGCTTGCAATAGAATACAGCCTGATCGATGCGGCAGCAGAGCTTGGCACTGGCATTTATATCACCGGCTGCAACTATGTAGACAGCCTTTCTTATTATGAAAACTGCTCCTTTGCCATTGCATATTTTGAAAAGCTCATCGCATACGGCAAAGAAAAGAATATAAAAATTGCAACCTACAACTGCCGCTGGAATAACTTTGTGTGCAATGCGGAAGCATATAAGATCATTCATGGTTATTTAAAAGACCTGTATATCAAGTATGATACCTCCCATTGCATCAATGCAGGCGGCGATTATCTGCAGGAGACAAGAGACTGGGGCAAGAGATTTATACATGTGCACTTAAAGGGCGCTGTAAAAATCGAAGGCAAGGTATATGACAACCCGCCCGCAGGCATGGATCAGACCGATTGGACCTCCTTTATGGGTATTCTGTACGGCTTGGGGTATGACGGCGGCCTGAGCATCGAGCCGGAATCTGCATACTGGCATGGTGAGCTTTCCGACAGAGGCGTTGATTACACAATCCGGTATTTCAGAAATATGATGATTTAAGTACAAACAATAGAATGCACGCTCTGCGATCATTCTATTGTCATGAACAAAAGGTTCTAAACTTTACTTAAGGATATGCTTTTGATAAAATAAATTCAAATGACAGTTGATAAACAGTTTTACTATGTTTGATGGAGGAGAAAAATTTATGAAAATCAAAAAAGTACTGGCAATGTGCCTGATAAGCGCAATGGTGCTGGGGTCCTTCGCAGGGTGCGGCAAGGACGAGGGCGAAAGCACAGTCAGCGTGAATCAGGAGGATCCTGCATGGAAGGAAGCCATGACCACGCCCTATGGGAAATATCCGGAAACAGTGAACTACACCCTGGGGAAGGAGGTAACGAATTTTGACGTGCTGGATGGGACGAAATATGAGGGCGATGACGATGAAAACAATGCATGGACCAGATATCTGAAGGAGAAGCTGAACGTACAGAACACGGACCTGTTCGAGGCGAATGACGGGGATGACTATGAGCAGAAGGTGTCCATGGCCATCGTCAGCGGCGAGATACCGGATATCATGGGGGTGGGAGATTACGATACATTAAAGCAGTTGTATGAGAACGACCTGATTGCGGACCTGACAGAGGTCTATGAAAACTGCGCCAGCGACAAAATCAAGGAGATCTATGATTCCTATGACGGCGTGTGCCTGAAGACAGCCATGTTCGACGGAAAGCTGATGGGACTGCCTACCACGGAAATCTCCCACGGGCCTGGGATCCTGTGGCTGAGAAAAGACTGGATGGACAAATGCGGCCTGGAAGAGCCCAAGACCATGGAGGACATCTATAATATCCTGGAGCAGTTCCTGGTACAGGATCCCGGCGGGAACGGCGAGGGCAAGACAGTGGGCCTTGTAATCGATCCGGAGATAGCAGGCGATTCCGGCGGAAGCTATATGCTCAACAATATCTTCACCCTGTATGGGGCATTTCCGAAGCAGTGGATTGATGACGGAAGCGGCAATGCCATCTACGGCTCCGTGCAGCCTGAAATGAAAGGTGCCCTTGAACAGCTTTCCAAGATGTACAATGAGGGGTTGATTGACAAACAGTTCGTCACCAGGACCGGCGATGACAGAAAGGGTCTTCTCAACAGCGGGAAGAGCGGCGCCTTTTTCGGCAACTGGTGGGGTGCATGGGAAGTGGCTGACAGCATGACTTTGAACAAAGAGGCAAGGTGGGAGCCTTACATCTGCCCTGTGGGTGCTGATGGGAAAGTGACCATGTTCACGGGCAATCCCAACAGCGGTTATGTGGTGGTGAGAAAGGGCTTCGAACATCCGGAGCTGATTGTGAAGCTGGCAAACATGCAGTTCGATTATTCCCGTTATGAGGAAAAGGATGACGAGGCCTATAAGGAGCTGGCAGATTACAGCGAGCTGAACGCGGGCGGAACCGTACTTGCCATGAACATTGACTATTATGATGCCTTCCCCAGGAGCAGCAAGAAGGTGGTGGATGCGCTGGAGAGCGGAGATACCAGTCCGTTGAACCGTCATGACATGGGTACATACGTGAACAGCAAGAAATATCTGGACAGCCTTGCCAATGGGGAAGAATCCACATCAGCCGGATGGGCTTCCTACAATTCCATGACAGCCGCGAGCCTTGTGGCCGAGACGGAAGTCAATAAAGTGACCCCTGTGTTCTTTGGGAGCACTAAGTCCATGCCATTGAAGTGGCCCACCCTGGACAAGATGGAGCAGGAAATGCTGTTAAAGATAATAACAGGCGAGAAGCCCGTGGACTACTTTGACGAATTCGTGACAGAGTGGAACAAGACAGGCGGTGAACAGATTACTGAGGAAGTGAACCAGGCTATCAAACAATAGGAAGGAGCGATCAGGCATGAAGCGCAAAAAAGACCAAATGGCTTTGCATCTTATGATGCTCCCGGGTATGATCTTGCTGGCAATATTCTCGTTTACACCAATGTTTGGAATCATCATGGCATTCCAAAACTACATGCCTGCCAGGGGGATCGCGAAATCCCCCTGGGTAGGCATGGACAACTTTATATTCATGTTCCAGATGCCGGACAGCAAGCAGATTTTCATCAATACCATCACGATTGCGGTGGGAAAGATCATCCTGAGCACCTTCGTGACGATTGTTTTCGCGCTGCTGCTGAATGAAATCAAGAACAAGTTCATGAAGAGAAGCATCCAGACCATCGTGTATCTGCCCAACTTCCTTTCCTGGGTCATTCTGGCGACGGTTGTGGTCAATATCTTTTCCTACGAGGGGCCGATCAATGCAGTCCTTGAAATGCTGGGGATCGAACCGATTCTGTTCATGGCCAGCAATAAATGGTTCCGCTCTGTCCTGATCGTGACGGATGTCTGGAAGGGCTTCGGATATGGGGCCATCATTTACCTGGCGGCCTTATCGGGAATCGACCCGGGATTGTATGAAGCGGCAGCCATCGATGGCGCCAACCGGTTCAAGCGGGTATGGCATATCACTTTGCCCGGAATCCTGCCTACGATAATGCTGGTGACCATCATGAACCTTCCCAATGTGCTGAACGCCGGCTTTGACCAGATATTCAACCTGTACAACCCTCTGGTCATGGAGACGGCGGACATCATCGATACCTGGGTGTACCGGGTAGGCCTGGTGGAAAGGCAGTACAGCCTTGGTACCGCAGTGGGGCTGTTGCGCTCGATCGTGGGAATCATTTTGATGCTGTCAGCCAACAAAATCGCGCAAAAAGTGACAGATTACAGGATCTTTTAGGAGGGGCGGAATGATTGAAAAGAGAACCTTTGGTGGCATTGTCGCCGATATCATCATATGGATCATAGTGGGAGCGCTGGCACTGTCCTGCCTGATGCCCCTGATGAATATAGTCGCCATATCCCTGAGCGACAACGCCGCAGTGTCAGCCAACCTGGTGAATATATTCCCGATTGGCTTCAATATAAGTTCCTATCAGGAAATCATGGGAGATAAGCAGTTCTGGCGTTCCTTTGGCATCTCTGTCTTAAGAGTGGTCCTGGGATTGTCTGTCAATATAACGCTGCTTGTGCTGACAGCCTATCCGCTGTCCAAGAGCCCCAAGTTCTTCACCGGACAGAAGGTATATATGTCCTTAATCCTGTTCGCCATGCTGTTTTCCGGCGGCCTGATTCCCACCTTTATGGTGGTGAATTCACTGAAGCTGACCAATACGATCTGGGCGCTGATATTGCCGGGAGCCGTGCCGCTGGGGAATGTGATTCTGCTGATGAACGCCTTCCGGGGAGTGCCCAAATCATTGGAGGAGGCCGCCATGATTGATGGGGGGTCCCAGTGGGTGATTTTGCTGAAAGTATTCCTGCCGGTGGTAAAGCCCACTCTGGCAGCAGTCACGCTGTTTACCATAGTGGGGCACTGGAACGACTATTTCTCAGCTTTGGTCTACATTACCGATACGGCGAACTATCCCTTGCAGACATATATTCAGCAGCTGAACGTGGATATTACGGAGGTGACCGATCCTGACAAACTGGAGCAGCTTGCGCGCATTTCCAGTAGGACGCTGAACTCGGCAAAGATTGTGGTATCTACCATTCCGCTTCTGATGATTTATCCCTTTATGCAGAAATATTTCGTGTCAGGCATTGTGGTGGGATCTGTCAAAGAGTAGAGAAAAACAGGAGGTGTTTTAATAAAAGAATGGATTTTACAGGCGTATATCATAAAGCATCGGAACAGATGTGTTATCCCTTAAATGAGGATGAACTGATTGTGAATCTAAAAACAGGATATGATGTGAAACGTGTCTTTATCTATTATGGCGATCCCTTTGAAGCGGGAATCCTGGGCGGAAAAGAGCAGTGGGCAGGAAAAAAAGAAGAGATTTGTTTCAAGAAGCATCTGAGGCATCATCTGTGGTGGACTACCACATTGACACCCAGGTTCAAGCGGTGCAAGTATTATTTTGAGCTTCATACGGAGGAGGAGACATGGTATTATTTCGAGAACGGATTCCTTAGCGAAGAGCAGATTGGAATGGAGGGCAGGATGCTGCAATGCTTCGTCATGCCCTGGATGAACCCTGCCGATGTGAACAGTACGCCTGACTGGGTAAACGATACGGTATGGTACCAGATCTTCCCGGATCGGTTCTGCAACGGGACACCTGAGAAAAACGGCGCGGATATCGAAAAATGGCGCACGGGGCCTGTCTCCAACGCAGAGAGGTTCGGCGGAAACTTGGAAGGGATCCGAAAGAAGCTTCCCTATTTACATGACCTGGGGATATCGGGTATTTACCTGAACCCTATTATGGAAGCGGAGTCCACCCACAAATACGATACAAGGGATTACACGAAGATCGACCCGCAGTTTGGCACCAATGAGGAGTTTGCCCGGCTGGTAAAGGAAGCCCATGCCCATGGAATCCGCATCATGGTGGATGCCGTCTTCAACCACTGCGGCAGGAGCTTTGGCCCATGGGCGGACGTGGTGGAGAAAAAGAGCGGATCCCCCTATGCCGACTGGTTCATGATACAGGACTGGGATGCCTTTGAGAGGCATGGGGATACCAGGGACGGGAGATTCTATTCCTTTGCCTTTACGGACAGGATGCCGAAGCTGAATACCAACAATCCGGAAGTAATCCGATATTTCTGCCAGGTCTGTAAGAGATGGATCAGGGAATTCGACATCGACGGCATCCGGTTCGACGTGGGAAATGAGGTGTCCCACCGTTTCCTGAAGGAGCTCAGGAGACAATTGAAGAGCGTGAAGCCGGATCTCTATCTGCTGGGCGAAATCTGGCATGATGCCAGTCAGTGGCTGGGGGGAGATGAATACGATTCGGTGATGAACTATCCGCTGACCAGCGGGATCCAGGATTTTTTCCTGGATCAGGCAGCAGAGAAGGATGAATTTGAGTATATGGTGAACCGCTGCTATACCATGTACATGCAGCAGAATAATAATGTGATTTTCAACTTGTTGGATTCCCACGATACGGAAAGGCTTATGAACCGATGCCAGGATTTGGATATCTTTTACCAACAACTTGCAATTTTGTTCACCATGCCGGGCAGTCCTTGTATTTATTATGGGACGGAAATTGCCTTAGAGGGCGCCCATGATCCGGACTGCCGCAGATGCATGCCCTGGGACGAGATTGATTCTGCCGAAAATCAGAAAAAAATCGAATTAATGAAATCGCTAATCCGTATGCGTATACAGGAAGATGCCTGCAGAAGCCTGTACTTTGACTTTCCGCATAAGTATTCCCAGAAGCGATGTGTGGAATACAGAAAGCTGAATCTGGATGGAAAATGGATAGAAGTGTTGCTGAACTGTGGCAGCGAGCCGATTGAGATACAGGGCCAGGGGGAAATCCTTTTTGCCAGAAGATGCGAAGGGAACAGTCTGGATGTGCGGGGGACGTTGATCCGGCGGCTGCCATCTACGGTGTGATGAAGACAGTGCTTTTCATCCCCATCATCATCGGCTTGCCGGTGGCGATGGGGATGTTGTGTTCCAGTCCTCTCCAGACCGGGGCGACGTAGGACTGTCGTTTGGTGGATGTTGCCACGTTGGCTGGGATGGTGTTGAGCCGGACACTAGTGCGCTCTGTCCCCCATCAGATACCGCAGATAGCAGATGGCCGCGTTCGTCCAGAGCATATTGGCTACAATGCAGCCATAACCGCCTTGCTCACTATTGACTGGAAAGAGCCGCCGCAGGTCTCAGAGACGGACTACAGGCAGGAGATATTTGACTTCCTGAAAGAGGTGCAGATTTCCTTTACACAGAAGGAACAGATTTACAGGCTGGTAGAAAAGTATGGGAAAAATCCATTGATCATACAGGAACTGTCAGCGCTGGATTTAGGCCGGGAAGTTTATGAAGTTGTCAGCGTATTACTTTGGGCGTATGGAGCAAATGGGATGTAAGTATGGCAGATTAAGAAAGGAAGGGAAATACTGTGGCGTATTGTACGAAAACAGACTTAAGGAATCAGGTTATTTATTCCATATATGTGAGAAATTACAGTGAGGAAGGTACTTTCCTGGAAGTAGAAAAGGATTTGGACAGGATAAAGGGATTGGGGGTAGATATCATCTGGTTTCTGCCAATCTACCCCATAGGGCAGGAAAAGCGGAAAGGCATCCTTGGCTCACCCTATGCCATTGCCGATTACAGGAAAGTGAATCCGGAACTGGGTACAATGGATGACTTTAAGCATCTGGTGGAGGGAATCCGTACAAGGGGAATGAGGGTGATGCTGGATATTGTGTACAATCACACATCACCGGATTCGTGGCTCGCCAAAAACCATCCCGAATACTTTTACAAGACACCGGAAGGGGAGATGGGAAACCGGGTGGGGGACTGGGGAGATATTGTCGACCTGGATTATGGGAATAAGGAATTATGGGACTACCAGATTGATACGCTGAAAATGTGGGCCGGCATCGTAGACGGCTTCCGCTGTGATGTTGCGCCGCTTGTTTCCCTTGCGTTCTGGCTGAAAGCCCGGGAAGAAGTGGCAAGGGTCAATCCGGAATGTATCTGGCTCAGCGAATCTGTAGAACCGGAATTTATTGTGGACATGCGGGCAAAGGGAATGACGAACCTGTCCGATTCGGAGATATTTCAAGCCTTCGATATGTGTTATGATTATGATATTTTTAAATATTTCAGGCAGTACCTGAATGGGGAAGGTACGCTGGGAAGGTATGTGGAAGCAGTCAATATGCAGGAATACATTTACCCTGCCAATTATGTAAAGATGAGATACCTGGAAAATCATGATCAGGACAGGGCCAAAGAAATCATCCCGAAGGAATCGGCGCTCCGTAACTGGACGGCATTTCTTTATTTTCAGAAAGGGGCTACGCTTCTTTACGCCGGGCAGGAGAACCAAAATGAAACCAGGCCGGATCTGTTCAACAAGGACGTTATAAATTTGGATGGAAGCCGTGACATTTCAGATATGTTGAGGCAGCTCTATCAGATAAAAAAGCTTCCGGTTGTTGCGAAGAGCAGTTACCGTTTATCGGCTGATGAAGGTTTGGGCGCAGCCATCGGCGAGCATAAGGAGATACAGGGAAAGGGCAGGCTTTTGGGAATATTCAGCTTTGAAGGGAAATGCGGACAGGTAGAGGCAGGGATACAGGACGGAACTTACACAAATATGGTGAATGGAAAGGAGATTCGGATAGAAGACGGAAAAATTGATTTGAAAATGTGCCCGGTCATCATAAAAGAAAACGGAGAATGAGCCTATGAAAAGAGCATGTGGAACAAAAGGCCTTTGAAAATGTTCTTAGGATAAGAACGCCTTCAAAGGCTCTTTTTGTTGTATAACGGACTGCAGTCTGGAGGAAGATGCAGATGAAAAGCAAAGAAGCGATAGAGAGACATATCAAAGAGCTATTGTCAGAGATGACAGTGGAAGAAAAGCTGGATGAGCTGGATCCGAATATTATGGGGATCGATTGGGAAAAAATCGAAGAACCGATGCGCAGGGAATGCCTGGAAAAACTGGAAAAACGGCGGGCAGATGCAAGAGTTTATAATGCACTGCAGAAATATGCAAAAGAACAAACACGTCTGGGAATTCCGTTTTTGTTCCATGAGGAGGCCCTGCATGGGCTGCATCGCCGTGACGCAACGATCTTTCCACAGCAGCTGACTCTTGCCGGTGCTTTTGAACCGGCACTGTGTGAGGATATGGGGCGGATGGTTGCGGCAGAGACCCGCGCGAAAAATATACATGAGGTGCTGGCTCCGGTGCTGGATCTTGCCCGCGACCCAAGATGGGGGCGGACGGAGGAAACCTACGGAGAAGATACCTATCTTTCCTCGAAGCTTGGTGCCGCGGTTGTGCGGGGATTGCAGGGAGAGGATCTTGCAACCGACCATACAGTAGCGTCAGAACTGAAGCATTATACCGGCTACGGAAATCCGATCGGCGGATTAAACTGCGCACCGACTACAATGGGACGGCATGATGTATTTTCCTATTGCATGCCGGTCTTTGAGGAAGCATTTGTAAAGGCGGGTGCAACGGATACGATGTGCTCGTACAATTCGATCGATGGTTTTCCGGTTGTATCGGATCATGAAATTCTGACAGACGTGCTGCGGGGAACCTATAAAATGCCAGGCTTTGTACGCTCTGATATGACGGCGATCATCATGCAGCATACGGCGCATCACAGTGCAGCAACGCCGAAGGAGGCACTGCAAAAGGCGGTCAAAGCCGGCGTTGACGTGCAGTTTGCGGATTATTCTCACGAAGAATATCGGAGACTGATGAAAGAAATGCTTGCAGATGGCAGCATTACGATGGAGGAGCTGGATACCTCGACTGCCCGGGTGCTGCGTGTGAAGGACATGCTCGGACTGTTTGAAAATCCTTATGTGGATGAGACGCTGGAATCTAAGGTGGTACACTGCAAGGAGCATCAGGACAAGGCATTGGAAATCGCACAGAAAACAGTTGTCCTGTTAAAAAATGAAAATAATATGCTGCCGCTGTCCAGGAGCATTCGGAAAATAGCGGTGCTTGGACCCAACGCAAATCTTCCGGTTATGGGCGATTATTGTATGGAGCCGGATTACCATGCAGTAACACTGCTGGAGGGGATCCGGGAGGTGCTGGGCGTTCCGGCGGAGAATGTAGAGACAGCTGCCAATGCCTCACATCCGGAAATTGTCTACGACAAGGGCTGCAATATTCTGGGTGCAGAGATCAAGCCGCTGGAGCGATGGTGGTTCAATGCAAAGCCGCGTCCGGCGGTGGGTATCACGGAGATCGATTACGGTTTTACAGCGGAGTATTTCAACGGTGCAGATTTTTCGGGAGAACCGGTTCTGACGAGACTCGATTCGCAGATCAACTTCAACTGGATCTACCATGCTCCGGATGATAAAGTAGATTCCAGACAGTTCTGCGTCCGCTGGACGGCAACGATGTGCAGCCCGAAGAGCTTTGAAGGAAGGATCGGGTTATCCAGTCCGGACAGTATGCGGCTGTATATTGACGGAGAACTTGTTATTGATGGCTGGGGAGAAGATAAGGAAGCAAGCCAGATGGTTCCGTTTTTCTTTGAGAGCGGCAGAAAATATGATGTGCGTGTGGAATTTAGAAATGATGCGAGAGGCGTGCGGGTGATTTTCGGCTACGACCACGGAGAAGAAACCATCGACCGTGCGATCCGGTTCGCAAAAGAAAGCGATCTGGCGATCGTGGCACTTGGGGATTCGACAGAAACCTCCGGAGAAAATTTTGACCGGACGACGCTTAACCTGCCCGGAAAGCAGCTGGATTTTCTGAAAGCAGTGTATGAAACGGGTACCCCGGTGGTGCTGGTCATGAATACGGGACGTCCGGTTTCCTGTACCTGGGAGCAGGAGCATATCCCTGCGATTCTACAAGCAGGCTTTAACGGGGAAAAGGGTGGACTGGCAACGGCACAGGTTCTGTTCGGGGATGTGAATCCATCCGGACATCTGACAATGAGCTATCCGCGCAGTGCAGGCCAGATTCCGTGCCACTATTCCCGTAAACCTGCAGGCGGGCGAAAATACGTTGAGATGGACTGGAACCCGCTGTATCCCTTCGGCTATGGGCTGTCCTACACGACATTTTCCTTTGAGAATCTGAGGCTGTCCGCTTCCGAAATTCATGGGGACGAATCGCTGGAGGTACTGTTAGACGTAACGAACACAGGCAGCCGTGCCGGAGCAACGGTGGCGCAGATTTATGTCGATGACCATTATACATCCGTGGTACGCCCGATTATGGAGCTGAAAGGATTTCAGCGCGTGGAGCTGGAAGCAGGAGAGACAAAGACGCTGCACTTTACGCTCGGATTTGATGAGCTGCGCCTGTTGGACGCTTCCTATCACTGGGTGGTGGAACCGGGCGACTTCACAGTGCTCGCGGGGGCGAATGCCGGGGATCTGCCGCTGAGGGCGGATTTCAGAGTAGTGTGAGGACAGGATAAGCGCTGCCCAGTCTTTGCAAAGACTTCAGGTGAAAACTTCATAAGAAAAACGGGAACTGCCGGGAAACGATTTCCGGCAGTTCTTTTATCGTATAGGAAACTTCGTTTCCATACGATAAAAATGCTCCGCGAGGATGCGCACTCGGCGCAAGGGTAGATGGTTGCCGAGGCAACCGCGCCTCGGCGCGAGAATGTGCCAAGGCACATTCTTTTTTATATCGGAGACTCCTGCGAAGTGCGCTCTTTTTTCCGCCTTTCTTCCAAAACCCCCTTGACGCTTCTGGAAAAAGAAGTATAATTACTTCAAAAGTGAATAGTTCAAAAATGAAATAATCAAGGAAGGAGAGTCGACGGATGAATCTGAAAATCGAGTTTGCCAGAAAAATGGCCCTTGCCTATACGGCGGTATGCAGACCGCTGTGCCAGGAAATGAAGCTGCCGCAGACCGCCTTTGATATCCTGATGTTTTTGTACAATAATCCGGAGTATAAAACGGCACGCGATATTGTGGAAATCCGTAACATCAAGGCGAACCTGGTTTCGGTAAATGTGGAAAAGCTGGTGCAGGACGGCTATATTGAGCGGCAGGCGGTGGAAAAGGACCGCCGCAAAACGGAGCTGATCTGTACGCAAAAGGCGCTGCCGATTCAGAAACGGGGCAAAGAGCTGCAGCAGGAGTTTGCAGAGCGGCTGATGATGGGCTTGAGTGACGAAGACCAGAAAAAGCTGGCGATATATTTTTCACAGATGGAAAAAAATCTGGATCAGATTATAAAAGGAGACGAAAGATAAGATGCAGTTACTGATCACAATATTGGTTACATTTTTTGCGGGAATGGGCGCAGGTCTTGGTACCGGCTTTGCAGGGATGAGCGCAGCGGCGGTCATCAGCCCGGTTCTGATTACGTTTCTTGGGATGGATCCGTATATGGCGGTCGGCATCGCGCTGGCGTCGGACGTGCTTGCGAGTGCGGTTTCCGCTTATACCTATGGAAAAAATAAAAATCTGGATATCCGAAACGGACTGATTATGATGGTAAGCGTGTTGGCATTTACCGTGGTTGGCAGCTATGTTTCCAGCCTGGTTCCTTCCAGGACGATGGGCAGCTTTTCTGTGTTTATGACGCTTTTGCTCGGCATTAAATTCATTGTACGCCCGGTTATGACAACCAAGGAGGCAATGCAGGGCGTTTCTGCGAAAAAACGTGCGGTACAGTCGATTGTCTGCGGGCTGCTGATCGGCTTTATCTGCGGTTTTGTCGGCGCTGGCGGCGGCATGATGATGCTGTTGATTCTGACCTCTGTGCTGGGTTATGAATTAAAAACTGCAGTCGGAACGAGCGTATTTATCATGGCGTTTACGGCATTTACCGGATCGGTTTCGCATTTCGCCATCGGCGGTGCGCCTGACTGGACGGTGCTGATCCTGTGTATGGTATTTACGCTGCTGTGGGCACGGATTGCGGCTGTTTTTGCCAACAAAGCAACGCCGAAGACTTTAAACCGTGCGACCGGTGTGATTTTAGTCGTTTTGGGGATTGTGGTCCTCGGGTTTCAATTTTTTGCATAATAAAGAACGGTGGGGCACGATTGCAGCAGGTACGGCGTGATTAAGATCGCGATTCAGATTGCGTGAGAGATTCTGTTTGTGATACAATCAAAAGGGAAACGTAATTTCAATTGTGATTTCAACGATGACCCGGAAACGAGGAGACCTATGGAAACCAGAACAACTACCCCTATAACGACGGTAATGGTGCTGCTGGAAGAAAAACTGCGGCAGCAGGTGAGGCAGGACAAGCCGCTGCTTGTGGCGATCGACGGACGCTGTGCTTCCGGAAAAAGCACACTGGCAAAAGATCTGCAAAAGCAGCTGGACTGCAACGTGATCCACATGGATGATTTTTATCTTCAGCCCCATCAGCGCACGACCAAGCGCCTGCGGGAGCCTGGTGGAAATGTGGACTATGAGCGGTTTGAAACAGAGGTGCTGCAGCCAATGCTCACAGGAGAGGCATTCTCCTATCGCCCCTATGACGCGCACGCAGTCTGTTTTTTGCCCGAGGTAATAGTTTCTCCGAAAAAAGTGACGATCATCGAGGGTTCCTATGCCTGTCATCCGAGACTGCGCAGAAGCTATGACCTGCGCATTTTTCTGACGGTTGACCGACAGGAACAGCTGGAACGGATTCGGAAAAGAAACGGAGAAGAGCGGGAGGAAATGTTTGAACGGATCTGGATTCCGTTGGAAGAGCGCTATTTCTGGAAAGCCGGCGTGGAAAAGACCTGCGATATCAGTCTGGATACGACCGGGCTGTTCGAGGGCTGAGCGCTGAGGGCAGAGAGCAGCGATGCCGGAGCTGCGCAGACGGTATCCGGGCGTGGAAAAGGCGGTATAGTGCAGAGCATATCCGGCTCGCGTTTGGATGTTACGAAATGAGGAATTTGAAAGATGAAATGGATGGTTGCATCAGATATACACGGCTCCGCAAAGTATTGCAGGGAGCTGCTTGACGCATATGAACGGGAAAAGGCGGATCGGCTGCTTTTGCTGGGAGATCTTTTGTATCACGGTCCGCGCAACGATCTGCCGGAGGAATATGCCCCGAAGATGGTGATCGCCATGCTCAATGCGAAAAAGAATCAAATTTTGTGCGTGCGCGGAAACTGCGATGCGGAAGTGGATCAGATGGTATTGGAATTCCCGATTCTGGCGGATTACTGTATGCTCGACCTTGGAACGAAACTGGTGTACGCTACACACGGACATCTGGCATCGGCAGAGCAGTTGCCGCCGCTTCGGGAGGGCGATCTGTTTTTGCAAGGGCACACCCATGTGCCAAGAAACGAGGTAAAAAACGGGATTCGCTGCATGAATCCGGGATCTGTGTCGCTGCCAAAGCAGGACAGCTGGCGCGGATATATGATTCTGGAAGCAAACCG
Organism: Gallintestinimicrobium propionicum; assembly: GCF_025567525.1. Classification (NCBI taxonomy): domain Bacteria; kingdom Bacillati; phylum Bacillota; class Clostridia; order Lachnospirales; family Lachnospiraceae; genus Gallintestinimicrobium; species Gallintestinimicrobium propionicum. Next base: position 19,504 of record NZ_JAOQJY010000021.1, on the reverse strand, counting down.
GGCGGTCTGGAAAGAATTGGATGGAACGGTTCGGGAAACAGTTGAAATTTAGACTTTTTTGGAACCTTAAGAAATTCATTATCCGGATTTTATTTTTCCTTTATAAAATTTAGGACATTTTTAGGAACTGGACATAACGAGGACACATTTATTCGGTATTCTATTTTACGGATAGATGAATGACTCACTATCTCCCCCCTCATATAAACACAAAACGGCAGCCCTCCTATCCTGGCTGCCGTTTTGTGTGTCTTCTTTTTCCAAAGAATCTCCCCTAATTGCCTTGACGGTATTTCGGAATCCCGGTAATATATTCAGAGAAAGAAATGTCCGTGACTGTTTCTAATACATCTAAAAGAGGAAGAACCGATGAAAAACTGGGATGACGTAAAAATTGCACCGGAATTTAATGAACAGGGCGTAGCCTGTTATCGGCTGACCGGAGCTGATTTTTTGAATGAATACTATATTATTTCGGAGGCGGAGACGAGAAAGCTGCTCAACACGCCGGAAATCGTAGGCTATGAGGTTTATAACTGCCTGATTTCTTCTACCTCCCAGATGCTGTATTATCTGAAGGAGCAGAAAAAAGTGACGACGGCGAATATCCTTTCCATCCTGAGGGGTGCGTTGAACTATCCGCTGGAAGAAAGTTGCTACCGGGAGCATATCCGCGTGCATGACATCAGCTTTTTATCCAGTGAGCGCGTGTTTGAAAACGAAGAAATCGCCGGGCTGGAAATCAAATACAGCAAGCTGACGATGGTGCCGGACAGCACGCTGATGATCGGTGATATTATTGCAAGCGGCGAGACGCTGATTCACTGCCTGCGCTATGTGACAGATTTTTACCGCGAGCACGGCGCAAAGCTGCGCAACATCATCATCTTTACAATCGGCGGTACAAAGGGAATTGATATTTTAGAAGATCTGACCCGGGATATCCGCGAATTCTGGCCGGAATTTGAAGGCTTTATTACCGTATATTATGAAGGAATTTTTGCAACCTACCAGGATAAGGGCGTTTCCGGCATCAACCTGCCGGACGTGGACTTTTACTGGAAGGGCGGTATTGTTGCGCCGGAGTTTCGCCGGGAAACGCTGTCCATGTGCAGCCCGCTGTTTGAAAAGTGCATCATTTATGACGGCGGCGCGAGACGCTATGAGATTCACGAGCACGTGGAAGAAGTGCTGGAGTTCTGGGAGGGCATCCGGGAACGCGCAGATCAGATCGATTTTCCGAAGCTTCTGGAAGAAAAGCTCGGCTATGAGCTGCCGATCGGCTATGAGGACTGGATTGCGGCAAACCACTACGGCTTAATCCGACCGGAGGACGCCAGATGGCTGTATCGCCAGGAGCAGGGCTATGTCGAGAGCATGAAAAATGTGACGGTGAAGGAGCTGGCGGAGCAGAGAATTGCAGAGTTCACCGGCGCGCTGAGAAAATACATTCTGTAAGGAAACCGTGGGCGCTTATTTTTCACACAGCTATTCATGACAATAGAATGCTCGTAGAGCGTGCATTCTATTGTTTGTGCCGCAGGCGTCACAAAGTAGCTATGATCGCAGAGCCGAACTGGACGTTCGCCCCGCGATTCCTTCGGCGCAAAGCGCCTGCGGAATGGAGATTTTTATGGAAACAAATCAGAATATCAGGACAGCGACGTCATCTGATCTGGACTGTGTTGCGGCGGTGGAGGCGGAATGCTTCCCGGCGGCGGAGGCGGCTTCGAAGGAAGAATTTGCAGAGCGGATCGCAGCATATGGCAATCATTTCTGGCTGCTGTTTAAAAACGGAAAGCTGGTGTCCTTTGTGGACGGTATGGTGACGGATACGCCGGATCTGGCGGATGAAATGTATGAAAATGCAGCACTGCACGACGAAAACGGTGCGTGGCAGATGATTTTTGGCGTCAATACGATTCCCGAATGCCGCAAAAAAGGCTACGCGGGACAGTTGATTCGCTGCGCTATTGAGCAGGCAAAAAAAGAAGGGCGCAAAGGGCTTGTCCTGACCTGTAAGGACAAACTGCTCCATTATTATGAGAACTTTGGCTTTGTCAACGAGGGCGTTTCGAAATCGGTACACGGAAATGTCGTTTGGTATCAGATGCGCCTGACGTTATAAAAAATTAACAAATTCTTTCCCAAAACTCATGATTTTTTGACAAAATTGTTGTATACTGGTGATTGTGGAACGCAGAAAAACAGATCACTCAGAAATGAGGAGTTTTATGAACGACGAAGAATACTACAATTTTGTGAGGCCTTATGCGGATGCGATGCAGATGCTCCTGACCCGGCTGGATGTGCTTAACCACAACCTTTACGGTAAGTCAGACAGCCGCCCGATTCATTACATCCAGAACCGGATCAAGAAGAAAAAGAGCCTGGAAGAAAAGTTGATCCGGCGCGGAAAAGAACCGACCGTAGACAACGCTAAGGACTATCTGCAGGATATCGCCGGTGTCCGTATTATTTGTTACTTTGTGGACGATATTTATAACCTTGCCAAAAGCTTAAAGCGGCAGGCTGACCTGATCGTGATCCGCGAACAGGACTACATCAAAGCGCCGAAACCAAATGGATATCGCAGCTATCATCTGATTGTCGGCGTTCCGGTCTATTGCATGGATGGGATGGAATATTTTCCGGTAGAAGTACAGCTGCGGACATTATCGATGGATTTCTGGGCAAGTATGGAACACCGCATTTCTTATAAAAAAGAACGGGCGGATAAGGAGGAGCTGACAACAGAGCTGTTAGGCTACGCAAACCAGCTGCAGGAGATCGAAAAGAGCTTCGAGAGTCATAATGAAATCGGTAAATTAAAAGAACCGGAGAAGATGGAAAAAGATGTGGCAGAGCCGAAGAATACGGACAGTCCAATCATTTCATAATGAAAAGGAGAACAGACATGGAAAAGAGAAAATTTGAAAAGCTTGGAATCGAAACATCACTGCTTGGCTTTGGCTGTATGCGTTTTCCGGCCACACCGGACGGCAAAATTGATGAGCCGAGAGCAGAGAAGCTTTTGGATCGTGCCATCGCGGCAGGCGTTAATTACATCGACACCGCGTATCCGTACCATAATGGTGACAGTGAACCGTTTGTTGGTAAAGTGCTGCAGAAATATGACCGCAATTCCTTTTATCTGGCAACAAAGCTGCCTGTCTGGGCAATTGAGAGTGTAGACGATGCAAAACGCGTTTTTGCAGAACAGCTGGAGCGCCTGCGCACAGATCATATCGATTTTTATCTGATGCACGCAATGAGCAAAGAGAGATGGGATAAAGTGAAAGAACTCGGAATTGTGGAGTTCTGCGAGCAGTTAAAGGCAGAGGGCAAAATCCGTTATCTGGGCTTTTCCTTCCACGATACCTACGAGGCATTTGAAGAAGTGCTGCGCGGCCGTGACTGGGATTTCTGCCAGATTCAGTATAACTACATGGACACCGAGGAGCAGGCAGGGGATAAAGGCTACGCTTTGGCAGAAGAGCTTGGAATTCCTCTGGTGATCATGGAGCCTGTAAAGGGCGGCAGCCTTGCAAACTTCTCTGATGATATCAATGCAAAGTTCAAAGCGATGGATAAAGATGCCAGCATCGCATCCTGGGCATTTCGCTGGGTTGGCAGCCATTCCAATGCAAAGGTGATCCTGAGCGGTATGTCGAGTGAAGAGCAGGTTGAGGATAACCTGAAGACCTTCTCGAACTTTAAGCCGCTGGATGAAGCAGAAGAAAAGATGATTTCTGAAATCGTATCAGATCTGCAGAGCAGAGTACAGAACGGCTGTACCGGCTGTCGGTATTGTATGCCGTGCCCGGCTGGCGTAAACATTCCGCAGAACTTCGCACTGTGGAACAAATACCACATTTACGGAACCTACGACCATGTAAAAAATGCATGGGAAAAGGATTTGAAGGACGAAGAAAAGGCGAAATGCTGCGTGAAGTGCGGCAAGTGTGAAAAAGTCTGTCCTCAGCATCTCTCCATCCGCAGGGATCTGGAGCTTGCACAGAAGGATCTGGACAGCGCGGCAGCGGCACAGGAGTAAGCGGACTGCAGTAGCTGCGGCACAGAAATGGGCGCACAGAGTTACGAATAAAGAGCGGTATCGTTTTTTATAGACAAAATGGAAAGCAGGCGAATTGCACAGCTATAGAAATGTAGCGATGCAGTCCGTCTGTTTTTGTTTTTCGGAACACTATTGTTGTGCATGTTTCAATTTTGCAATGTATAAGGCTGATTTTGAACTTTGGAAATGAAGAGGAATCTTATATAATGATGTCAGAGGCAAAAGCCCCGGCCTTGATGCCTGCGGATTGTTCCGTGCGGCACACGCTAGTTAGGGGTAGAATTCTACTGACAGTATAGCATAACGGAGGAAAAAGAAAAGAATACAAAGGGAGGAAAAGAAAATGAGAGGTGCAAAATATCGTGCGCTTACTGCGCAGCAGATCAAACCGGAGGGCTGGCTTTTGCGGCAGCTGGAAATTCAGGCGGAGGGGCTGAGCGGACATCTGGATCTGGTATGGCCGGATATACGGGAGAGTAAATGGATCGGCGGAGATAAGGAAGGCTGGGAGCGCGTACCGTACTGGCTGGACGGTTTTATCCCGCTGGCATATCTGCTGAACGATGAAGATCTGAAAAAGCGTGCAAAAAGATATATCGATGCGATTCTGGCAGCCCAGAAGGAAGACGGTTGGATCTGCCCCTGTGCGTTGGAAGAGCGCGACCGCTACGACCTCTGGGCGGCATTTTTGATCTGTAAGGTTCTGGTGCTGTACCAGGACTGCAGTGGGGATGAAAGGATTGAGGAAGCGGTATACCGCACGTTAAAGCAGCTTCTTCCTCATATTGCAAGAAATACGCTGTTTAACTGGTCGGCAGCACGCTGGTATGAATGTCTGATCCCGATTTTGTGGATGTATGAGCGCAGACCGGAGCCCTGGCTTTTGCAGCTGATGGAGCTGCTGGATGCAGATGGTATCGATTACGAAAAGCTTTATACCTATTTTGATTTCCAAAAGCCTGCTTCGAAGAAATACTGGACGCAGACAAACCATGTGGTAAATACCGCCATGGCATTTAAGTGCCGTGCACTGATGTCCTGTCTGACAGAGGAAGATCCGGATGAGTTCGCTCTTTCCATGTATCAAAAGGTGATGAAATACAACAGTATGGCGACCGGACATTTTACCGGTGACGAGTGCCTGTCCGGTGATGCGCCGATCCAGGGCAGCGAGTGCTGCAGCGTTGCAGAGATGATGTATTCCTGTGAAACCCTGCTTTCCATTGGAGGAAATCCCTTCTGGGGTGATTTACTGGAGCGAGAGGCATTCAATTCCATGCCTGCAACGACGACGCCGGATATGTGGGCGCATCAGTACCTTCAGATGACAAACCAGATTTCGGCAGCGCGAATTCCGGATGCAGAGAATCCGTATAATTCCAATAATAACGAAGCGAACATGTTCGGGCTGGAGCCTCACTTTGGCTGCTGTACCGCAAACTTTAATCAGGCATGGCCGAAATTTGCAATTTCCGCAGTGATGAAAAATGAACGCGGTCCGGTTGTACAGAGCCTTGTGCCCTGCTGTGCACAGGCGGAAACACCCAACGGAACTGTTCAGGTACATATTGTTTCTAAGTACCCGTTCCGTGACAATGCAGTGATTGAACTGAGCTCGGACAAGCCTGCCGAAACCTGTCTGCAGATCCGTATTCCCGGCTTTGCAAAGAAAGCGACAGTCAACGGAATAGAAGCATGTCCCGGAACTTATTTCGAGCAGAACATTCTGGTTGACGGCGTAACATGCGTTACGGTGGAGCTGACCTTTGAAGCTATTTTACAGGACCGCCCTTACGATGCAAAGGTGCTGGTTCGGGGACCGCTCCTGTTCTCCCTGCCGGTAAAGGCAAAGGTGAACCGTATCGAATATGTGCGGGACGGCGTAGAGCGCAGGTTCCCGTACTGCGATTATGAGATGTTCCCGGATTCTGAGTGGAATTATGGCTTTTACAGCGAAGCGTTTGAAGTGATGTTTGAGCCTGTCACAGACACTCCGTTTTCTGTTGAGAACCCGCCCATCAGGATCAAAGCGAAGATGGTTCCGGTTCCGTGGGAAGAAAAAGGCGGCATTTGCGCTATTTCCCCGATAGAAAGAAAAGCGCTTGGGGAGGCAAAAGACGTGCTGCTGCAGCCCTACGGATGCACGAACCTGCGCATGACGGAAATGCCGTATATCAAACAATAGAATGCACGCTCTGCGAGCATTCTATTGTCATGAATAAAAAGAAAGAGAACAGACCGCCCCTTCTGCAGTAATGGGAAAATTGCTGCGGGAGGGGCGAGTTCATGTTGCGTGATCTTATGAAAGAAGATTTGATCAAAGGGCCGCTGGATATTTTTTCTGGAGATATTGCGGCAATTATACTTTATGGTTCAGTTGCCAGAAATTCCGTTTTCTCTTTGTCGAGATTAATAGAAACATGAGATGTATTGAAATCCTCCAGTATTTTGAGGTATCATATTTAAATAAAAGGCAATATTTTAAAATTTTACATCAAAGGCTCTACGGGATATCAAAAATCTAGTATGGTAAAAAGAGAGGACAAGAAATGCTGAACATTTTTTATGGAGATATGAAAGAAGCTGTTTACAATACGGCAGGTTATTTTAAATATGATTATGAAGATGAATGGATTGTAGATCCTTTTGTAAAGGAAATGATTCTAGACGTGGACAAATCGACCGTAATGGACAGCGGGGTAATAGACAGTCCCGTTTCTGGAAAGATACCGCCGGTTGGATTATCGGGTGGGGTAAAGACTTTGATTCTTGTTAAATTCGAAAAAGATAAGGTGTTCAATGCGTCTACCTGCGGCGACAACTGCGCAAAGTGGCTGTTAGAAATAGCAAAAGAGGAGGATCGAACGATTAATCTGCGTCATTTGATGAATTTTGGAAAGAAACCATTCAAGATTCGTATTTTAAATACAGATCAGATCGTTCATTCGATGGAAGAGCTGGTACCGATAGCAGGAGAATTTGTATAACGGAGAGTTAGGGTATGAAGGGAAAGCATAGGATTGTCGTTTCAACGAAGCGACAGAAATATGAATTTGAATTACGGCGTAATTTGACGATACTTCGTGGAGACAGTGCGACTGGGAAAACGACATTGATTGAGATGATACAGGATCATGAAAATGATCCGTTAGGAAGCCCGGTAGAGTTGATCAGTGATAAAAAGTGTTATGTGCTGGAGGGCGCTTTATGGAAAGAACAATTGGCTGGAATCACTGACAGTATTGTTTTTATCGATGAAGGAAATACCTTTGTAAAAGCAGAAGAATTTGCAGGTGTCATTCAAAATACGGATAATTATTATGTTATTGTGTCGAGAGAGTCTCTTCCGGCGTTGCCCTATAGTGTGGAAGAAATTTATGGAATCCGGACTTCTGGAAAATATGGAACACTGAAGCAGATCTATCACGAGTTTTACAGAATATATAACTTAGATGAAACGAAAGGTGAGATAGAGCCGGAGGCTGTTGTTACAGAAGACAGTAATTCGGGATATCAGTTTTTTGACGCAGTGTGCAGAGAAAACGGTTTGACGTGTGAAACCCTGAATGGGAAATCCAATATTTTCCGTTATTTGAAAGTGCATAAGAATGAAAAGATTCTTGTCATTGCAGATGGTGCTGCGTTTGGTTCTGAAATGGATCGGGTTATGCGATTGATGGAGAGCAGAAAAAATATCGTATTATACTTGCCGGAATCATTCGAATGGTTGATTTTATCAGCAGGAGTATTAAAAAATGCTGCGATGGAGAAGATTTTGAAGAATCCATCTGAATATGTGGAAAGCAGGAACTATTTTAGCTGGGAGCGTTTTTTTACAGCGCTTTTGATAGAAGAAACAAAAGGAACTTATTTGGCTTATTTCAAACGAAACCTGAACCCGGTATATTTAAATGAGAGCATAAAAACAGCAATTTTATCCCAAATGAAAAAGATAAAGATAGATAGAAAAAAATAATGTTTCCCCCAAAAACATCCCCAGCGTTACCGCGATTATCATATAAACCGCGACGCGCTGGGGGATATTTTTCCAATAACAGGTATTCAAGCATTTAGCCGTCTTGCGCAGGCACAGACACCTGCAATGTCGAATTTAGCGACCAGCACTCTTCACTCACATCAGCGATGCATACTGGGACATATAGAGCTTGTAATATTCTCCTTTTTGGGCCATCAGCTCATCATGTGTGCCTTTTTCCAGAATCGTTCCCTTATCCACATACATGATGCAGGAAGCATTTTTAATCGTGGAAAGACGATGTGCGATGATGAAAGAGGTACGTCCCTTCAGCAGTTCATTTAAGCCCTTCTGCAGGATGATCTCTGTTTCGGTATCGATACTGGAGGTTGCCTCATCCAGGATCAGGATCTTCGGGTCAGCCAGAAGTGCGCGGGCAAAGGAGATCAGCTGGCGCTGTCCGGCGGACAGACGACTTCCCCGTTCATTTACCTGTGTCTGATAACCGTTTTCCATTTCCATGATGAAGTCATGGGCGCAGACCGTTTTTGCAGCCCGGATGACCTCTTCATCTGTAGCGCTGAAGTTGCCGTAGCGGATGTTATCCATGATTGTGCCGGAGAAAATGAAACTGTCCTGCATCATGACACCCATCTGTTTGCGGAGAGAACGGATGGTAACGCCTGCGATATCGACGCCATCGATTAAAATCCGCCCGGAATCTACGTTATAGAAGCGGCTCAACAGATTCACCAGGGTTGTTTTGCCGGCACCGGTGGGGCCTACCACTGCAAACGACTGCCCCTGGTTTGCGTGGAAGGAAACATCCTTTAAGATCGGAACGCCAGGCTCATAGCTGAAGGTAACGTGGTCGAAGGCAACATCTCCGTGGATCGGAGGCATTTCAACTGCATCCTCCCGGTCTTTGACCACAACCGGCTCGTCGATAGTTTCAAAAATACGCTCCAGATAGGAGATCGCGGTCAGCAGAGAGTTGTAAAAGCCAGCCAGCGTGTTGATCGGTGCCCAGAAACGTCCGATATAAGCAGTAAAAGCGACCAGCACACCGACGGTAATGCCGGTTTCGCCGTTGATCATCCAGCTGACACCGAGCACATAGATCGCTGCAGTTGTAATTATTGAAATGATATCGATGCTGGGACCCATCGTAAAGTTGAACATAACGGCGCGCATCCAGGATTTCCGGTAGCTGCCGCTTAAGTTGTTGAAAATACCGCTGTTCACGTCTTCCCGGACGAAGGATTGGGTAACACGGATCCCGTTGATACTTTCAGCAATGTACGCGTTTAAGTTGGACTGCTTATTGCTTTGAACCTGCCATGCAGTACGCTGTTTTTTCTTGATGACAACGATAACGATCGCGAGGACCGGAAGACCGCAGAGACATACAAGCGTCAGCCGGACATTTAAGATCAGCATGAAAACGATGATAAACACCAGGTTGCACAGGTCGGTGATGGTATTTAAGATACCGTTGGAAAGCAGGTCGCTGATGCTGTTGACATAGTTTACAACACGTACCTGAATTTTACCGTGGGGGCGGTCATCATAGTAGGAGAACGGAAGCTCCTGCAGATGCTCAAAGATATCATAGCGCATGTCGTGAATGATCTGCTGTCCGATCTGGTTAGTGTATTTGATCTTGTAGCGAAGGCTGAAGGCACTGTAAAATGCGGCAAGCAGTGTCAAAAAGCTGTAAAATGCGATTCCCTTCATGTCCTTGTTCGGGATGCAGACGTCCATGACCTTCTGAAAAAATTGCGGAATCAGCATGGTAAAAGCGGAAGCGGAGAGCATCATGAAGCCGACACTGACAAACCGTTTCCGGTAAGGAATCAGATAAGCGAGCAGACGTTTTAACTGATTGAGGTCAAATTTATCTTCCAGGACTTCGTCCACATCATATTTATTTCGTGCCATGAGTTCTCACTTCCTTTCGTTGGCTGTAACCTGACGGTATTCTTCCTGTTCTTCTCTGGAAGGAAGCTCACCGTATTGATGATGGAACGCGCTTGCATAGTAGCCGTCATTTGCAAGCAGCTCCTGATGCGTTCCGTGTTCGATAATCCGCCCGTTATCCATAACCAGGATCTGATCAGCGTCTTTAATGGAAGAAATACGGTAGGCGATGACGAAGATCGTGCACTGGCCGTTTAATTTGCCGAGCTGCTGCTGGATATAGCTTTCTGTTTCCATATCAACTGCGGAAGTAGTATCGTCCAGAATCAGGATGGACGGTTTCTTTAACAGGGCGCGCGCAAGGGAAATACGCTGCTTCTGACCGCCGGAGAGTCCGACACCGCGCTCGCCGACGATGGTATTATAGCCTTCGGGCATAGCCTTGATGAAATGGTTGGCATCTGCCATGACAGCAGCTTCGTGAATTTCCTCAAATGTACAGTTCGGACGACCGTATGCAATATTCCCTTCAATTGTATCAGAAAAAAGAAAGATATCCTGCATTGCCATGCCGATGTTGTCACGCAGATCGTAAAGGTTCCAGTCCTTGACGTTTACGCCATCTACCAGAACCTCGCCGGAGGTCGCGTCGACAAAACGGCACAGCAGGTTCATGATGGTGGATTTGCCGGCACCGGTGGAACCGAGAATGCCGACTGTCTGTCCTTTTTTCACAGAAAAGCTGATATCCTTTACGATATCCTCATCATCTGCCGTATAGGAAACATCTTTAAATTCAACATTTCCTTCCATATGTTTGCGGGAAACCGGCACAGGAGGCATTTTTACAAGAGGCTCTTCCACATAGGTTGTATAAATTTTTTCTACGGAGGTGATAAAACGGTGGGTATCATTGACCCACCAGCCTGCCATACGCAGCGGAGCGTTTAACATCCACAGATAGCCGTTGACGGTTACGAGGTTACCGATTGTCATTTCTCCGGTAATTACCATCCAGCCGCCGTAGAGCATCAGGACAACGTTTAAGACATATGCCAGAACTTCGAAGATTGGAAGGTATTTCATCCAGACCTTTGAGGAGTTCAACTGTGCGTCCATGTAGGCATCGTTTTCCTTATTAAATTTTTCAATTTCAAAGTCTTCCTTGGCAAAGGCTTTTACGACACGGTTGCCGCTGACATTTTCCTGAACGAAGGCATTCAGGGAAGAAAAGCAGTCGCGGATGCGCTGGAATGTCGGTCGAACCTCTTTGGACTGTTTTGCTGTGGTGATGGCTGTAAAGGGCAGAACGATCAGCATGCAGAGCGCCAGCTTCACATTTACCGTAAAGATCATGAAGAGCGCAAAGCAGAACAGCAGGATATTTTCGTAAACCTGATAGATAATGTAAGCAACGAAGTGGCGGATTGCTTCCATGTCGCCGGTTTGACGGCTCATCAGATCGCCTGTTTTTTTCTTGCTGTAAAAGGCGAAGTCCTCTGTCAGAAGGCGGCGGTAAACAACGTCCCGCATGTCGTAGAGCACGCCCTGCGAGCATACTTCGAAAATAACCTGATAAAAGAAACGCAGGGCACCGCGGACCAGCGTAACTAAAAGCAGGATGAGAACAAGCTTCCAAAGCAGGTCATACTGACCGCCCTGAATGACATCATCTACGATCATGCCGGAAACGTAAGGGTTTACGATGGCGAGAACGGAAATGAAAGTCGTCAGGATCAGGCCGCCCAGAAGCTTGAAGCGGTACTTTCTGAGAAATCCCCAGAACCATTTCATTGGTGTCATATTTCCTTTTTTCCTCCCTTAAAAAAGTATCCATGGGCTTTGATAAAAAAAGTGTATCGCAAAATATTTTATTTGGAATGTACAATCTTGCAGGTTTCATGTAAAATGTTGTTGAATGGTAACTGTGAGGAAACTGAACAGTTACGTTAAATGTTTTTGTGGGATGTTGCAGGAAAATAAAAGATAAATTTCAGGCATCCGGGAAGGAAGCTGGTGGATATGGAACGGGAAAACACGGTATTTCAGGATGAGTTAAATCCGACTTTCTTGTTTATGTGGAAGGGAACACGTGTGGAGGATGAGCCGAACTATCATTGCCATGAGCATCTGGAGCTGTGTTATATCCAATCCGGGACAGGAAAGCACAGAATCGGCGATACTATATATGAAGTAAAAGAGGGTGACCTGCTGGTCATCAATGAAGGAGTCTATCATCAAAGCCTGGCGGGAGAGCATAAAACGCCGGTTGCGGAATTTTACGTGGGGCTGACAGATTTAAATCTGGCGGGGCTTGGGCGCAACCACTTTCCACTACCGGGGAATTGCCCGGTATTTCGTACGGAGGGAGAGCTGCAGCGTAAGCTTTCCAAGCTCTGTATGGCAATGGAGGCAGAGCAGGAGCTTTGCCGGATCGGGCGCTATTATATGATGAAGACGTATGCCATGCAAATGCTTCTTTTGCTGCTGCGGGAAGAAGAAGAGACCGGTAAGCCGCAGAAGGCAGGTGGATGCTCCTTTGAATCCGCGAACCGGAAATATCTCGTGGAGAAGATCACGGATTACTTTGAGGATCATTATGCAGAGAAAATCTCTCTTGACCGGATCGCCGGCAATATGTATCTGAGCACCTTTTATGTGTCCAGGATTTTCAAGGCGGAAACCGGAAACACACCGATTCATTATCTGATTGATATTCGTCTGACCAAGGCCTATAACCTGCTGACACAGAATCTGGAAATGAGCATTCAGGAAATCGCGGCGCAGGTCGGCTATGAGGATGCCTATCATTTCAGCAAGCTGTTCAAGAAAAAATATGGGGTGGCTCCGTCTGCAGTGCGGCGCAGGATACTATAAAGCAGCAGAATACGCCCATTCGGCTGAATACGGCCTGCCATAATTCATGACAATAGAATGCTCACAGAGCGTGCATTCTATTGTATTAACAAAAAAGGAACTGGGGACAGGAGATCATGGAAAATCCGATTATTTTTACGGCGGAGATCATCGGGACGATCGCTTTTGCATCGTCCGGGGCAATGCTGGGTATCCGCAAAAATCTGGATCTGTTCGGGGTACTGGTGCTGGGACTGTGTGTTGCAGTCGGAGGCGGCATTGTCCGGGATATTATCCTGGGGCGGACGCCGCCGGGAGCATTCCGGGATCCGGTTTATGCGCTGGTGGCGCTGGGAACTTCCACTCTTTTATTTTTACTTGTCTATGGAAAGCAGGAGATCATGACGAGCCGTTATCTGACGATTTATGAGCAGGTTATGAATTACTGTGATGCGGTTGGACTTGGGATTTTTACTGTCCTCGGCGTATATACCGCACACGGCGAGGGCTATGACGGGATCTTCTTTTTAGTATTTTTGGGCATGATGACAGGTATCGGAGGCGGTCTGATCCGGGATATTTTAGCGGATACGATGCCGTTTATCCTGTATAAGCATATCTATGCGATGGCGGCTTTTGCGGGAGCACTGGTGTGTGTGCTTTTGATCCATATCCATCTGTATCTGGCGCTGGCAGCAGGAACTGCGGTGGTGATTGTGATCCGGGTGCTTGCGACACATTACTGTTGGGATCTGCCGCGGCCGCTGCATGAAAAAGATGCACACACGAAAACAAAAAATCTGTCCGAAAATAGTAATGCCGACGATACTTGAGCAGAATCGACACTTTTGCTACCATGAAAAGAAATTTTGTGATAGAATTGGTAAGACTGAGCTGGAAACGTAAAATGCCGCCTGTGCGGCAAAAGGAGGACAAATGGAAAACGTAAGACGGATCTATGTGGAAAAGAAGACCGGTTACGCGGTTAAGGCACAGGAACTGAAGGAGGATCTGATCGGTTATCTGAATATGTCAGGGATCGAAGATGTCCGGATGTTCATTCGTTATGATGTGGAAAATATCAGTGATGAGGTTTTTGAACAGGCATGCCGTACTGTTTTTTCCGAGCCGCCCGTGGATATTCTGTATCGCGAGACGATCGAAATCCCTGCAAACGGACGCGTATTCAGCGTTGAATATCTGCCGGGACAGTTTGACCAGCGTGCAGATTCTGCCGTACAGTGCGTTCAGTTTTTAAAAGCGGAGGAGCAGCCGATTATCCGTACCGCAGTTACTTATTTGATTACAGGAGATCTGACAGACGAAGAATTTGACAAGATCAAGGCTTACTGCATTAACCCGGTGGATTCCAGAGAGACCGGTATGGAAAAGCCAAAGACGCTCGTAACCGAGTTTGCAGAGCCTGCAGATGTCAGGATTTTAGACGGCTTTACTACGCTGGATGCAGACGGATTAAAGCAGCTGTACGATTCTCTTGGTCTTGCGATGACCCTGCAGGATTTCAAGCATATCCAGAAGTATTTTGCAGGCGAGGAAAAGAGAGATCCTTCCATGACGGAGATTCGTGTGCTGGATACCTACTGGTCCGACCACTGCCGTCATACGACGTTTTCCACTGAACTGAAAAATGTCGCATTCGGAGATGGTTTTTACCGGGAACCGATGGAAAAAACCTACCAGAGTTATCTGGATGCGCGTGCAGAGATCTTTAAAGACCGTCCGGATAAGTTTGTCTGCCTGATGGATCTTGCACTGATGGCGATGCGTAAGCTTAAAAAAGAGGGCAAGCTGGAGGATATGGAGCAGTCCGATGAAATCAACGCCTGTTCCGTTATTGTTCCCGTTGAAATGGACTACGGCGATGGTCCTGTCACCGAGGAATGGCTCGTATTTTTCAAAAATGAAACCCACAACCACCCGACCGAAATCGAACCCTTCGGCGGTGCGGCAACCTGTCTGGGCGGCGCAATCCGCGACCCGCTTTCCGGCAGAGGTTATGTATATCAGGCAATGCGCGTGACCGGTGCAGCGGATCCTACCGTTCCGGTTGCGGACACCTTAAAGGGAAAGCTTTCCCAGAAAAAGCTGGTGCGCGGCGCAGCATCCGGTTACTCTTCCTACGGCAACCAGATCGGCCTGGCGACCGGTTATGTAAAAGAAATTTATCATCCCGATTATGTTGCAAAGCGTATGGAGATCGGCGCGGTTATGGGTGCGGCTCCGAGACGCAACGTCATCCGTGAAAACTCCGATCCGGACGATATCATCATCCTGCTGGGCGGACGTACCGGACGCGATGGCTGCGGCGGCGCAACCGGTTCCTCCAAGGTGCATACGGAAAAGAGTATCGAAACCTGCGGTGCTGAGGTGCAGAAGGGTAACGCCCCGACCGAAAGAAAGATTCAGAGACTGTTCCGCAGAGAAGAAGTTTCCCGTCTGATTAAAAAGTGTAACGACTTCGGCGCAGGCGGCGTTTCTGTTGCCATCGGCGAGCTGGCAGATGGTCTGACCGTTGATCTGGATAAGGTTCCCAAGAAGTATGCCGGTCTGGATGGCACAGAGCTTGCAATCTCCGAATCTCAGGAGAGAATGGCAGTCGTTGTTTCTCCGAAAGACGTTGATACCTTCTTAGGCTATGCGGCAGAAGAGAACCTGGAGGCAGTTCCGGTTGCGGTTGTAACCAAAGAACCCCGTCTGGTTTTAAACTGGCGCGGCAAGAGCATTGTAAACCTGTCCAGAGCATTTCTGGATACCAACGGAGCACACCAGGAAACCGATGTTTTTGTAGATGTTCCGTCGAAAGAAGATAACTATTTTGAGCAGTATGCAGTTCCTGCTGTAAAGGAAGCCGTAAAAGCCGGCGATCTGAAAAAGGCATGGAAAGCACTGCTGTCGGATTTAAATGTCTGCTCCCAGAAGGGTCTTGTGGAAATGTTCGACTCCTCCATCGGCGCAGGCAGCGTGCTGATGCCTTACGGCGGTAAGTATCAGCTGACCGAGACCCAGGCGATGGTTGCCAAGCTTCCGGTCCTGAAAGGAAAGACCGATACGGTAACGATGATGGCATACGGCTTTGATCCGTATCTGTCCTCCTGGAGCCCTTACCACGGCGCAATTTACGCGGTTGTGGAATCCATGGCAAGAATCGTAGCGGCAGGCGGCGATTTCTCCGGAATCCGCTTTACCTTCCAGGAATATTTCCGCCGCATGACCCAGGATCCCGAACGTTGGAGCCAGCCTTTTGCGGCGCTGCTGGGCGCTTATGACGCGCAGATGGGATTCGGACTTCCGTCCATCGGCGGTAAGGATTCCATGTCCGGAACCTTTAACGATATTGACGTACCTCCGACCCTGGTTTCTTTCGCTGTGGATGTTGCAAAGGAAAAAGATGTTATCAGCCCGGAATTAAAACAGGCTGGAAACCGTCTGGTTCGTTTCTCCATTCAGAAGGATGCTTACGATCTGCCGGATTATGAGCAGGTAATGGCACTGTATGCAAAGATTACCGAGCTGATGGGCAAGGGCGTGATCGTTTCCGCATATGCACTGGACAGCTATGGTGTGGCAGCAGCCCTGTCCCGCATGGCATTCGGTAACGGACTTGGCGTTGCAATTGAGGAAACGGTTTCTGCAGAGGAGCTGTTTACAAACGGCCTTGGCGATCTGGTGGCAGAAGTTCCGGCAGACCGTCTGGCGGATATGGATGTTGCTTATACGCTGCTCGGCACGGTAACGGCAGAGCCGGTATTTACCTATGGAAACATGACCCTTTCCGAAAAAGAGGCGCTGGATGCGTGGAAGAAGCCTCTGGAAAAGGTATTCCCTACAAAGGCAGTCAAGGACACGGACGCAGTAGAAACCGGCCTGTATGAGACGAATCACATTTATGTATGCAAGAATAAAGTAGCGAAGCCTACCGTATTCATCCCGGTATTCCCCGGAACGAACTGTGAATACGACAGCACAAAAGCATTTGAACGCGCAGGTGCACAGGTTGTAACCCATGTATTCAGAAACCTGAGCGCAGAGGACATCCGTTCTTCCGTCGATGCGTTTGCAAAAGAGATCAGCCAGGCTCAGATCATCATGTTCCCCGGCGGCTTCTCCGCAGGCGACGAGCCGGATGGCTCCGCAAAGTTCTTTGCAACTGCATTCCAGAACGAGAAGATCAAAGAAGAGGTTATGAAGCTTCTGAAGGAAAGAGATGGCTTATGTCTTGGTATCTGTAATGGATTCCAGGCGTTAATTAAGCTCGGTCTGGTTCCTTACGGCGAAATCGTCGGACAGAAGGACGATTCTCCGACCCTGACCTTTAATACGATCAACCGTCACATTTCCAAGATGGTATACACCAAGGTGGTTTCCAACAAGTCTCCCTGGCTGCAGGGCGCTGAGCTTGGAAAAGTATATGTCAATCCGGCATCCCACGGTGAGGGACGTTTCGTAGCTCCGAAGGAGTGGATTGACAAGCTGTTTGCAAACGGACAGGTAGCAACCCAGTATTCCGATCCGGAAGGAAGAATTTCCATGGATGAAGAATGGAATATCAATGGCTCCTACAGCGCGATCGAAGGCATCACCTCTCCGGATGGACGTATCCTGGGCAAAATGGCGCACTCCGAGCGCCGCGACAGAAGCGTTGCACAGAATATCTACGGCGAACAGGATCTGAAGATCTTCGAGTCCGGTGTGGCATACTTTAAGTAAAAGGCTGTAAACAATAATTCCGAAGACCTCACAGAAGGGAGAAATCTCTTCTGTGGGGTCTTCGTGGTTATGGGGTAGTACCTTTTAAGGTAGTACGAAGATAGGACTATTATGGAACAATGCGATTTGGATACGGAAGAATCCTCCGTTTTGGAGCATAAAGAATATGCGGAAAGCATCGGAGCGTCGAGAAATACGGTCAAAATTCGAAAAAAGTCTACCGTATATGGCGTGGAATTTGTTATACTGGGAATGGAAGGACAGGAGGAAACTTTAAGTAATCAAAATCATTCTCAATAGTGATTAAATGTGTTAAAATATACTCGAGGAGGGCATTGTTATGAACACATCTAATATCACTAATTACAAACCAAAAGATTTTGCTGAATTATTGGGTGTCTCTGTCAAAACGTTACAACGCTGGGATAGAGAGGGGATTCTGAAAGCAAATCGAACTCCAACTGATAGGCGTTATTATACTTATGACCAATATCTTCAGTTTAAGGACATAAATACTGAAAACGATAATCGTCAGATTGTTATTTATGCCAGAGTATCTACAAGAAACCAAAAAGATGATTTACAAAATCAAGTAACTTTTTTACGTCAGTTTTGCAATGCTAAAGGTATCATTGTAGATCAATGTATTGAAGATTATGGAAGTGGGCTTAACTACAATCGTAAAAAGTGGAATCAATTATTAGATGAAGTAATGGAACAAAAAATCAAAACTATTATAGTTACACATAAAGATAGATTTGTCAGATTTGGCTATGATTGGTTTGAAAAATTCTGTATGAAGTTTAATACAACCATAGTGGTAGTGAATAATGAAGAATTATCACCGCAGGAAGAACTTGTACAGGATATTGTATCCATACTTCACGTTTTTTCTTGTAGATTGTACGGCCTTCGTAAGTATAAAAAACAAATAGAAGGGGATGCGGAAATTGCTAAAGAGCTTCAAAACGGAAATCAATCCGACCGTCGAGCAAAAAATCAAGATCAACAAGACTATCGGCATTTGTAGATACGTCTACAACTTCTATCTCGGTCACAACAAAGCTTTATACGATAAGGGTGAAAAGTTTATGACCGGCAAGAGTTTTAGCGTATGGCTCAATAATGAGTACATTCCTAATAATCCTGATAAAATATGGATCAAAGAAGCATATTCAAAAGCTGTAAAAAAATCTATTGAAGATGGATGTACTGCATTTACAAGATTTTTTAAACACCAAAGTGCTTTTCCTAATTTCAAAAGGAAAGGTAAGTCTGATGTAAAAATGTATTTCGTAAAGAACAATCCTAAAGATTGTAGATGTGAGAGACATAGATTAAACATACCAACTTTAGGTTGGGTACGCATGAAAGAAAAAGGCTATATACCAACAACTAAAGACGGATGGAAAATCAAAAGCGGTACAGTATCCATCAAAGCAGGTAGATATTATGTGTCAGTTCTTGTAGAAATTCCCGACGCTAAGATTGCTAATAATAGCAATGACGGTATAGGAATTGACCTAGGTTTGAAAGACTTGGCGATTGTTTCTAATGGTAAAACTTATAAAAATATCAATAAGTCAGCAAGAGTTAAGAAATTGGAAAAGAAATTGCGCAGAGAACAAAGATGCCTCTCACGCAAGTATGAAAATTTAAAGAAAGGGGAGTCCACTCAAAAGAATATACAAAAGCAAAAGCTCAAAGTGCAAAGACTTCATCATAAAATAGATAATATCCGTACTGATTATATCAATAAATCAATAGCCGAGATAGTGAAAACCAAGCCATCTTATATAACGATTGAAGATTTGAATGTATCGGGAATGATGAAGAACAGACATCTATCAAAAGCCGTTGCATCACAAAAGTTCTATGAATTTAGAACTAAGCTTAAAGCGAAGTGTGATGAAAATGGTATTGAATTAAGAGTCGTAGACAGATGG